>JBDLVD010000017.1:0-22737 GCA_039804965.1 Pseudomonadota bacterium
CCCTTCGCGGTGCCGATCTATGCGATCTACACCCCGCGCAATGCGGTCAGCGGTGGGCTGGATTATTCGGCTGAAATGAAGGGCTTCGACCTGACGCTGCACCTTGATGCCAACTATGCTGACGGGTTCTACGCCAACTACACCGATCCCGGCTTCGACACCGCTACCGGCAAGGTCACTGCCGTGCAGCCCAAGGGCGACAGTTCGTTCATCGTGAACGGCCGCATCGCCCTCAGCAACATTCAGGTCGGCGATAACGGGCAAGCCGTGACCGTCGCCCTGTGGGCGCGCAACCTGCTGGACGAACAGCACGCCTTCTACCGTTCATACAGCACGCTGTCGGGCGGCACCGGCATCTTCAACGAACCGCGCACCTATGGCGTCGAATTCAGCGTGCAGATGTAAGGAAACCATGGCGATGAAAACTCTGACCAGAATGATCATGCTGCCAGTGGTGACTGGCCTGCTGGTATCCGGCGCATCGGTGGCCGCGCATGGCGCGCAGCCACTCGATGCCCGGGTGGAACGGGACCAGACGGGTGCAGCCACGGTGCGCTGGGCTGATGGCGGTTCCGGCAACCGGCCGGTGGACGTGTTCGTTTCCGCGCGGGCGGACGCGACGCCGCGGACCGCCACGCTGATATCGGGCGCTGACAGCGACGGGCAGGAACTGCTGCCCGCCGACGGGCCGCAGCGCACCTATGTCCTGCTGCGCGACGTGCGCAGCGGGCAGGTAACACGCGTGGCGGAACGGGTTCTGCCGCTGGCGCAGGGATCCAATTTCCGCGACATCGGCGGTTATCGCACGGCCGATGGCCACCATGTGCGGTGGGGCCGCATCTATCGCGCTGGCGCCACTCCGATGGTGACCGACAGCGACATTGCCCGCATCAAGGGGCTGGGGCTGGTCGACATGATCGATCTGCGCTCCAGCGAAGAACGGGTTCTGGCTCCCACCCGGCTGACCGGGATCCGGTACACGGCCATCGACTATTCAATGCAGGCGATGATGCCCACGGCCGCGGCGGGCAGCATCGACATGATCGGGCTGTACCATAACATGCCCGCCTTCCTTGCCCCGCAGCTCAAGATCGTGTTTTCCGATCTGCTGCTGAACAAGGGACCGATCCTGTACCACTGCTCCGCCGGACAGGACCGCACCGGGGTGACCAGTGCGATCGTGCTGGCGGCGCTGGGCGTGCCGCGGGAAACGATTCTGGCCGACTATCATCTGTCGACCACCTATCGCCGGCCGCAGTACGAAATGCCGCGGATCAGCCCGGAACAGGCCGCAGCGAACCCCACGGCCCGCATGTTCGCCGGGTATCAGAACGCGCCGGGCGCGGCCGTGCCGCAACCTTTGAAAACGAAGGAAGGCCGGGCCTATCTGGAAGGGGCTCTGGAAGAAATCGATACCCGCTGGGGTTCTGTCGATGGGTTCCTGAAAGCCGAAATCGGCCTGACCGCGCAGGACATCCGCCAGTTGCGCGCTGCCTATACCGAATAGGATCGGCGCGATGAAAACCCCCTCCTGCGCGCAGGAGGGGGTTGTTCGTTTCAGGCCGCGAGGCCGATGTCTTCTGCCCGGGCAAAGTTGCCGTGCAGGCCGAAACGCAGGCGGATCGGCACGTTGACCGTGGCCACCGGGCCTTTTTCGATGTCGAGCGCATCGAAGATCAGCAGATCGCTGCGGTGGTCT
This sequence comes from Pseudomonadota bacterium, assembly GCA_039804965.1. Taxonomy (GTDB): domain Bacteria; phylum Pseudomonadota; class Alphaproteobacteria; order Sphingomonadales; family Sphingomonadaceae; genus Croceibacterium_C. Next base: position 1,700 of record JBDLVD010000017.1, read on the forward strand.
TCCAGCCGGTTGCAGACCATCACGATCCAGCCGTCCCCTTCGGGCGCATCCTTGCTGCGCGGGACGAAGCAGGGTTCCTGCAGGCTGGATACCGGGCCGCACCACCAATGCTGTTCCGCACCGGTTTCCAGATCCTTCAGGAACAGGCAGTTCATCAGGAACCCGCCGGCGCTGCCGCCCTTCAGTTCGCACGGGCGGCTCATGTCCATTTCCAGACCCCAGCCATAACGCGTCTTCACCCCGGTGAAGCGATCGTCGATGCGCGGGAATTCGGATGCGGTATCGGTCAGCCGGGTGACGGAATCGAAGTCTTCGCCATTGCTCGACATGTCCACGGTCCAGCGGGTCAGCTTGCTCATCGCCTGCGCGCCGTTGAACGGTGCGCCATGCACGTCGGGGAAGAAGGGGAACATGTTGTTCTGCGCTTCGGGCACCACGAAGTGGACCTTGGTCCCTTCCTGCCACGCGTTCAGCACGTGGCTGGCAAAGCAGTTGTCACGCTTGAACCAGCGGATGTCTTCCTGCTTCAGATCATCGCGGCGGGGGATGATGCCCAGATAGACCGGCATGGTGGTGTCGAAACCGAAATGCGGTTTCTTCTGTTCCAGCCGTTCCCAGCTGCCGATGCTGGGCACGATGTGCAGCACGAGGTAATCCTCGGTGATGCCGAAATCGTGCATCATGCAGTAATAGGGTACCTTGAACCACTTTTCGCGCACCAGCGAACCGTCGGGCGCCACTTCCATGTAGCTGACATCGTCGGTGCACAGGCCACTGGCGGCATAGCCGATGGCGACCATGTTGCCGGTTTTCGGATCAATCTTGGGGTGGGCAGTGAAGGTCTGGCTCTTCATCGCGCCTTCGAAGGTTTCGAAGTCCGCGCTTTCCATGGTGACGGGATCCATCAGCAGCGCCGGGGAATCTTCCTTCATCGCCCACAGCTTGCCGGCGTAGATCCACGCATTGGTGTTGGCGGTGGAACGATACATCCCCTTGGTGGAGGGATCGTCGGTCAGCGGGTTGCGATACATCCCGAACAGCCCGCGCCCTGCCTCGTGCTCCGCGTGCCACTTGGCCGTTTTCGCGTAACGCTGGCGGAAATCGACCTGCCCGTCATGGATGTGGAACCGGGTGATGTTGCCATCGCCGTTGAAGGCAATGTCATCGCCCAGCATGGGCGGGAAGATCGGATCGGGCTGCACGCGATAGAACGCGCCGTTCAGTTCCGCCGGGATGGTGCCGGTATGCTGCAGGTCGGCAATGTCCGCTTCCACCCGGCTCGGCGTGTTGAAACCGGTAAAGGCAGGCGTTTCGGGAAAATGGCTCATCGGGTTCCTCTCCTTGCGCCAGATTGTATGCTCTACTAACGATTACACAAGACGCATGGGTAAGGATTGGGGCGTGGCCGCAGTGCCTGCATTGACCGAGAACAAGTCTGACGATCTCGGCGGGCTGGATGGCGTGGTGGGTTTCCACATCCGGCTGGCCCACGGCGCGGTCTATCGCCACTTCACCGAAACCTTCGCCACGCTGGACCTGACGCAGAAGCAGGTTTCCACCCTGTGGCTGGTCAGCGAACAGCCGGGCATTTCGCAGGTCGAACTGGGGCAAAGGCTGCGGATGGACCGCGCCACCACCATGACCATCGTCAACCGCTTGCAGGAACGCAATTACATGCGCCGCGAACGGTCCGACCTCGACGGGCGCAAGCAGGCCCTGTTCGTGACCGATGCGGGCGAAGCGGCGCTGGATAAGGCAAAGCACTGCATTGCCCAGCACGAGGCATGGCTGAAGAGCCGCTTCACGGCGGACGAAATCAAGAATCTGGTGGAAATGCTGGCGCGAATCCACGAATGAGAGCGCGCAGACGAGAGGATCTATAAAAATGGCAGGACCGGCGGGGGGCACGAACCCCATCAAGGTGATCGACGACAACCCGATGGGCACGCGGCAATGGATAGTCATCATCCTGATGATCTTCCTCAACGCGCTTGATGGTTTCGACGTCCTGTCCAGCGCCTTTGCCGCGCCGGGCATCACCGAAGAATGGGGCATCCCCCGTTCCGAACTGGGCGTGATGCTTTCGGCCGAACTGATCGGCATGGGCTTCGGCTCCGTCATTCTGGGCGGCCTTGCCGACCGGATCGGACGCAAGCCATCGATGCTGCTGTGCCTCGCGGTCATGGCCGTGGGGATGTACATGGCCCATGCCGCCAACGCGGTGTGGCCGCTGTCGATGTGGCGTTTCATCACCGGCCTTGGCATCGGCGGCATGTTGGCCGCGACCAACGCGGTGACTGCGGAAGTGTCCAGCAAGGCATCGCGCAGCCTGGCGATGGCGCTGTATGTGATCGGCTATCCGGTCGGCGGCGTGATCGGCGGCTTCGCCGCGCAAAGCTGGCTGCTGGTCGATTATGACTGGCGCGCGGTGTTCCTGTTCGGCGCCACGGTGACGGCAGTGATGATCCCGCTGGTGATGCTGCTGGTGCCCGAAACGCCCGCATTCTTCGCCGCCCGCCGCCCGGCCGGCGCGCTGGAGAAGATCAACAAGTCGCTGCGCGCATTCCGCCAGCCCGCGATCGATGCGCTGCCCCCGCTGAACCCGGAAGTGGCCAAGCCCAAGGTGACGGAAATCCTGTCCAATCCGCGGCTGCGCCCGGTCACGCTGCTGCTGGCCTTCGGCTATCTGTTCCACACCATCACCTTCTATTACATCCTGAAGTTCGCGGTGCAGATCGTGGCGGATGACGGCTTCACCAAGCCCGAGGCCGCCAGCACGCTGACCTGGGCCAATGTCGGCGGCGCAGTGGGCGGGTTCCTGTTCGGTTTCCTGCTGAAGAAGTGGGACATCAAGGGGCCGACCATCACCGTGGCCGTTCTCGGTTCCGCCGCCGTGGCCGCGTTCGGCATGGGCAGCGACACGCTGTGGGGCTGGCGCATTGCCGCGTTCCTGACGATGTTCTTCCTCAACGCCGCAATCGTCGGTTACTATGCCGCCTTCGCACGTGGCTTCCCCGCCTTTGCCCGTGCCACCGGCACCGGTTTCGTGCTGGGCGTGGGCCGCGCCGGGGCTGCCGGTTCGCCGATCATCGCCGGGTTCCTGTTCAGCGCCCTTGGTGGCGGCAACCAGCACCTGCTGACTGTCTCTGCCATCATGTCGATCGGCGCGATCGTCGGTTCGCTGCTGGTGTTCCTGCTGCCGCTGCGCGATGCGGACGCCGAAATGCTCAGCATCGTTCCCGACCACCAGCCGATCGACTGATCCGCACCCGTTTGACCGGAGTATACCGATAATGAAAACCCGCGCCGCCGTTGCCTTCGAAGCCAAGAAGCCGCTGGAAATCGTCGAGCTTGACCTCGAAGGCCCCAAGGCTGGCGAAGTGCTGGTGGAAATCATGGCCACCGGCATCTGCCACACCGATGCCTACACGCTGGACGGGCTGGATTCCGAAGGGATCTTCCCGTCGGTGCTGGGCCACGAAGGCGCGGGCGTGGTGCGGGAAGTGGGGGCCGGTGTCACTTCGGTGAAGCCGGGCGATCACGTAATCCCGCTCTACACCCCCGAATGCCGCCAGTGCAAAAGCTGCCTTTCGGGAAAGACCAACCTGTGCACCGCGATCCGCGCCACGCAGGGCAAGGGCCTGATGCCGGACGGCACGACGCGCTTTTCCTACAAGGGCCAGCCGATCTATCACTACATGGGCTGTTCCACCTTCTCCAACTTCACGGTGCTGCCGGAAATCGCCGTGGCGAAGATCCGCGAAGACGCGCCGTTCCAGTCCGCCTGCTACATCGGTTGCGGCGTGACCACCGGGGTTGGCGCGGTGATCAACACCGCCAAGGTGCAGGTGGGCGACAATGTCGTGGTCTTCGGCCTCGGCGGGATCGGCCTGAACGTGATTCAGGGCGCCCGCCTTGCCGGCGCCAACATGATCGTGGGCGTGGACATCAACCCTGACCGCGAAGAATGGGGCCGCAAGTTCGGCATGACCCATTTCCTCAACACCCGCGGGATGAGCCGTGAAGACGTGGTGGCGGCGATTGTCGCCATGACCGACGGCGGCGCGGATTACACCTTCGATGCCACCGGCAATACCGACGTGATGCGCACCGCGCTGGAAGCCTGCCATCGCGGCTGGGGCACCAGCATCATCATCGGCGTGGCCGAAGCGGGCAAGGAAATCGCCACCCGCCCGTTCCAGCTGGTGACGGGCCGCAACTGGCGCGGCACTGCCTTTGGCGGAGCCAAGGGCCGCACCGACGTGCCCAAGATCGTCGACATGTACATGACCGGCAAGATCGAGATCGATCCGATGATTACCCACGTCATGGGTCTTGAAGACATCAATACCGCGTTCGACCTGATGCATGCGGGCAAAAGCATCCGCAGCGTCGTGGTCTTCTGACCGGCCAACGGCCGCACCAAACTAAGGAGAGAGCCATGTTCAATCACGTATTCCTGGGCACCAACGACATCGCCACCAGCCGGAAGTTCTATGACGCCACCATGGGCGTTCTGGGCGTGGAAGGGCATCCGCTGCCGCACGGCACGGTCTATCCTTCGGCCGAAGGCAGCCTGATCATCGCGAAGCCCGCCAACGGCGAATCGGCGAACGTGTCCAACGGCCACACGCTGGGCCTGAAGGCCGCCAATTACGCCAGCGTCGATGCATGGCACGCAGCCGGCCTTGCCAACGGCGGCACCTGCGAAGGCGAACCGGGCTTCCGCGCCGCATCGCCGGGCAACATGTATGGCGCCTATCTGCGCGATCCGGATGGCAACAAGGTTTGCGTCTTCACGCCCAACACCGGCGAAAAGGCATAACCGCGATGGTGTTCAGCCATGTGATGGTGGGCGCGAATAACCCGGACCAGTCGATCGCGTTCTATGACGCGACCTTCGGGGTGCTGGGCGTGCCGGGGCAGCGGATGGAAAGCCGCGCGTTTTATGGCTCGCCCGAAACCGGCATGTTCGCCGTGGGCACGCCGCGCGATGGTGATGCCGCCACTCATGCGAATGGCGGTACCATCGGCTTCAAGGCGCAAAGCCCGGCCATGATCGATGCCTGGCATGCGGCGGGCGTGGCCAATGGTGGCACCTGCGATGGCGAACCGGGCCGCCGCGATCACGGCGATCAGGCGATGTATGGCGCCTATCTGCGCGATCCCGTCGGCAACAAGCTGTGCGCCTTCTGCAACGTCTGAAGGCGCGTGGATAATACCTGACCGGTAACGCGCCTGCGGGTGCGCCACGGGTCAGGCAAGCGACAGGACGCCCCGCCGCATCGCGGCCGGGCGTCCTGCCAGTATTTGAGCAGACCGGAAACGAGCGAAAAGGGTTTGGGCCAGTCCATGGAAACCGTCAGCACCAACCGCAGTTTCGGCGGCACGCAGGGCGTCTATCGCCACCAGTCGGCAGAAACCGGCACCGAGATGACTTTCGCGGTGTTCGTGCCCGATCACGCGCCGGGGGCGAAGCTGCCGGTGGTCTGGTATCTTTCCGGCCTCACCTGCACCCACGCCAACGTGATGGAAAAGGGCGAATATCGCCGCGCCTGCGCCGAACATGGCGTGATCCTGATCGCGCCCGACACATCCCCCCGCGGGGACGATGTGCCCGATGACGAAGCCTACGATTTCGGCAAGGGCGCCGGGTTCTACGTCGATGCGACGCAGGAACCGTGGGCCGGGCAATACCGGATGCGGTCCTATATCGAACGCGAACTGCCCGAACTGGTCGCGGCGAATTTCCCGGTCGACATGGCGCGGCAGGGCATCACCGGCCATTCCATGGGCGGCCACGGCGCGCTGACCATCGCCTTGCGCAACCCGGATCGATTCCGTTCGGTCAGCGCCTTTTCCCCCATTGTCAGCCCCATAAACTGCCCGTGGGGGGAAAAGGCGCTGGGCGGGTATCTGGGGCCGGACAAGGCCGCTTGGGCGCAGTACGATGCCTGCGCGCTGATCGCTGCCGGGGCGCGTTTGCCGGCCCTGCTGGTGGATCAGGGGGCGGCCGACAACTTCCTGATTGAACAGCTGAAGACTCATTTGCTGGACGAAACGTGCCGCAATGTGGATATGGCCGCCACGATCCGGATGCAGGAGGGGTATGACCACTCCTATTATTTCGTATCCACCTTCATGCATGAACATATCGGATGGCACGCGGAAAGGCTGAAGCGTTGAGCACCAAGGACCAGAGGATCGCAGAGATTCTCGCACACCATTCCACGCAGGAAGGGCCGCTGTTGCCGATCCTGCATGACGTGCAGGCCGAATTCGGCTGCGTCGATGCGGAAGCAGAAGCGATCATCGCTGCCGCGCTGAACCTCAGCCGGGCAGAAGTGCATGGCGTGGTCAGCTTCTATCACGATTTCACGCCCACCGCCGATCCGCGCCCCGTGGTGCAGATCTGCCGCGCGGAAAGCTGCAAGGCTCGCGGCGTGGAAAGCCTGATGGACAGCGCCCGCGCTGCTGCCGGGGAACGGGTAAAGCTGCACACCGTCTATTGCCTGGGTCTGTGCAGTTCCGGCCCGAATGCGCGCGTGGGTGACACGCTGCACGCGCGGCTGGACGCCGATGCCCTGGCCCAAGTGATCGAGAACGCCTGATGCTTATCCGTATTTCCGACGATGCGCTCGCCCGCGCACTGGGCGCCGACGCGCTGGCCGCCGCTTTCGCCGCCAAGGGCCACGAAGTGCACCGCACCTCCAGCTGGGGCATGCACTGGCTGGAACCGCTGGTGGACGTGGACGGGAACGGCTTTGGCCCGGCAACGCTGGCCGATGTCGACGCCATTCTTGACGGCAGCAGCCCCAAGGCCGTTGGCGTGATTGCCGATCATCCGTTCATCAAGGGCCAGCAGCGGCTGACTTTCAGCCGCGCCGGGCGCACCCGCCCGACCAGCCTTGATGATTACGCTGCCACCGGCGGCTGGGTTGCGCTGAAGCGCGCCCGCGCGGTCGGTGCAGAAGCGATCGTGGCCGAAGTGCTGGCATCGGGCCTGCGCGGCCGTGGCGGCGCGGGTTTCCCCGCCGGGATCAAGTGGAAAACCGTGGCCGGCGCCGTGGCCGACCAGAAATACATCGTCTGCAACGCCGACGAAGGCGACAGCGCCACCTTTGCCGACCGCATGGTGATGGAAGGCGATCCCTTCCAGCTGATCGAAGGCATGGCCATTGCCGGCGAAGCCGTGGGTGCGACGCAGGGCTATATCTATTGCCGCAGCGAATATCCCGACGCGATCCGCAAGCTGAACGATGCGCTGGCACAGTGCGCCGGCATCATCGCCCCGTTCCGCTGCGAAGTGCGGATGGGCGCGGGCGCCTATGTCTGCGGTGAAGAAACCAGCCTGCTCAACAGCCTCGAAGGCAAGCGCGGCGAAGTGCGCGCCAAGCCGCCGCTGCCTGCGTTGCAGGGCCTGTTCGGCAAGCCGACCGTGGTCAACAACGTGCTGACGCTGGCGGCCATCCCGCACATCCTGACCGAAGGCGGCGCCAGCCTGTATGACAGCCTCGGCGTCAACCGGTCCAAGGGCACGATGCCGATCCAGCTGGCCGGCAACATCAAGCATGGCGGCCTGTACGAAGTGGCCTTCGGCATCACGCTGGGCGAACTGGTGAACCAGATCGGCGGCGGCACCGCCAGCGGCCGCCCGGTCAAGGCCGTGCAGGTCGGCGGCCCGCTGGGTGCCTATCTGCACCCTGACCAGTTCGACATCCCCTTCGATTACGAAGCCTATGCCGCGGTCGATGCGCTGATCGGCCACGCCGGGCTGACCGTGTTCGACGATACGGCGGACATGGGCGGCATGGCCCGTTTCGCGATGGAATTCTGTGCGGCGGAAAGCTGCGGCAAGTGCACGCCCTGCCGCATCGGATCCACCCGCGGCGTCGAACTGATCGACCGCATCCGCGCATCCGGCGGCAAGGGCGTGACCCGTCCGCGCGACGTGATCGAACTGGCCCCGCAGATGCACAATGCGCCCAAGGACGCAGGCCGCCTGCCGGAACAGGACATCGCCCTGCTGACGGACCTGTGCGACACGATGAAGTTCGGTTCGCTGTGCGCGCTGGGCGGCTTCACGCCGTATCCGGTGATGAGCGCGCTGAAGAACTGGCCGGAAGATTTCGTGCAGTCAAAGGTCGCGGAACCGGCGGAGTGAGCGCAGGCGCATGATCCTCGGCGTGGTCCTGGCGGGCGGGCTGTCCAGCCGTTTCGGCAGCGACAAGGCGCTGGCGGAACTGCACGGCCGCACCTTGATCGCGCGGGCGGTGGATACATTGGCGGGCTGGTGCGATTTCGTGATCGTGGCCGGGCGCGAAGTGGCCCCCGCCCCGTGCATCCCCGACTGGCCGCGCCCCGGCATGGGGCCGCTGGGCGGGATCGCCGCCGGGCTGCGCTACGCTTTGGACGAAGATTATGCTACGGTGCTGACCTGCGGCGTGGATTCGATTGCCTTGCCGGCCAATCTGCCGGACCTGCTTTCCCCCGCCCCCGCCTATCTGGCCAGCCAGCCCGTCATCGGCCACTGGCCAGCCAGTGCCGCAACGGCGGTGGAACAGATTCTGGCAGGGACGGGCAAGCATTCAGTGCTTGCCTTCGCAGGCTCGATTGGCGCAACAGCCGTTGCGATCGAGACTGCGCCTGCAAATATAAACACCCCGGCCGATCTGGCCGCGATGGAGCGAAATGATGGGATTTGAACGTCAGAACGATTTCGGCACGCCCGAAGTCACCTCGGACGAGATGGTGACGCTCACCATCGATGGTCGCGATGTCACCGTGCCCGCTGGAACCAGCGTGATGCGCGCGGCGGCGGAAACCGGCGGATCGATCCCCAAACTGTGCGCCACGGATAACGTGAAGGCATACGGTTCGTGCCGGATGTGCCTCGTCGAAATCGAAGGTGCGCGCGGCACGCCTGCATCCTGCACCACCCCGGTCATGCCCGGCATGAAGGTGAAGACGCAGACCCCGCGGCTGGACAAGCTGCGCAAGGGCGTGATGGAACTGTATATTTCCGATCACCCGCTGGACTGCCTGACCTGCAGCGCCAACAACGATTGCGAACTGCAGGATACCGCGGCGCAAGTGGGCCTGCGCGATGTGCGTTATGGCTACACCGGCGAAAACCACCTCGGCATGGGCATCGACAGTTCGAACCCCTATTTCGATTTCGACGCCAGCAAGTGCATCGTGTGCAGCCGCTGCGTGCGTGCCTGCGATGAAGTGCAGGGCACCCTTGCCCTGACGATCGACGGCCGGGGCTTTGCCAGCATGGTCAGCGCCGGGCAGACCAAGGACGATTTCCTGTCCAGCGAATGCGTCAGCTGCGGCGCCTGCGTGCAGGCCTGCCCCACCGCCACGCTGCAGGAAAAGACCGTCAAGACCATCGGCAAGCCCGAACGCGCCGTGGTCACCACCTGCGCCTATTGCGGCGTGGGTTGCAGCTTCCGCGCCGAAATGCGCGGCGAACAGGTCGTCCGCATGGTGCCGTGGAAGGATGGCAAGGCCAACCACGGCCATTCGTGCGTGAAGGGTCGCTTCGCCTGGGGTTACGCCAACCATCAGGATCGCATCACCAAGCCGATGGTGCGCGACAGCATCGACCAGCCGTGGCGTGAAGTCAGCTGGGAAGAAGCGATCGGTTTCGCCGCTGACAAGATCAAGGGCATCAAGGCCAAGCACGGCGCACGCGCGCTGGGCGGTATCACGTCCAGCCGCTGCACCAACGAAGAAACCTTCCTTGTGCAGAAGCTGATCCGCGCCGGTTTTGGCGCCAACAACGTCGATACCTGCGCCCGTGTCTGCCACAGCCCGACCGGCTTCGGCCTGTCCAACGCGTTCGGCACCAGCGCCGGCACGCAGGATTTCGATTCCGTGATGGATTCCGATGTCATCCTGCTGATCGGCGCCAACCCGACCGATGGCCACCCGGTGTTCGCCAGCCGCATGAAGCAGCGCCTGCGTCAGGGTGCGAAGCTGATCGTGATCGATCCGCGCCGCATCGATCTGGTGCGCAGCCCGCACATCGAAGCCGCGCATCACCTGCCGCTGCAGCCGGGCACCAACGTGGCCGTGCTGACCAGCCTGGCCCACGTGATCGTGACCGAAGGGCTCGCCAACGACGCGTTCATCCGCGAACGCTGCGATTGGGACGAATATCAGGATTGGGCACGCTTCGTTTCGGACGAAAAGCATAGCCCCGAATTCCTCGAAGCCGTGACCCGCGTTCCGGCGCAGAGCCTGCGCGAAGCCGCGCGCCTTTATGCCACCGGTGGCAACGGCGCGATCTACTATGGCCTTGGCGTGACCGAACACAGCCAGGGTTCCAGCACGGTGATGGCGATTGCCAACCTCTCCATGGTCACCGGCAACATCGGCCGCCGCGGCGTGGGCGTGAACCCGCTGCGCGGGCAGAACAACGTGCAGGGCGCCTGCGACATGGGCAGCTTCCCGCACGAACTGTCGGGCTATCGCCACATCTCCGACGCAGCGACCCGCGCACTGTTCGAAGCGGACTGGGGCGTGTCGCTGGATGCGGAGCCGGGCCTGCGTATCCCCAACATGCTCGATGCCGCCGTCGATGGCAGCTTCAAGGCGATCTACATTCAGGGTGAAGACATTCTCCAGTCCGACCCGGACACCCACCACGTTGCCGCCGGCCTCGCGGCGATGGAATGCGTGATCGTCCACGACCTGTTCCTGAACGAAACCGCCAATTACGCCCACGTGTTCCTGCCGGGCTCCACCTTCCTGGAAAAGACCGGCACCTTCACCAATGCCGAACGCCGGATCCAGCCGGTGCGCAAGGTGATGGAACCGGCCAACGGCTATGAAGACTGGCAGGTTACCCAGCTGCTCGCCAATGCCATCGGCTGCGGCTGGGATTACACCCACCCCAGCCAGATCCTGGCCGAAATCGCCCGCCTGACGCCGACTTTCGCCGGCGTTTCGTGGGAACGCATCGACAGCGGCGAACCTCTGCAGTGGCCGGTCAACGACAAGGCACCGCAGGGCAGCCCGATCATGCACGTCGATGGCTTCGTGCGCGGCAAGGGCAAGTTCGTGGTGACCGAATATGTCCCGACCGACGAACGCACCGGTCCGCGTTATCCGCTGCTGCTGACCACCGGGCGCGTGCTCAGCCAGTACAACGTCGGCGCGCAGACCCGTCGCACCGGCAACGTGTCGTGGCATGCCGAAGACGTGCTGGAAGTGCATCCGACCGATGCCGAAAACCGCGGCCTGCTCGATGGCGATTTCGCCCGTCTGGCCAGCCGTTCGGGCGAAACGACGCTGCGCGTGAAGGTCACGGACCGCGTGGCGCCGGGCGTAGTCTATACCACCTTCCACCACCCGACCACGCAAGCCAACGTCGTCACCACCGACAATTCGGACTGGGCAACCAACTGCCCCGAATACAAGGTGACCGCCGTGCAGGTAACGCCGTCGAACGGCCCCAGCGAATGGCAGGAAGAATATGCCGCGCAGGCCACCCGCTCGCGCCGCATCGACACCCAGATGGAGCCGGCGGAATAATGGATATCGTCAAGCTGCGCCGCATGGCCAACCAGATTGCCGCCAACCTCGCCGCCCGCGGCGAGGCGGAAGCGGTGGCGGAAACCGCCGTCCACATCTGGAAGTTCTGGGATCCGCGCATGAAGGCGTCGATCTATGCCGACGATCCGACGGAGCTGGACCCGATTGCCCGCGCGGCCATCGAAAAGCTGAAGTCGGACGCCAAGGCCGCTTGAGCGCACCTGTAGAACACCGCCGCGACGGCACTTCCGATTCAGTCACCCGCCAGTGGGTGCCGGAAGTGCCGGTGGCGCTGGAATTCAACGGCTTGTCCTATGCCGTGATGATGGCCAGCCCGACGGATCTGGCCGATTTCGCGCTCGGCTTCGCGCTGACGGAAGGGCTCGCCAAGGCACCCGCTGACCTGTCCGACGTGGACGTGGCGGAGGTGGAACACGGCTGGATCGTCCGCGCGCAGTTGACCGGCCTCGGCATCGAACAGCTGACGGACCGGGTCCGCACACGCGTGGCGGAAAGTTCCTGCGGGCTGTGCGGGATCGAAAACCTCGAAGCCGTCGCCCGTGCACTGCCTCTGGTTGGCCCCCATGCCGTGCTGGAACCCGCAGCGGTGTTCGCCGCGCTCGGCAAATTACGCGATCACCAGCCGATGGGCCGTGCCACCGGCGCCGCCCACGCTGCCGCCTTTTGCGCCATGGACGGTGCGATCCTGCATGCGCGGGAAGATGTCGGCCGCCACAACGCGATGGACAAGCTGATCGGCGCTCTCGCCAGCGCGGGCGTGAGCGCGGCGGACGGCTTCATCCTCTCCACCGCGCGCTGTTCCTACGAAATCGTCGAGAAGGCCGTCCGCGCCGGAGCCACCACGCTCGTCACCGTATCGCTGCCGACCAGCATGGCGGTATCCCGCGCGCAAACAGCCGGCCTAAGCCTGTGGAGCCTCGCGCGGGATGACAGCGTGATCAGCGTTTGCTGAACCGCTCCAGCACCTTGCCCGCCCACGGCAGGATTTCCTTCTGCGCGATCTTCCACAGGCCGTCTTCCAGCGCCATCACGTCGCGCACGTGGCCGCACCAGGTGACAACCGGCGGCTCACCAAGGTGGAAGTGGGTCGACATGGCGTAGCTCAGCACTTCCCACTTGCCGCCGCCGAGGTCGTTGAAGATGAAGTTGGAAGCGCGATGCTGGTGGCCGGGAAAGTCGGGCCGGTCGTGGAACTTCAGCACCAGTGTGCGGATTTCCTCGCGCCCCTTGCAGATCTCGATCCCGCGCGCCTCGCTTTCCTCCACCACTTCACCGTCGCGGGTGTAGCAGTCGAGGTAGCCTTCGGTGTCGCCGGTATCGAGCGCGCGGTAGTACCGCGAGATCAGGTCCATCATTGCCAGTTCGTCGGCAGGATCGGGGCGTGCCATGAGTCTTTCTCCTAGTTCGCGAGGGCTGCGCGCCGCGCGACGAGGCGCGGGGCGGTTTCATTGAGGAACAGCGCGGCCGTGCCGCCGATCACCGCCAGCACGACGAGGAACCACAGCATCGCGGTGAGGCCGTAGGCATCGGACAGCGCACCGGCGACAGAGGGTGCGGCGACTCCGCCGACGATCTCGCCCACGCCCATCACCAGCCCCATCGCGGTCGCCGCCTGCGCCGGGCTGACGCTTTCGACCGGAACCGTCGCCATGAACATCGGGAAGATGCCGTTGAACATCCAGCCGACGAAGAAGATCAGCCCCAGCACCAACGCCGGGCCATCGTACCACATCGCGCCCAAGGGCAGGATCGTGCCGACGAAAGTGAACCCGGCCATCACCGGGCGGCGGCCGAAGATGTCGGAAAGCCACGGGATCAGGAAACTGCACACTGCGCTGGCAATGCCCAGCGTCGCCATCAGCATGGAAGCGGTGCTGTCGTCGAAATGCCGCAGCTGCACCAGCACCAGCGGCATGAAGCCCCACGTGGTGACGAGATAGGCGACCAGCACCACCGCGATGAAGCAGCACACCAGCACGTTGCGGTTGGCCAGCACCTCCAACAGCGGCGGGCGGTCATCCTTGGTGCGCAGCGGGGCGGGCGGCAGCTTGCGTTCGATCACGAACAGCCAGATCAGCAGCGCCGAGACCACCGCCGGCGCGGCGGCGATGAAGAAGGCGTGGCGCCAGCCGAAGGCGAGCGCGATCGGCACCAGCACCAGCGGCGCGAGGGTGGATCCCATCAGGCTCGATCCCAGGTTCTGCGTCACCCCCATCGCGATGCCGCGCCGCTCGGGCGTGACCTCGTGCGCGACCATTGCATGGGACAGCGGCATCACCCCGCCTTCAGACAGCCCCATCACCAGCCGCGCGCCCAGCAGCATCAGGAAGCCGGTGGCAAGGCCGGAACTGACCGAACACAGGGCAAACAGCACGGTCGATACCACAATGATGATCTTGCGCCGGGCCAGCCGGTCCGACAGCCAGCCGACGAAAATGGCCGCCAGCGCCCATGTCAGCGACAGCGCCGAACCCAGCATCCCCACTTGGGTATAGCTCAGCCCCAGATCGGGCTGGATATAGGGCATCAGGAAATTGAGCGCGTTGCGATCAAAGAACAGGATGCCGAAATTGATGCACAGCAGGGTGACCAGCAGCAGCTGATACCGGCCTGAAGATGTCCCCGCCGGCGCGCCGGCCCCCGCAACGTCTGAATGCATCCCGGTCTTCCCATCATGGCTGCTCTCGTCGGCAGCCTCGGGCGGGATGATTTCACAGTTGGCCCGGCCTGCCTAGGCCGTCAGCGAAGTGGGCTGGCCCTGCGGCGCACGATCTTGCGCGCCCGGTCGCTTACCGCCGCACCAGATAGACGGCATATTCCGCACGCCAGTTGGCCCCGACGCTGCCGGTTTCGCGATCGTCGGTGAAGAACCAGCTGCGTTCCACCTGCACGCCCTTTTCCCGCAGCAAGGCTTCGAAATCGGCGATGGTCAGATGGTGGATATTGTCGGTTTCGTACCAGCTGACGGGCAGGTGGCGGCTCATCGGCATGCGGCCGTGCAGCAACAGGTACTTGCGTGCGCGCCAATATCCGAAGTTGGGAAAGCTGACGAAAGCGCGGCGCCCCACCCGCAGCAGCTGGTCCAGCATCAGGTCCGGCCGCCGCGCGGTCTGCAAGGTCTGGGACAGGATCGCAAAATCGTATGCCCCATCGGGATAATCGGCCAGATCGCGATCGGCATCGCCCTGAATCACCGACAGCCCCCGGCTGACGCAGCGGGCCACGTCCACCGGATCCAGTTCCAGCCCGCGCGCATCCACGCCGCGTTCATCGCGCAGCACGGCCATCAACGCGCCATCGCCGCAACCGACATCCAGCACCCGCGCACCTGTGGGCACGTGGCTGGCAATGACCGCAAGATCGGGGCGCAAGGTCATCATGCGGCCGCCAGTTGCCCTGCCCGCGCCGCGGCGGAGAGGCGTTCCATGTAATTGCTGGGCTTCAGCAAGGGCGTGAATCCGATTTGGGCATAGACCGCGTGGGCATCCCACGTGCTCAGCGCGATTCGCCGGATACCGGCAAAGCGCGGATGATCGACAAACCACTGCACCATCGATCGGCCGATGCCTTGCCCGCGCACAGGTTCGTCCACCCAGATATCTGCCAGCCAGGCAAAGGTGGCATGATCGGTAATGGCCCGGGCAAAGCCCACCTGCTGCCCGCCGCGATAGGCGCCAAGCGCATGAGAACCGGCAATAGCCCGTTCGATCAGGCTGCGCTCGATCCCCGGCGACCAGTAACTGCTCGCCAGCCAGCCATGCACCCGATCGATGTCGATCCGGTCAGGATTGTCATCCAGTTCGATCACCGCGTCAGGAACCCTTCGATCACCCGGTCCAGCGCAGGGACATCCAGCAGGAAGCTGTCGTGGCCATAAGGCGCGCTCAATTCCACGAAGCTGACGGCGGCGGCATTGGCGTTGAGCGCGTGGACCACGCTGCGCGATTCGCTGGTCGGATACAGCCAGTCGGTATCGAAGCTGATCACGCAGAAGCGCGCCTTGCTGGCGGCAAAGGCATCGGACAGCCCGCGCGAACCGGGCTGGCCGCCGTGTTCTTCGGCCAGATCGAAATAGTCCATCGCACGGGTGATATACAGATAGCTGTTGGCATCGAACCGCCCGGTAAAGGCAATGCCCTGATACCGCAGATAGCTTTCGACCTGGAAATCGGCATCGAAGCCGAAGCTCTTGGCATCACGATCCTGCAACCGGCGGCCGAACTTTTCCGTCAGCCCCGCTTCGGAAAGATAGGTGATGTGCGCGGCCATGCGGGCAACGGACAGCCCCTTGTCCGGGCCGTGGGCGCAGCCATAGTAATCGCCGGCCAGCCAGTCGGGGTCGGCCATGATCGCCTGCCGCCCCACTTCGTGGAAGGCGATGTTCTGCGCGCTGTGCCGCGCAGTGGTGGCAATCGCCAGCACGCGATCCGCACGGTCAGGGAAATTTGCCGCCATGCTCAAGGCCAGCATCCCGCCCATCGACCCGCCGACCACGGCATAGAGCCGCTCGATGTCCATCGCATCCAGCATCGCCATCTGCGCGCGCACCATGTCGCGGATGGTGATGACGGGAAACCGCATGGCCCACGGCTGCCCATCGGGTGCGGGCGATGCCGGGCCGGTCGACCCCATGCACCCGCCGATGATGTTGGCGCAGATGACGTGGAAACGATCGGTGTCGATCGGCAGGCCCGGGCCCACCATCCGTTCCCACCATCCGGGCTTGCCGGTGATCGGGTGCGTGCTGGCGACATACTGGTCGCCCGTCAGCGCATGGAAGATCAGGATCGCGTTGGAACGGTCAGCCGCCAGCGTGCCGTATGTCTCGTAAGCAATCGTCACCGCATCCAGCGCCTTGCCGCTATCAAGCGGAAGGGGTTGCGGCAGCACAAGGCTGGAACTGGTGGAGGTAAGCACGCTGGCCATCGGTTTGCGGGGATTGGGCGCAACCGTCCGGGCTGTCAATTGCTGCGACGAAGCGTTATGCGCGCGCGGGTGACCGAAAACCATTCCCGCACCGCGCCGCAGATGAAACCGTGGATCGAAGCGATCCACGCCTATGTCCCCGGCCGCAGCAAGGGCGCCGACGGGCGTCCGCTGGTGAAATTGTCCGCCAACGAAAATCCGCTGGGTTGCAGCCCGGCGGCGGTGGCCGCGCATCAGGGCCTGCCCAGCCCCGCGCTCTATCCCGATCCGGACTCCACCGCCTTGCGTGAAGCCATTGGGTCCGTCCACGGCATCGATCCCGCGCGCATCGTCTGCGGTACGGGTTCGGGCGAATTGCTGACCGTTGCGGCCAGCGCCTTCGCCGGGCCGGGGGATGAAGTGCTGTATGTCCGGTACGGCTTTTCGCTGTACGAAATCGCCGCGCGGCGCTGCGGGGCAACCCCGGTGGAAGCGCCCGACGCCGATTACGGCACGGATGTGGATGCCCTGCTCGCTTGCGTGAATGCACGCACGAAAGTGGTCTTTCTCGCCAATCCGAACAATCCTACCGGCAGTTACATGGCGCGCGCCGAACTGGCGCGGCTGCACGCCGCCTTGCCGGCAGACGTGCTGCTGGTGCTGGATCAGGCGTATAGCGAATATGTTGCGCCTGCCGATGACGATGGTTCGCTGGAACTGGCTGCCGCGCATGGCAACGTGCTCGTCACGCGGACCTTCTCCAAGGTGTATGGGTTGGCGGCTGAACGGGTTGGTTGGGGCACCGGCGCACCGGCGCTGATCGGTGCGCTGAACCGCTTGCGCGGGCCGTTCAACGTTTCGACGGCCGGACAGGCGGCTGCGCTGGCGGCGGTCAACGATCAGGCCTTCGTCAACCATTCGCGTGACCATAACCGCACCGTGCGCACCGCCTTCGTGCAAGCGGTGGAGGCGCTGGGCAACCACGGCCTGCGCCCGCTGCCGAGCGAAGCGAACTTCGTGCTGGTGCTGTTCGAAGGGGCGCTGTCCGCACAGGCCGCGCTGAATGCGCTGGCGCAGCACGGTTATATCGTGCGGCACCTGCCGGGACAGGGGCTGCCGCATGGCCTGCGAATCACCATCGGCACCGCCCAACAGATGGATGATATCGCCGCGATCCTGCGCCAGGCTGCGGAGGCCGCGCGATGAAAATCGAAAAAGTCGCCATCATCGGCCTTGGCCTGCTGGGCGGATCCATCGGCCTTGCCGTGGCGAGCGAACTGCCCGGCGTTGCCACCAACGGTTATGACAGCGATCCGCAGGTGCGCGTGCGGGCGCGCGAACTGGGGCTGGCAGGCACGATCTGCGAAACCGCGTCCGATGCCGTGGCCGATGCCGATCTGGTGATCCTGTGCGTGCCGGTGGGCGCGATGGAATCCGTCGCGCGCGACATCGCCGATGCCCTGAAAACCGGCTGCATCGTCAGCGACGTGGGATCGTCCAAGGAATCGATCATGCGCGTGCTGACGGCGGCCCTGCCGGGGCGCGAGATCATTCCCGCCCATCCCGTGGCAGGCACCGAACACAGCGGACCGGACGCCGGCTTTGCCACGATGTTCCAGCAACGCTGGTGCATCATCACCCCGCCTGCCGACGCGAAACCCGAATGCGTGGCCGCGCTGGTGGATTTCTGGGAAGCGTTGGGGGCGATGGTGGAAACCATGGACGCCCAGCATCATGACCGGGTGCTGGCCGTCACCAGCCACATCCCGCACCTGATCGCTTACACCATCGTCGGCACCGCGAGCGATCTGGAAGAAGTGACCCGCAGCGAAGTCATCAAGTTTTCCGCCGGTGGCTTCCGCGATTTCACCCGCATCGCCGCCAGCGATCCGACCATGTGGCGCGACGTGTTCCTGCACAACAAGGATGGCGTGCTGGACATGCTGGACCGGTTCCTGACCGATCTGGCGCTGATGCGCGAAGCGATCCGCGCGGGCGACGGGGAAACCATGTTCGACCTGTTCGCCCGCACCCGGTCGATCCGCCGGTCGATCGTGGCGCTGGGGCAGGACGATGATCGCCCCGATTTCGGCCGCAAGCTGCCGGGTGATGCACCCGCCGAATAGATGCATCAGGCGTTGAGGGCGTTGATCCCCGCATGAACGCGGGCTTCGGCGTCCTCGCGTTCCAACCCCGGCGGGATCGGCGCACCGAAACGGATGCGGATAACGCCCGGCTTCTTCCACCGGCGATGATAGACGTCGCGGCTGGCCACGGCCACCGGCACCACTTGCAGCCCCAGCAGCTTGTAAATGCCGACGAACCCGCTTTTCAGCGGCGGCTGATCGCCGTGCGGCACACGGGTGCCTTCGGGAAACATCGCCAGCGCACGCCCGGCAGCTGCGCTGGCCCGCGCTTCGGTAATCATCCTCCGCAAGGCTTTCGGCCCCTGATCACGGTCCACCGCAATCAGGCCGTAAGCCTTGGCCGCAGCGCCCCAGCCGGGGATGGAAAACAGTTCTACCTTGGCGAACGGCGCGGGGCGCGGCAGCAGCGTGGGCAGGTCGATCGCTTCGAAAAAGCTTTCGTGCTTCAACGCGTAGAAGGCAGGTTGGGCCAGCGGCGCACCTTCGATTTCCACGCGGATGCGCAGGATATGGCGCACGCAGGCGCGATGATACCCGGACCAGCCATCGGCGACCCGGCGCAGCCCTTCCGGGCTGATCCGCACCAGCGCCAGCGCGGACAGCACATAGACCACGCTGCCCGTGTAGAAGATGATCCAGAAGGCGATGTTGCGGATAATCGTCATGCGTTGGTCAACCGGGCCATGCCTGCACCAGCCAGGTGGCCAGCAGCTTGTGATATTCGAGAAACAGCATCTTGAACGACGGTTTGGAATGAACCGCATCGCGCAGGATCGTGACATTGGCGGGCAATGCGCCCTTCAGTTCCAGCGCAGCGCGGCGCATGTGCCAGTCCGAAGTGACGAGCCGGATCGAGCCGACTTTTTCCCGTGCGACCCAGTCCGCCGTTTCGCGCGCATTGCCACGGGTATCCAGCGCGGCGAAACCCAGTGTGACGCAACATTTCATCAGCCGGGCGCTGACATCGTATTCGGCGGCAAATTCGCGCGGTTTCACTTCGGCATCGACACCCGTCACCAGCAATTTGGGCGATGTGCCCTGCCGCAACATCTCCAGCCCGCGCGGGATGCGCCCGCCGCTACCGGTGGCAACCACGATGGCATCGGTCTTCTCGCCGCCCGCAGGCTGCGGCAAGGCAGCGGCAAACCACAGGAAGCCGAGCGCCCAGATCACCACCAGCGAAGACAGCAAACGGCGGATCACAGCATCCGCCTCAAGGCCAGCAGCACGGTAACCCGCGCGGTCAAAGTGGCCAGCACCACGCCCACCACAGGGATTGCGGCCAGCAGCAGCCAGTCGAGCAAGCCCAGCCCGCCGCCGGCGATCATGCCCGATCCCAATTGTGCGAACTGCCGCCCCAAAACCACGATCGCGGCGAACCCCAGCGCCAGCCCCGCAGCCCCGCCAATTGCGGCGTCGAGCGCGATGGAATTCTGGAACAACCGCGCGATCTGCCCGTCAGTGCCACCGAGCAGGTGGACGATCTCGATCGTATCGCGGTTGGAACCCAGCGCACTGCGCGCCGCCAACCAGACCGCGGCCGCGCTGGTGGCCGCCAACAGCGCAATCAAACCCAGCGACAGCAATTGCAGCGAACCGATCGCCTTGAACACCGGGGCCAGCCAGCCGGCCTGCGCATCGATCCGCGCCGAAGGGGCAATCGCCGCCAGCTGGTGATGCAAGGCATCGAGGCGTTCAGGCGTGATCGTTCCTTTCAGCCGCACGTCCAGCATGGCGGGCAGCGGGATCGCTTCTTCATCCGCCGCGCCGATGGCCTGGCCCAGCCATGGCTCCAGCAAGTCCTGCAATTCTGCATCGGGTACGCGGCGCACTTCGGCCACATCGCGGCGGGCGGACAGCAGCGCCAGTGCGGCTTGCGCCTGCGCTTCGCGCTGCACGGGTGCGGCTTCCACCAGTTGCACGGTCATGCTGCCGGCAATGTCGGACCGGGCATTCTGTGCGAGGTTTTTCAGCGACAAGCCGGCGGCGGCGGCAATGATGGTCAGCGCGATCATGATCGCGATCACCCACGGCATCGGCCCGGCCAGCCGCGCATTGGGCACGATGCCCACGCGTTCCCCGCGGACACGGCGGCTGCCGGGGCGGTCCACCACGCTATTGGCTGCCACGTTCACTGCGGCGCCATTTCGCGGCGCGGGGGATAACGCAAGGCGCCGGTCGGATCCGCCAGCCGCCCCTTGTCCAGCCGCATGATCAGCGATTCCGGCACTTTCTTGAGCAGATGCACATCGTGCGTCGCCACGACAACGGTGGTGCCAAGGCGGTTCAGGGCTTCGAACAGGCGCAGCAATTTCAGCGCCATTTCCGGGTCCACGTTGCCGGTCGGTTCATCCGCCACGAGAATTTCCGGACGCGAGATCACCGCGCGGGCAATGGCCACGCGCTGCTGCTCCCCGCCCG
>JBDLVD010000018.1:0-22054 GCA_039804965.1 Pseudomonadota bacterium
GGTCAGGTGCTGGAACAGCTGGACGGCGCGCGCGAACGGATGGCCACCCGCAGGTTCGTCGATCGCATTTCCGGCAAGCCGATTGGCGAAGTGACCATATCGGTCGGCCTGACCGACGTGTTCAAGCACGGGGACATGGGCCATGCCCTGCGCGCGGCGGACGAAGCCCTGTACAAGGCCAAGGAAAGCGGGCGAAACCGCGTCGAAATCGGCTAGGCGGCAGGGGCGGTCAGTCCGCCGATGAGCCCCGCCACGTGCGCCGGTCTTCCGCCTGCCGCAAGATTTCGTACGCCAGCTGGCACGCCTGAAACGCCTTGGCCGCAGCGGCATCGCCCGGCTTCACATCCGGATGGACTTCCTTGGCTTTGGAACGCCATGCCTTGCGAATGTCTTCGAAATCGGCATCCGCTTCCAGCCCCAGCACTTCCAGCGCGCGCATTTCATCGGCGCTGCGGCTGCCATCACCGCTGCCTGCCCAGCCATAATGCGCCGATTGGGCGTAACCGGCGTTGGTCTGTTCCTCGCTCCGCGCGCGGCCTTCGGCTTCTTCCTTTTCCAGCCCGGCGAAATAATCCCAGCCGGAATTGTATTCTGCCGCGTGGCGCTGGCAGAAATACCACCGGTCGGGGCTGTTGGGTGCCTTGGGTGCGGGGCAAGTGCCCGGATCGGTGCAGCCGTGCCGGTCGCACAGACGCACCTGTGCCGCCTCCCGGCTGCTTTCATACCCACGCCAGCGGGGGAAACCCCAGTCAGAGGAGCGGCGCGGCGGGCTCACCGGGGAAACCTGATCGAAAGCATCATCGCCCTATAGGGTGGCAAGCGGCTGGCGGAAACCCGCATCGGGCCGCAGCGGTAACAGTTTGTCGCAACCGCTCATGCTGCATTGCAATATGTCGATCGCGCCCTAAGTGCAGGCTGATCGAACCGGAGGAATTCCCGTGTCCAGGCAATTGGCCGTCGCCGCTGCATTTTCCGTTTTCGCGCTGTCGGCGCTCGCGCTGTTCGCGCCGGGATCGGTGCATCTGCATGATGGCCTGTCCGCCCGCAACGAAACGGGCGCGACGATGAGTATCGCCGCGCCCGCATTTGCCGCCCGCTTGCCGCTGGGCGGTTGATCGTTCAGTTCAGGACGATCGTAACCGCACGGCGGTTGCGCGCCCATGCTTCTTCGTTGGAACCCAGCGCCACCGGCCGTTCCTTGCCATAGCTGACCGTGGTGATGCGGGCCGCATCGACACCGAGGCTGACGAGGTAGTTCTTGGCCGCATTCGCGCGGCGTTCACCCAGGGCGATATTGTAATCGCGCGTGCCGCGTTCGTCGGCGTGGCCTTCCACCGTGGCGCGCACATTCGGATACTGCTGCAGGTACTGCGCCTGCGTCTGCAGCGAAGCCTGATCTTCCGCGTCGACGTTATAACGATCCGTATCGAAATAGATGGTGTCGCGGCCGGACATCGCCTGCGAGAAATGTTCCTGCGTGCCCGGCGTAGGGCCGGCAGGCTCGACCGCGGGTGAGGTGGCGGCAGTGGTTTCAGTGCTGACGGGCGGCGGCGGCAGGTCCACGGGGGCCTTCTTGGCGCAGGCACCAAGGGCAAGCGCACTGGCGGCCGTCAGGATGATGGCGGTCTTCTTCATGCGTCAGACTCCTTTTTCATTGGCAATGGCAACGCGTAATCAATCAGGCAGGCAATTCAAAGCATTCGGTGATCCGGGATCACGGCAGAACCGGGCCCCAGGCCGGATCGGACGCCCCCACAGGGGTCGGCAGGCGCCGTTCATTGCGTCCGGTAAGGTCCACCTGCCAGATCGACGTTTCGCCGGAATTGCGCTGGGTGCGGAAGAACTGCACGATCCTGCCATTGGGCGACCATGTCGGCGCTTCGTCCTGCCAACTGTCGGTAAGATACCGCATGTTGCCGCCCGAAGGGTTCATCACCGCCACGCGCAGGTTGCCTACCACGTGGGTAAAGGCGATCTGATCACCGCGCGGGCTCCATTCCGGGGTGGCGCAGCGGCCGCCGAAAAAGCTGATGCGGCGCTGGTTGGAACCATCCGCATCCATGACGTAGCACTGCTGGCTGCCCGAACGGTCGCTTTCGAACACGATCTTGCTGCCATCGGGCGAATAGGAT
This sequence comes from Pseudomonadota bacterium, assembly GCA_039804965.1. GTDB lineage: Bacteria > Pseudomonadota > Alphaproteobacteria > Sphingomonadales > Sphingomonadaceae > Croceibacterium_C. The sequence continues at coordinate 2,133 of JBDLVD010000018.1, forward strand.
CCGCCCACGTCCAGCCCGGGGCTGTCGGTCAACCGGGTGCTTTGCCCGCCAGTGGCCGCCACGCGATAGATCTCGGTATTGCCCGCTACCGCCATCGAATAGATGATGTGCTTGCCATCCGGCGCCCAGCGCGGGGCAAAGGTGGGGCTGCGATTGTCGGTCACCAGCGTCTGCCGGCCAGATCCGATGTCATAGACATAGATCCGCGGGTAACCATTGACGTAGCTGAGGTAGAGGATCTTCGAATAGTCGGGCGAATACCGCGGCGTCAGCGCGGTCGATTGCCCGTTGGTGATGAAGCGGTGGTTCGCGCCGTCGGAATCCATGATCGCCAGCCGCTTCACCCGCGCGCCCTTCGGCCCGGTTTCGGCAATATAGGCGATCTTGGAATCGAAGAACGGACTTTCCCCGGACAGCCGGGCATAAACCAGATCGGCGCATTTATGCGCCGCGCGCCGCCATTCCGCCGGGCCGACCACCCAACCTTCGCGCACCAGTTCGTTTTGCAAGGCGACGTCATACAGATAGCAGCCAACCGTCAGCTTGCCATCGCCATTGGCGCGGACATAACCATGCACCAGCATTTCGGCTGAACGGCCTTTCCACGTCGCCCATGCGGGCGATGTGATCTGGGCATAGGCCGGACGCGGCAAGGCATCGGGCCCAGCGGGCTTGAACAGGCCGTTGTTGCGCAGATCGTTGAACACCACCCGCGCCAGTTCCACACCCAGCGCCCCTGTGCCCTGCGCGTTGGCCGGGGTCGGCGTGTTCTGGTTGGTGGCGAAAGCGGGAATGGCAATGCCGAGATCCTGCCACGCGCTTTCATCGGTGACGGAACCGCTCAGGCCATCGTCATCCGCCGCCGGTGCAGCAGCCTGGCCGGTTGCAGATGGGACGGCGACGGTTTGTGCCAGCGTCGGGCTCGCCACGGCCAGCAGCATCGCAAGAGTCAGGCTGGTGGTGATCGCGTTTGCACGAAAGTGCATCAAAGCCTCCTGTCGAAGCGCCAAGTGCGGATGCGCTTCCATTTGTCATAGTATTCCGGCGGCAGGGTGAACGGTGCCGACAGTTGCACCGCGCGAATGGCCCGTTCCGCATGGAGCGGCGCCTGCGCGCGATTGGAATCGTTGATGCCAGACTGGCTGACCACCACCGGCCGGCCCTTCAGGGTGCCATCGGCATTCAGTTCCCAACTCAGCACCGTCACCAACTGTTCCGCATCCACGCCTTGCGGCGCGGTCCAGTGCGGCTTCAGCTGGCGGTTGATCGCCTGCTGCAACCCGGCCTGTTCCGCCGGGCCGAAAGTGGCCGCCGGTGCACCTTTGCCCGTGGTTCGTTCGCTGGCCCCCGCCCCGGCGAGGAAATCCGATCCGATGCGGCTGCCACCCGGACGTGCAGCCGGGCTGGCGGGCGCGGTCGGGCGCTTGGCCGCGCTGGCCGATGATGCAGCGGATGGCTTCGGGCTGGGCTTCGAACTGGGCTGGGCCGATGGCTTCGGGCTGGGTGCGGCGCTCGGCTTCGGGCTAGGCTGCACGGCCTGGCGCGTAGGCACTGGTTTGGGGGGAACGGGCTGCACTTCCACGCGCACGGCGGGTTCCGGTGGTGGAGGTGCGGGTTCTGGCGACAGTTCCGGCGCGATCGCGGCCTGTTGCTCCGCCGCCGGTTGCGGGGACGTGGAGGTAAGGCTCACTTCGCTCGCCAGACTCACCGTCATCCGTTCCGGCACGGGCGGCTTGGCCAGTGGTGCGGGATTATACAGCACCAGGAACGCCGCCAGCCCCACATGCGCCGCCACGGCCAGGCCCAGGCCCAGCCGTTCTTCCGTTGCAAAGGTGGCGCGTGCTGCCATGGCCAGTCGCTATGGCGCTTCGACTGAACCGTTGGTGACCAGCGAAATGCTGTTGCACCCGGCCCGGTTCAGTTCACCCATTACCGACATCACCTTGCCGTAATCCAGCGAACGATCGGCCCGCAGCGTGATCGACGGCGCATCAGGTGCGGCGCACTGGATCTTTTCCAGCGCGCCGGCAAACCCGCCGGGATCGACCATGCCATCATCGATGTAGATGAAGCCATCACCGTCGACGGAAATGGTCACCTGATCCTTGTCCTGTTCCAGCGCGTTGGCGCGGCTTTCCGGCAGTTCCACAGGCACGCCGCTGGTCATCAGCGGGGCCGTGACCATGAAGATGATCAGCAGCACCAGCATCACGTCCACGAACGGCGTAACGTTGATTTCCGCCATCGGCGCGCGGCGCGATCCGCGCCTGCCACCCCGACGGGACGACGTGTTGAGCCCCATCGCCATCAGGCGCGCTCCAGTTCCCGGCTGATCTGCGCATGCACCTTGTCCGCAAACCGCTGCAACCGCGCTTCGAACCCGCCGACACTGGCGCTCAGCCGGTTATAGGCGATGACGGCAGGAATGGCCGCAAACAGGCCGATGGCCGTGGCGAACAACGCCTCCGAAATGCCCGGCGCGACCACCGCCAGCGAACTGTTCTGCTGGGTGCCGATCTGGAAGAAGCTGTTCATGATGCCCCAGACCGTGCCGAACAGCCCGACGAACGGCGCGACGGACCCGGTGGTGGCAAGGAAATTCAAGCGTTCCGCCAGACTGTCCGCTTCGGTGGCGACCTGCCCTTCCATCGCCATCGCAATCCGCTGGCTGGTGGCGGCACTGTTGCGCACCCCGTCCTTGGTCGAATGATGCAGTTCCGCCAGCCCGGCGGCGGCGACGCGGGCCGAAGGGCTTTCGCCTTTCTTGCGGCCCAGCAGCTTTTCCGGTTCGTTCGAATCCCAGAATTCCTGTTCGAACGCACGGCCTTGGCGGCGCATGGTGCTGACCTTCAGGTTGAACGACACGATGATGGTCCACACCCAGATGCTGGCAAAGATCAGCCCGGAAATCACCAGTCGCACGACAATGTCGGCGTCAAGGAACAGCTTCACCGGATCAAGCCGGGCGGGTGCATCGCCCGCAGCGGAAGCAGCGGCAGCGGCAAGGGTCAGAAGGCTCATGCAGGGTCTTTCCCGGAAAGGACGGATTGGAAGGCAGTGCGCCATTCGGCGGGCTGGCGGCGCGGGCGGCCATCAGGGCTGATGAAACCGACGCGGATGGCGGCTTCGGCCAGCAGGCTTTCACCGCGAAACGCGCGTTGCAGCAGGCGGACGCTGGCGGCCCCGATTTCGGTTGCGTGGCTTTCCACCACCACCGCATCATCCAGCCGGGCGGGCGCGGCAAAGCGGATGGCCATGTCGGCCACGGTGTAAAATCCCAGCCCGTCATCCGCCGCCGCGCGTTGGTCCACGCCCAGCAACCGCAGCATGTCGGATCGCGCGCGTTCAAACCATTTCAGGTAATTGGCGTGATAGACGATGCCCGACAGGTCCGTGTCCTCGTAATAGACGCGCACCGCGAACAGGTGCTTGTTGCCGGTAAATATCCCGGCGTGAGGTTCGGGGTGCTGGCTCATCAGTGAACGCAGCCTTAGCGAAAGGCCGAGTCGGGGGGCAAGGGCCGAGTTCGTCGGCCTGTGGTCAGGATGCGATCATCCGCCCCAGCGGTGCGCCACCAAACAGGTGGACATGCAGGTGCGGCACTTCCTGCCCACCATGCGCGCCAATATTGGCCAGCAGGCGATAACCGGGGCTGACCAGCCCCTGTTCCCGCGCCACATGGGCCACCGCGCGCACAAAACCGGCGATTTCATCGGCACCGGCGTGGGCCGAAAAATCGTCCCAACTTACGTATTCCCCGCGGGGGATGACAAGGATGTGGACAGGCGCCTGCGGGGCAATGTCATGGAACGCGAGCGCCCATTCGTCCTGATAGACGGCGTTGCAGGGAATTTCCCCGCGCAGGATTTTGGCAAAGATATTGCCCGGATCGTAAGGCAGCGTCGCGTCGACAGCCATTACTGCGCCCTGCCCGCTTTTTCATCGAGCCCCGAGACGCCTTCGCGGCGGTCCAGTTCGGCCAGCACTTCGGCCAACGCAACGTCCTTCGCACCCAGCAGCACCAGCAGGTGGAACAGCACATCGGCCGCTTCGCCCACCAGTTCCTCCCGCGAGCCGGCCAGCGCGGCGATCACCGTTTCCACGCCTTCTTCGCCCAGCTTGCGGGCGATCACGGGCAGCCCGCGCGCGTTCAGTTGCGCGACATAGCTGCTGTCGGGCGAAGCGTTGCGGCGGGCGGCGATGGTCGTTTCAAGACGGGCGAGCGTATCCATGTGCGTGGCATGGGCAAGCCGGCGCGCGCCGTCAACATCCCGGCATTGCGATTGCGGTCAATCCTTGTCGCGATTGCGGCGCATGGATGCGCGTCGGCCCACGATCACCCCCACCAGCCCCAGCGCAAACAGCGTCGCTTGCGATCCTTCGGGCACCTGCGTCGGGTCTTGTCCGAAAGCCGGGCTGGCAACCGCCAGAAACATCATGGCAAGGAAGATTCGGGCACGCATTCCCCGCCGATGGACCGGCCACGATACGATGCAATCGGCAATGGCCCCTTGTGCCAATGCGGGACCGCACCGGTGCGAAGCCTTACCCGCGCGCGGGCAACCCTGCGGCGCGCAGGGCGGCATGGGCCTGCGCGATGGAATAGGTGCCGAAGTGGAAGATGCTTGCCGCCAGCACGGCGCTCGCATGGCCCTGCGTCACGCCTTCCACCAGATGATCGAGCGTGCCGACGCCGCCGCTGGCGATCACCGGCACCGACACCGCATCGGCAATCGCGCGGGTCAGCTTCAGGTCATATCCGCGCTTGGTGCCATCGCCGTCCATGCTGGTTACCAGCAGTTCGCCCGCGCCCAGCTGCGCCAGCTTGACCGCGTGTTCGATGGCATCGATGCCGGTCGCCTTGCGCCCGCCGTGGGTGAAGATTTCCCAATGGTCATGCACCCAGCGCGCATCCACGCTGGCCACGATGCACTGGCTGCCCATCTTTTCGGCAATGTCGGTGACGACTTCCGGGCGGCTGACGGCGGCGGAATTGACCGCCACCTTGTCCGCCCCTGCCAGCAGCAGCGCGCGCGCATCTTCGACGGACCGCACCCCCCCGCCCACGGTCAGCGGCATGAAGCATACTTCCGCCGTGCGCCGCACGATGTCGAGCAAGGTGCCGCGCCCTTCGTGGGTGGCGGAAATGTCGAGGAAGCACAGCTCGTCCGCGCCCGCCGCGTCATAGGCCTGCGCCTGTTCCACCGGATCGCCCGCATCGCGCAGATCGACGAAGTTCACACCTTTGACCACGCGGCCATCGGCAACATCGAGGCAGGGGATGACGCGGACGCGGACGGTCATCGTTCAGGCCTTGTCCGCCATGTCGATCGCGGCGGCGAGATCGAGCCGCCCTTCGAACAGCGCGCGGCCCGTGATGACGCCTTCGATGCCGTCCTTGGCATGGATGGAAAGCAGGCGGATATCGTCCAGCCCCTTCACGCCGCCGCTGGCGATGACGGGGATATCGACCCGGCGGGCAAGGTCTACCGTGGCGTCGATATTGACGCCTTTCAGCATGCCATCGCGACCAATGTCGGTGAACAACAGGCTGGCAACGCCCGCATCTTCGAACCGGCGGGCAAGATCGACCACCGGCACATCCGATACGTCGGCCCAGCCTTGCGTAGCGACCATGCCATCACGCGCATCGACTGCCACCACGATCCCTTCGGGAAATTCGCGTGCCATGTCCTTCACGAACTGCGGATCTTTCAACGCGGCGGTGCCCATCACCACGCGGGCGACGCCCAGATCGAACCAGCCTTCCACTGCCTCGACCGTGCGGATGCCGCCGCCCAACTGGACATAGCCGGGAAAGCTTTCGAGGATGGCTTCCACCGCTTCGCGGTTTTCGGCGCGGCCGGCAAAGCTGCCGTCAAGATCCACCACGTGCAGGTGCCGGGCACCCGCCTGCGCGAAAATCGCGGCCTGAAGCGCCGGGTCATCCCCGTAAACGGTGGCGCGGTCCATGTCCCCTTCGGCAAGGCGGACGACCTGGCCACCTTTGAGGTCGATTGCAGGAAAAACGATCATGGCCGCGCGATTAGCAGCGGTTTGCGCGCCGCGCTACTGCGGACCGCTCAGGGATTCCAGTCGAGGAAGCGGGCGAGCAGGTCCAGACCGTAACGCTGGCTCTTTTCTGGGTGGAATTGCACCCCCAGGATGTTGTCCCGCGCCACTGCCGCCACCAATCCGCCGCCGTGATCGGTCATGGCGGCGATGTCGCGGCCATTTTCGGGCTGGAAGTGATACGAATGGAGGAAATAGGCTTCCCCCGGCTCGATCAGTTCGGCCCCATCGTGGTGCGGCAGCGGCTGCACATCGTTCCAGCCCATGTGCGGCACCTTGATCGCCGGGTCAGTCTGTTCGATCAGATGCACTTCGCCTGCGATCCAGCCAAGCCCGGCTGTTTCGCCATGCTCCAGCCCGCGTGTGGCCAGCAACTGCATCCCCACGCATACGCCCAGAAACGGCACGCCATCGGCCAGCACGCGCTGTTCCAGCGCCGCCACCATGCCATCTATGCCTGTCAGCCCTTGCGCACAGGCGCGGAATGATCCCACGCCCGGCAGCACGATCCGCCGCGCGCCGCGCACAACAGCCGGGTCGGACGTGACGGCAATCCGTTCCGCCCCTGCCGCCTTCAGCGCATTGTGAACCGATTGCAGGTTGCCCGCGCCATAATCGATCAGCGCGATTGCTTCAGCCACCCAGTTGCCCCTTGGTACTGGGCACGGCCCCGTTCTTGCGCGCATCCAGTTCCACCGCCTGCCGCATCGCGCGGGCAAAGCCCTTGAAGATCGCTTCGCAGATGTGATGGTTGTTGGCGCCATACAGTTGCTGGATGTGCAGCGTGATGCCGGCTGCCTGAGAAACCGAATGGAACCAGTGTTCGATCAGTTCGGTATCCAGTTCGCCCAGCTTTTCCTGCGTGAAGCGCGCCTTCCAGACAAGGAACGGACGGCCCGAAATGTCCAGCGTCACCCGCGCCAGCGTTTCGTCCATCGGCGAATAGGCCGCACCATACCGCCCGATACCGGCCTTGTCGGCCAGCGCATCGTTGATGGCCTGTCCCAGCGCAATGCCGCTGTCTTCGGTGGTGTGGTGCTGGTCCACGTGCAGGTCGCCGCGCACCTTCAGCGTCACGTCGATCAGCGAATGGCGGCTGAACTGTTCGATCATGTGATCGAGAAAACCGATCCCGGTCGAAATGTCATAGGCACCGGTCCCGTCGAGGTTGACCTCGACCAGGATATCCGTTTCGGCGGTTTTGCGGGCGACACGGCCCGTGCGCGCTGCTGTCATGGCTGCGGGCTATACGCATGGCGGCCGCTGGCGCAAGCGTTCAGCCTGCTATCACCAGATGGCAATTCATTGCCGCTTGACCCCGCGCGCGCCCATCGCCACCTAGCGGGCCATGAGTGATGAAGCGCCCGACAGCCTGATCCCCTATGACGAGATCGTCCAGGAAGCACTGCGCGCGGTGGTCGGCCGCGTATTGGGCGCAGTGGAAAAATCCGGCGGGCACCTGCCCGGCAACCACCATTTCTACATCACGTTCAAGACCGGTGCGCCGGGCGTGAGCATCCCTGCCCACCTGCGCGAACGATTCCCCGACGAAATGACCATCGTCATGCAGAACAAGTTCTGGGATCTGGGCGTGGACGATCACGGTTTCACCATCGGCCTCAGCTTCAACCAGATGCCGGCGAAGCTGGACATCCCGTTCTCCGCAATCACCGCCTTTGTCGATCCGGCAGTGGATTTCGGCCTGCAATTTCAGGCTGCGACCGATGATCTTCCCGCCGAACATGACGATGCCGAAAACGACGCGCCGGCAGGCGACGGCCCTGTATTTTCTGCGGTCGAGGATGGATCGAACGTGGTCACCGTGGATTTTGGTCGCAAGAAGTAAGGCGCCCCGCGGGGCAGGAAGGCCCACAGGATGACCGACGACCACGGCCCTGCCGATGAAACGACGGCAAGCGCATCGCCCCGCCGGCGGCGCGCTGGGCGCAAGGCCCGCAACGTCCCCGGCCCCAGCACCAACCCCGCAACCAATCTGCTGATTGCCGACGTGGCCCTGCGCAGTTCCGCGATGCTGCTGGGGCGCGTGGCGGAAAAGGGCCTGCTGCGCGCGCGCTTCGATCCGGAGAAAGTGCACGACATCGTCGCCGGTCGGTCGATGGGATCGACGCTGGTTACCACCGCAGTGGCGCGAATGGCCACCCGGTCCATCCCCGGCTTCCTGCTGGTCACCGGCGGGCTGCTGGCAAAATCGGTGGTCGACCGGTCGCTCAACCGGCGCAAATCCCGCCGCAAAGGCGACAGGAAGCTGTTGCGGCAGGCAGAAAACGCGCCAGATTGAGCGCGCAACAAGTGGGCAGCAATCCGTGCACCCTCTTGATTTTGCCCCCTGCCTTGGCCCAACAGCGGGCATGGTGGATTCAACGGTACTTGCCCGGCGCGGGCTGATGTTCATCCTTTCCTCGCCTTCGGGTGCGGGCAAGACCACGATCGCACGGCGGTTGCTGCAGGAAGAAATCGGCGATCTGAAGATGTCGGTTTCGGTCACCACCCGGCCCATGCGTCCGGGCGAAGTGGAAGGCCGCGATTACTATTTCGTCGATCGGCCACGGTTCGACCAGATGGTGGAGGAAGACGGCTTCCTCGAATATGCCGAGGTTTTCGGCAATTGCTATGGCACCCCCCGCGCCCATGTCCGCGAACGGTTGAAGCACGGCGATGATTTCCTGTTCGATATCGACTGGCAGGGCACGCAGCAGCTGTACCAGCGCGCGCAAGGCGATGTGGTGCGGGTGTTCCTGCTGCCGCCCAGCATCGAAGCACTGGAACAGCGCCTGCGCAGCCGGGGGACCGACAGCGACGAAGTGATCCGCGGACGGATGGAGCGTGCGCGCGCCGAAATCAGCCACTGGGATGCTTACGATTACGTCGTCATCAACGATGATATCGAAACCTGTTTCCAGAAAGTCCGCCAGATTCTGGAAGCCGAACGCATGCGCCGCCTGCGCCAGACCGGGCTGATCGATTTCGTCCGCCAGCTGACCCGCTGACGTCGCCAATTTCCGCCTTGCTTGCCCCGCGCCGATGCGCGGGCTAGCGGGGCCAGCAATAGATCAGACAATCAAGGGGAAGACCATGTCCGCCGAGCTGCAAAGCGCCATCGAAGCCGCCTGGGAAAAGCGCACTGAAATCACCGCTGCCAATCAGGACGTGGTCGCTTCGGTCGATGCCGCACTGGCGCTGCTCGACAGCGGCAAGGCCCGCGTGGCGGAGCCTGACGGCAACGGCGGCTGGAAGGTCAACCAGTGGCTTAAGCAAGCCGTGCTGCTGAGCTTCCGCCTGCAGGACAACGTGGTCGTGGACAATGGCTCTGCCGGCACCCCCGCTTTCGACAAGGTGCCGGGCAAGTTCACCGGCTGGGACGAAGCGCGCTTCCGCGATGGCGGCTTCCGCGTGGTGCCGGGCGCCGTCGCCCGCCGTGGCAGCTTCATCGGCAAGAATGTCATCCTGATGCCCAGCTTCGTCAACATCGGCGCCTATGTCGGTGAAGGCACTATGGTCGATACTTGGGCCACCGTCGGTTCCTGCGCCCAGATCGGCAAGAACGTCCACCTGTCGGGCGGCGTCGGCATCGGCGGCGTGCTGGAACCGTTGCAGGCCGGCCCGGTGGTGATCGAAGACGGCGCGTTCATCGGCGCTCGCAGCGAAGTGGTTGAAGGCGTGCGTATCGGCGAAGGCGCAGTGCTTTCCATGGGCGTATTCATCGGCGCCAGCACCAAGATCGTCGATCGCCAGACCGGCGAAGTGCACATCGGCTCCGTCCCGCCCTATGCGGTGGTCGTTCCGGGCGCCCTGCCGGGCAAGCCGCTGCCCGATGGCACCCCCGGCCCGTCGCTCTACTGCGCCGTGATCGTCAAGACGGTGGACGCGCAAACCCGCGCCAAGACCGGCATCAACGACCTGCTGCGCGACTGATTCCGTGATCGCCACGCTCGCCCTCGAATTTGCCGTATCGTCGGTAATGGTGGTGGTGTGCGTGGCGATCCATGGCTTCGGGCTGTTCAGCCTCAGCCGGGCGATGAGGACCGAAATCGCCATCGAACGGTTGCAGCATATCGATCCACTCAGCCCGCGCGGGGCGGCTTTTACGCTCGGCATCGTGGTGGCGATCGTGATGCTGCACGGCATCGAAATCTGGCTGTTTGCCGGGGTCTATTACCTCGCCCACGCGATCCGGACGCTGGAAGGGGCGCTGTATTATTCGACCATCAGTTATTCCACGGTCGGATACAGCGACACCCATATCACGCAGGCTTGGCGTCTGGTGGGCGCCTTCGAAAGCATCCTTGGCGTGATCCTGCTGGGCTGGTCCACCGCCTTCTTCCTGCGGATGTTGTCGCGCATCGACCGGCATTGACGCCTGCCCGCTGCGTCGCGGAACATTTGCCCTGCCGGCCCGTTTTTCGGCGCAACCACTGCGCGAAATCGCAGCGCGACATAGGGCAAAATCATGGAAAACCGGTCCGGCGAAATTCACGTGACCACGGAAGAAGCGCGCAGCGGCACCACGTCGCACGGTGTGCGCTGGGTGCTGGGCATCAGCTTGCTGGCCGCGATCGTCCTGCTGTCGATCCTGTGGATGACCAGCGCCGCAATGCACAGCGATGCGGAAGACGAAGCCGGCGTCACCGCCGCCGAACGCCGCGAAACCGCCAATACCGATGGCGTGGTGAGCCACAATCCTGACGGGGCGACCGAAAGTCCGGCTACACCCGATCCCAAGGTGCCGGCCGTACAGAACTGAGCCTTTCCATGGCCCTTTTCACGCCGGACGTCGCTTCAGTGATGTCCCCGGGGCACGCGATCCAGATGGGCCGCGCACCCGGGGTGAAACATCAATCCTTGCCCGCCACGTCGTAATTGATCGCGGCGTTACGGGTCTTCTGGAATTCCGGCACGGTCATGCCCTTCATCGCGGCATAGACGTCGATGTTGCCGAGGCCGACCACCGGGGCCAGTTTCTCCAGATTGAAGAAGATCACGCCGTACTGGATCATGCCGATCCAGTTCTGGGTGCGGATCAGGGTCTTTTCCTCGTCGGTCAGGCCATATTCGGATGCCAGACCTTCAAAATCTTCCTTGAACCGCTTGCGGAACCCCGGCTCCACGATGGTGTGGAGGAAGTTGTTGATCCGCCACGCTTTCGCGCTGCGGGTGATGGTGAAGGGATAGGTTCCTTCCAGATCCAGCGCCGGGGCCACGTCCCAGTAAATGCGCTTGGCATAGTCTTCCTTGCTCTCGGGCGCGGGGTCTTCTTCCGCATCTTCGAACACCATGCTGGCGATGCTCGTCATGCTGGGCAGGAAGAAGCTGCGGTGCAGTTCCTTCACCTTGGGGGCCAGCGCGCCGCGCATCAGCATCCACATCACGATTTCGGCACCTTCCATGCCGCCCAGCTTCACCAGTTCGCCAACCGGGATGTTCAGCAGGCTTTCCGGATCGTTGGCCAGCCGGTCCATGAATTCATGGTCCCACGGCACGTTGTTGAAGCCGCAGCGTTCGCCATGCACCTGATGCGACAGGCCGCCAGTGCCGGCAATCGCTACCTTGATGTCCGCCGGATAGTTCTGGATCGCGCGGCGCAAGGATCGGCCGAAGTTCCAGAACCGCCGCGCCTTGGGGATCGGCAATTCCAGCACGCCGCATTGCAGCGGCACGATCTTGCATGGCCAGCCTGCTTCTTCCGAATGGGGCAGCAGGACGGACAGTGGGGAAAAGGCCCCGTGATCCAGCCCCATGCCCTGCCAGTACGAAAGGTCGAAATCATCGGCGACCATGCCGAAGGCAAGGTGCTGGGCGAAATCGGGATCACCCTTGATCGGCGGGATATTGCGCGGGCCGCCGCCTTCGTCCGCAGCTGCATATTCCTCGCCGATACCGATAGCGAAGTGGCTGTAATGCTGCATCCAGAAGGACGTCATGTGATCGTTGTAGACATAGACGATCACGTCCGGCTTCGTTTCGGCAAGCCAGTCCTTCACGGGCTGGAATCCGTCGAAGATCGGTTTCCACACCGGATCGTTCTGCTTGCCCGCATCCTGCGCGAAGGCGATCGTTGGGGTGTGCGAAACGGCGAACCCGCCGACGATTGTGGCCATCTGTATTCTCCCGTTCAACGGCGCGCGCGCCGGATCGGGGATGGGCCTATTGTATGCAGTGCAAACTATCTTTGCGCGAGGTCAAGCGCGGCTAACGTCAGGCAGCAATGGAACGGGCGGGACACCATGCCCCGCCCGCCTGTGCAGCTTACTTTTCCTTGCCGGCCACGCCGTAATTGATCGCGGCGTTGCGGGTCTTCTGAAAATCGGGGACGCTCAGCCCCTTCATCGCGGCATAGATGTCGATGTTGCCGATGCCCGTCACCGCGCCCAGCTTTTCCAGCATGAAGAAGATCACGCCGTGGTGGATCATGCCGATCCAGTCGCGGTTACGCACCAGCGCGCGTTCTTCCGCGCTCAGGCCTGCCTGTTCGTATGCGGCTTCCTCGTCCTCGCGGAACAGCTTGCGCATGGTCGGATCGGTCAACGAATGCAGGAAGTGGTTGAGGCGGAAGCCTTTCACGCTGCGTTCGATGGTGAAGGGATAGGTGCCTTCCAGCTTTTCCACGCCTTCATAATCGTGGTTGATGCGCTTCAGCGTATCGGCCGGCGCTTCGGCCGGGCGATCGTCCGACCGTTCTTCCATGATCATGGTCGCGATCGGGCACATGCTGGGCAGGAAATAGGTCTTGTGCGTGCATTCGACCTTCTGCGACAGCGCCCCGCGCATCATCAGCCACATCACGACTTCCGCGCCTTCCCAGCCCCCGCGGCGGGCCAGTTCGGCAACGGTCAGGTCCAGCAGGCTTTCCGGATCCTTTTCCAGCAGTTCCATGAATTCGGCGTCCCAAGCCGGATCGTTGAAGCCGCAGCCTTCGCCGTGGACCTGGTGCGAAAGGCCGCCAGTGCCGGCGATCGCCACCTTGATGTCTTCGGGATAGGAAAGGATCGCCTGACGCAGGCTCTGGCCGAACTTGTAGAACCGGCGCGCGCTGGGCAGCGGCACGGTCAACACGCCGCAAACGACCGGCAGCAGCTTTACCGCCCAGCCGTTTTCCTTGTCATGATCGACCATCACCGACAGCGGGCTGAAAGCGCCGTGGTCCAACCCCTTGCCCTGGAAATAGCTGAGGTCGAATTCGTTCGCGACCATCACCTTGGCGACGTGTTCGGCAAATTTCGGATCGCCGGAAATCGCCGGAATGTCGCGCGGACCACCGCCCTCGTCGGCAGCAGCAAAGCTTTCGCCCACGCCCAGCGCGAAGTGGCTGTAGTGGTCGAAGAACGAGGTCATGTGATCGTTGTATATATAGATCAGCACGTCGGGCTTCTGCGCGCGGAACCAGTCCTGCACCGGCTTGTAGCCATCGAAGATCGGCTTCCACACCGGATCTTCGAACTTGCCCGCATCCTTAGCGAAGGCGATTGTGGGGGTGTGCGACGTGGCGACGCCGCCGACGATGGTAGCCATGGTGTTTCCTCTCTGGCGCGGTGGGCCAAGGCTGTACCTTCGACCCTTCAGAATTGCACGGGACCATGCCACGAGAGCCGGAGAGTCGGAAGGATGTTTTCCGCGTAGGTGAAGTTTTCACATGGGCGAAGGTTCGCCGGTTCCCGTCATCCCAGCGGAAGCTGGGATCTTCCATCGTGCTGCACTGCCTGAGATCCCAGCTTCCGCTGGGATGACGGTGCGGAGCTGGCTACGGGTTGCCCCACCCCATACAAAACGGGCGGAACGCATTGCTGCATCCCGCCCGCCTTGTTCGTCCGCAGCCGCGCTATCCGCGCGGCGTGCTGTCTCAGCTCAGGTGCTTGGAGACGGCTGCGGTCATCTGGAACATCGAGATCTGCGCGGTGCCGATCACCTTGCCCAGCTTGGCGTCCGGGTTGATCTGGCGCTTGTCCTTGGTGTCCTGCAGGCTGTTGGCCTTGATGTATTCCCACACCTTGCTGGTCACGGCGGCGCGGGTCAGCGGACCCTTGCCCACGACAGCTTCCAGATCGCTGGAAACATTAACCGGCTTGGTCAGCGCGTTGTTCTTGGCAACCATTGTACAGTCCTTTCCTCAAAAACCTCATCGGGGGAAACGGTCAATCGCCGTCGCCATCCCAATCCACTTCGTCCGCATCGGCGCTGCGGGCATATGTACCGGTCAGCACTGCTGCCCCGATCACATGGCCAGCCATCGCCGAAACCACGTCACTTCGGGACGCACCGGGCATGATCGCCAGCGGTTCGTCCAGAGCAAAAAGTTGAAACACGTAATCATGCTGATCATGGCCCGTGGGCGGATCGGGCAGCAGCCATTCGGAATTGCCGAACGAATTCTTGCCCACCCGCGGCGGCACTTCGCCTTCCAGCAGCTTGCCGCGCTGGCCCGCCAGGCCCCACACCAGCCAGTGGCAGAAAGGTTGCGGCGCCGGGGCATCCGGGTCTTCCACCAGCAGCACAAGTTCGGCCGTGCCGGCAGGCGGCTGCGTCCATTCCAGCGGCGGGGCAACGGCATCGTCTTCGTCGGACGTGAACGAAGGGTCCAGTTCCTCGCCATCGTCAAACGCGGCGGAGGTCAGGCGAAAACCATCGCGGTGCAGCAGGTCTTCCGCGCCCAGCCCGACAATCGCCAGTTTGCCATGCCCGGCCCGCACGTTGCGCAGCGCCTTGCCGAGCCAGTGCGGAACATGTTCGAACATCGACAGAATTCTCCGGGCCATGTGGCAGTGGGAATGCGCTGTGCCTCGTCATTCCGGGCTTGGCAAGGGCGGGAAAGCGCGATTTTCGGATAGCAACAGCTTATCAGCCACCCTGTTCCGGGTTCCGGATCGGCTTGCAGCCAGCCGCGCGGGACCGCTGCTCTTCCCCCTGCTGGCGCAATTGCGACAGGGCGAGCAGACAGCCGCTTGCGCCAAGCTGGAGTGGGACTTAGTCTGGCAATCCAGCACAGAGGGCTATGGCATTGAAATACAAACGTTCTTCGCGTTTTTTCGGCAGCTTCAGCAGCGTGGTTGCGGCATCCCTCGTGCTCGCATCCTGCGGTGGTGGCAGCAGCGGAAGCGGCGCGCCAGCCCCCGTTCCCACTTCGACGCCCACCCCTACGCCAAGCCCGTCAACCTCCGCTGCCTGTTCGCTGCGGGCGCGGCAGGACTGGGCTTTTGCACAGTTGAACGAATGGTATGTTTTCCCCAGCCTGTTCGATGCAGCCGCCAATCCCGCGTCCTACGGTTCGGTAGATGCTTACATCGATGCGCTGGTGGCCCCGGCGCGCGCGCAAAACCGCGACCGCCATTTCACCTATCTGACCTCGATTGCCGAAGAAGATGCTTACTACGCATCGGGCAGCACCGCAGGCTTCGGCATACGGCTCGGTTATGACGGCGTGGGCCGCCGGGTCTTCGTGATCGAAAGCTTCGAAGGCGCGCCGGCGCTGGCAGCCAATATCGATCGCGGGGACGAGATCATCGCCATCGGCACGCCCGGCTCTGCCATGCAGAGCGTGACGGCGCTGATGACGCTTGGCGGATCGTCGGCAGTGGTCAATGCGCTCGGCCCCGATGACGTGAACGTTGCGCGCACGTTGCGGATTCGCAGCCTTTCAGGGGCGGAACGGGACGTCACGCTGACCAAGGCCGATTACGCGCTTGATCCTGTATCCAACCGTTATGGCGCGAAGGTGCTGGTGGATGGCAGTACGCGGATCGGCTACATCAACCTGCGGAGTTTCATCGACACCGCAGAGCCTGACCTGCGCGCCGCCTTTGCCGATTTCAAGGCGCAAGGGGTAACACAGCTGATCGTCGACCTGCGTTATAACGGTGGCGGGCTGATCAGCACGGCCGAAGCTTTCGGCAACCTGATGGCCGGCGGTCTGGACGGGCAGGTTTACGGTTACATCACCTATCGCGATTCCAAGGCCGCCAACAACGAAAGCTTCAGGTTCGCACAACAGGTGGAATCGATCCAGCCGACCAAGATCGCCTTCATCGGCACCGGTGGCACGGCTTCGGCCAGCGAACTGCTCATCAACGGCTTCGTGCCCTATTTCCATGGCAACATGGCGCTGGTCGGCACCAACACTTACGGCAAGCCGGTGGGCCAGATCGCGCTCGACCGGCCCGAATGCGATGACCGCCTGCGCGCGCTGGCGCTGAAGATCGAAAACGCAGACCATCAGGGCGAATATTTCACCGGGTTGGCCAGCGTGGTGCCGGTCACCTGCCGCGCCACGGACGATCTGACCCATCCGATCGGCGATCCGGCCGAAAACATGATCGCCACCGCACTCGATTACCTGGCGGGCCGCAGTTGTTCCCCGATCTCGCTGACAGCCACAGCTTCCGCCAGTCTGGGCGTCACCGGGACGGCAGCCACGCGGCACATCCTGATGCAGGACGGCGGCAGCACCATCAAGCGCGAGGTACCGGGATCGTTCTGACCCGGCCTATTCGCCGCCGCTAAATCTGCGCGCATCGGTCCAGCCGCAGCCGGTCAACAAGTCATCGGTACCGATCTCGACCGAGACGGTGAACGGATACTTGCGATCGCTCATGCCGTCTCCGCATTGCGCTTCGGTCACCATCAGGGTGAACGGCTCATCGCCCAGCTTGCCGCTGAAACTGGCCCCACCGCGCCCGGCAAAACGGGTGACGGGGAAAGTTACGCCCTCGATATTTTCCGGACTGCTCCAGCGCAGCGTGCCATGCGCCGCCTCCCCATCCCAGAACGGCTCCGTCCCGGCGAAATGCACGACATCATTGTCGGCAATTCCGGCAAACGGCGACTTGGACGTAGGATCGCCCGGCGCACCGCCTTGCGCACCATGCCCTTGATGGCACGCAGCAAGCAGCGTCAGGGAACAGGCGGCGATGCAGATACGGATCATCCCCGCGCCATAGCGGCAGGGACGAACCATCGCCAGAGCCCACGGCGGAACACCGCCGCCATGCGGCTAAATTACCCGGCTGGCAGCGCACGGGCCTTGGTCAGGTGGCCGTCTACCACCGGCGCGGTGGTGGCGGCGAATTTGGCCAGCGGATCGTCCGTTCCAGTTCCGGCGTAACCGCGCAGCAGGGCAAGTGCCTGTTCATGCGCGGTGACCTGCTGGCGGGCATAGACCGTATCGAAATCGGCACCCGCGGTGCGCAATTCGTCCAGCATCGCCTGATGGGCCGGGGTCATCATCGCAGGCATGGTCAGCATTGGCTGCGCCTTGGCGGCAGCGTCCTTCAGTGCCGCGGTGGACGTGGCGTGATCCTTCATCATCATCGCGGCGAAATCCTTCACCGCCTGACTCTTCCCGTTCTGGCTGGCCATTTCGGCCGCCTGCATTTCATACATGTCGCTGGAAGCTGCGGCATCGACGAGAGCTTGCGGCCCGTTGGCCATAGGCGTGGCGGTTTCCGTGGGCGTGGCAACGACCATGGCGGCGGTGTCCTGCCCGGCGGGGGCAGTATCGTCAGCGGCGTTGTTGCACGCGCCGAGCGTCATGGCGGCGGCGACACCGATCAACAGATGGGCTTTCATATCCGAATATCCTTCCAGGCAACTGGTTTCCCCACAGCGGACGGTGGCCAGCAAGGTTCCGGGATCATTCGACAATTTGCCGCCGACGGCGGTTCATTCGACACCGAAGCAGGAAAGGAATGCTTCGTCTTTGGCGCAACAGCGCCTAGGCCCGTTGCAGGGCATTCCCGCCTGAGGAGACAGATCATGGCCAAGGGTCAAGTCAAGTCGAACAAGCAAGTCCGCAAACCCAAGGCGGAAAAGCCCAAGACCAATGCATCGCAACCGTCGCTGAAGCCCGGCGCGGTCGCTGGACTGGAAAATTTCCGCAATAAATGAGGGGTTTGGCCGATGGCCGGTGAAGACGACGATTACGTTTACGACGAAGAAAGCGGCGAATGGATGCCGGCTTCGGAACTGGCGGCAAAGCGCGCCGCGGCCGATGCCGTGGAAGTCCGCGATGCGGTGGGAAACCTGCTGGCCGATGGCGATCAGGTTACACTTATCAAGGACTTGACCGTGAAAGGCGCGGGCCAGACGCTGAAGCAGGGGACGCTGATCAAATCGATCCGGCTGACCGGTGACCCGCAGGAAATCGATTGCCGTTTCGATGGCATCAAGGGCCTGGTTCTACGCGCGGAATTCGTCCGCAAGCGGTAGGGTCAAAGCCCCTTTTTCGCCTTGTGAGCGGCAATGGCATTGTCCAGTTCGACAATCCGTTGCCGTTCCGGGGTGCCTTTCGCCAGCCCTTTGAGGCGGCAACTGGCCCACAGCATCTTGCGTTCGGATTCCAATGCCTTGAGGTAAAGATCGGCCATAAAAACTCCTGTTGCGGGGGTGCTTAGGCGGTCTGCCCGCAAATGTCTGCAACGCCGCTGCCCGAAACACGCAACGGCCCTGCAAAGGCACTGCAACGCCACTGCAACTGCCCGACCAGCCCAACTGCGGATTTCGGGCCGGCGCGGCGTCCTGCATCGGGGCTGCATCAGGCAAAACCACCGGAGAGATCAACGATGCGCCACCGCGCCATTACCCCCATCCTGCTTGCCGCCATCCTGTGCGCCGGTTCGGCCGCCGTGGCCCAATCCGCGCGCCCGGCAGCGCTGGCGATCGCTGTCACCGGGCTGCATTCGGCCAAGGGCAATCTGGTTGCCTGCCTGTGGCGCGACAAGGCGGGCTTCCCCAGCTGCAACAAGAGCCGCACCGCCCGCCGGCTGGTGCTGCCAGTAACCGGCACGGCGATGCAGGTGCAGTTCCCCGACGTGGCCCCCGGCCGTTACGCCGTGACCGTGGAGCATGACGAAAACGCAGACGGCAAGAGCGGCCGCAACCTGATCGGCATGCCGACCGAAGGCGTGGGCGTATCCAACAACCCCGGCGGCATGCCCGGCTGGGACAAGAGCCTGTTCGACTTTACCGGCAACGGCGGCATCCCTGTCAGGATCCGTTACCTGTTCGGATAGACGCGAGGCCGCGGAGGGCTGGTGTCAGCCTTCCGCCTCACGTTCGAACGCGGCCTGTCCGCCGATACGGCTGGCAAAGCGGCCCAGCAGCGTCAGCACCACAATCGCCAGCACCGTGGCGACGATGGCATAGCTGTAGAGGCCGGCGAGGCTGTCCCCCATGCCCAGCAGCGCGAGCGTGGCCTTGATCGCTTCATTCCACGCCAGTGCCGCAACCAGACCGAGCGAGGCCGAAGCCAGCGCAATCATCGTCTGGACCATCGCCTTGGGGTCAGTCATCTTCAATTCCCTTCCATCACGGTGAAGGGCCGGGATGCGCCCCGCCGCAATGTCGGGCAAGTGTCCCGGATCGGCTTACCCGAACCGGGACATGTCAGCGTGCATCAATCGCGTTCGCGGTCGCCAGCCCCGATATACAGTTCGCGGCCGCCTTCGTTATACTTGCGGCTCATTTCCGCCATGCCCTTTTCAGCGTCTTCGGCAGCGACGAAGGTGTCCACGCCGGCGTTCTGCTTGGCGGCGAAATCACGCACTTCCTGCGTGATCTTCATGCTGCAGAATTTCGGCCCGCACATCGAACAGAAGTGCGCGGATTTCGCGCCTTCGGCCGGCAGGGTCTGGTCGTGGTACTGTTCCGCCGTTTCGGGATCGAGCGACAGGTTGAACTGATCGCGCCAGCGAAAATCGAACCGGGCGCGGGACAGCGCGTCGTCGCGCATCTTGGCGGCGGGGTGCCCCTTGGCCAGATCGGCGGCGTGGGCGGCCAGTTTGTAGGTGACCACGCCCACCTTCACGTCATCACGGCCATGCTGTGCTACGTCACGCCCAAGGAAC
>JBDLVD010000019.1:0-21220 GCA_039804965.1 Pseudomonadota bacterium
GCGCCTGGCCGTTGTTGTAGATCGTGACCGAAAGATCGCCTTGCGCGGTGGCGTCGGGATCGGCTGGGTTGGCCGACTGGGCCTGAACGACACCAGTGGCAAGCATGGCGACGGACGATGCGGCAAAGGCCAAGGCGCGCAGTTTCATCACGAATAGTCCCCCAGATATGTCATGCCTGACAATGTATCCCGGGGGTTTACCTGCGGTGAATGCGCAGCAAAAGTAAAACCTATCGCCTCTGCGCGCGCAGCACTTCACCCACCTTGGCAGCGATTTGCGCCACACTGAAAGGCTTGGAAATGAAGTGCATGCCTTCGATATCGATTTCGCGCCGCAACTGTTCTTCGGCATAGCCGGACATGAACAATACCGGCAGGCCCGGTGCCAGCTGGCGGATTTCGCGGGCCATCGCCGGGCCATCCATGCTAGGCATCACCACGTCGCTGACCACGATATCGAAATCCGCGTTGCGGCGGACGGCTTCCAGCCCTTCGTCGCCATCGCTGGCAGTGATGACGGTATAGCCCTGCCGGGTCAGCGCCCGTTCCGCCACGGCGCGGACCATGTCTTCATCTTCCACCAGCAGGATGCGCCCGCCGCCCGACCATTCGCTTTGCGCTTCGACCACGTCGGCCTTGCGCAGTTCTTCCTCGGTCGCATGGTGGACCGGCAGATAGATGGTGAAGCGCGCACCGCGCACCGTGCCATCGGCAGTGGTCATGTTATCGGCAAAGATGAAACCGCCCGACTGCTTGACGATGCCATAGACGGTCGAAAGCCCCAGCCCCGTGCCCTTGCCCAGTTCCTTGGTGGTGAAGAACGGTTCGAAGATCTTGCTGAGGTTTTCCTGCGGTATCCCGCCACCGGTATCTTCCGCGATCAGCGCGGTATAATCGCCCGCCGGGATAATTTCGGTGCCCATCCGACGGATATCGCCCGCTTCCACGCGGCGGGTGGCGAAGGTCAGCGTGCCGTGGGCCTGTTCCCCGCGCCTGCCCTGAATCGCATCGCGGGCGTTGACGGCCAGATTGACGATCACCTGTTCCAGCTGGCGCGGATCGGCGCGCACCGGCCCCAGATCGCGATCATGATGGGTACGCAGGGTAATCTTGGCGCCGAGCAGCCGTTTCAGCAGCTGGCTGACTTCGGACAGCACGTCGGGCAATTGCAGCACTTGCGGTTGCAAGGTCTGCTGGCGGCTGAAGGCCAGCAGTTGCCGCGTCAGCGACGCGGCGCGGTTGGAATTGGCCTTGATCTGCTGGATGTCATCATAATCACTGTCACCCGGCGTATGCCGCAGCAACATCAGATCGCAATACCCGATGATCGCGGTCAGCACGTTGTTGAAATCGTGCGCCACGCCCCCTGCCAGCTGGCCAACCGCCTGCATCTTGGTCGCCTGCGCCACCTGCCGTTTAAGGCGAGTTTCCTCGGTCGTGTCGGCAAGGCTGAGCAGCACCGCAGCATCGCCAAGCCCGCGCACGCCCGCAAGGCCAAGCGAAACCGGTTCTTCGGGTTCTGACCGCAGCCGCACGGCGATATCGCCGCTGGATGCCGGCCCCTGCCCATACCGGCGCACCGCATCGGACATCGCGGTCTTGTCCTGCCGGATGACCAGATCGGACGGGTATGGCGGCAGGCTCCTGTCCTCCACCCCGGCGGCGCGCTTGAAGGCCGGATTGGCGAACAGGAAATGCCCGTCGCGATCGGTCATCGCCAGACCCAGCGGTAATTGTTCGAGCAAGGCTTCCAGCTGCGGGGCCTGTCCGTAAGCTTCCTGCCCCCAGCCCCCAAGGCCAACGCCGGTATCCAGCAACAGCATGATCGACGGCGCTTCGCCGGGGCGGACCTTGGCATCAGGATCGACCAGCGGGATGTTGACCAGCGTTTGCGGACTGCCCTTGCGCCCTTCGCGGGTGAAGAAGATGCGATCTTTTTCATCCGATCGCAGCAGACGGACGAAATCCTGCCCAGCCATGCTGGCGCGCGGATCACCACAGGCGCGGCGCGCGAAACCATGGTTCACCGCGCGGATCGCCCCGTCCGGGCCGACCAGCGCCACTTCGATTCCGGCGGCGCTGAGTATGCGGCCAAAATGCCCGGCGATGTGGGTGCCCACATTGGCCAGCGGATCGATGGTAACCACCGGCGCAAAATTCCACACCAGATACTGGTCGCCCCGCCCGGCGCGGCGGGCAGTGACCGTCCAGATGCGATCGCCCATCGATACCCGCTGTTCGCCGCTGGTTTCATCGCGCCAAGCCGCGCGCGATGCCCGCAAAAGCTCTTCCGCGCCCTTGCCATCCACCGCCAGCCGCATCGGCGCGTGGGCGGAACCGAACCAGCTTTCATATGCCGGGTTGGCGCAGATCAGCCGGTTGGCGCGATCGGTAATGGCAATGGCAAGGTCCGGCAGGTCGATCGCTGCCACGGTAACGGACCAGTCGGGCAAGGCGGTTTCCGCCGCTTCTGCCGGCACGGCGCGGCGGCGGGCCGCAACCCATCCGACCAGCGCCAGCACCAGCAGGCCACCGGTATAGGAAAGCGTCACCGCCGCCTGCCCCAGCGCGACGTGGATCAGCGCCACGCTGATCGCGATGGCGGCCACGATGGCCAGCACTTCGACATTGCGAAGCGACCCGTCGATCTTGCCCGAAGCCATCATTCCGCTGGGAGGGCAGCGGACCTTTCGGCCGCACGCTGATGATGGCGCTTGCGCCGGCGGCGGGCCACGATCTCGCGCCAGATCCAATAAGACAGGACATACCCGATCGCGGCGGAGACCACCGAAATCACGAACAGCCCCAGCAACAGCGCCGGCGCCGCATCCGACAACAGGAACCGGCCCCATTGCCCCAGACCCGCGCCATGGGCGTAAAGCGAATGGAACGTGGCCATGTCGGCATGATAGCCGAGCGAATTGCCGACATAGAGCGAGCCGGCGAGGATCAGCGGCGTGGTGGCGGGATTCGACAGGAACGTCATCAAGGCCGCCAGCGGGATGTTACCGCGCACCGGCAGGCACATCAGCGCCGCACCGACGATCTGGATACCCGGGATCAGCGCAAAAATGCCCACCAGCAGGCCCACGGCCACGCCGCGCGGCACAGACCGGCGGGTAAAGCGCCACAATTCATGCCGCCGCGCCAGGAAGCCAGCCCAGCGGCTGTCTTCCAGGTGTTCCCGCCTGGGCATGTTGGTCCGCGCCCAATGATGCAGCCGCGCTTTCATACCGCCGTCCAATACACAAAAGGCCAGAGTGCGAAAGGGATCATGCGGGCCAATGCCTGAACCATTGGTTGAAACGAAAAGGCGATTGCCCCGGACCGGGTATCACCCCTTATGCCAAGTCCGCCGCCCCATTACCCACGGTCGCGCATGATCCGCGCCTTGTCGCGCTGCCAGTCGCGGTCCTTGGTGGTCTGCCGCTTGTCATGGTTCTGCTTGCCCTTGGCGAGCGCGAGTTCCACCTTGGCCCGGCCTTTGGCGTTGAAATAGACGCTCAGCGGCACCAGCGTCATGCCCTTGCGTTCCACGGCGCCGATCATCTTTTCGATCTCGCGGTGGTTCAGCAGCAATTTGCGCTGCCGCTTGGGTTCATGGTTGAAACGGTTGCCGTGGCTGAACTCGGGGATGTTGGCATTGACCAGCCATGCCTCCCCTTCGTTCACATAGGCATAGCTTTCAGCGATCGAGCCTTCCCCGCCGCGCAGGCTCTTCACCTCGGTGCCGGTCAGGGCAATGCCAGCTTCGAACACGTCTTCGATGAAATAGTCGAACCGCGCGCGCCGGTTTTCGGCGACGGTCTTCTGTTTGTCGAAGGTGGGGGGTTTGGGACGCGCCATGATGACCGGGCATGTAGGGCGGGCAAAGCGCCCTGCCAACCACCTTGCCCCCGATCAGGTCAGATCAGGCCAAGCCCGGCCAGCGCCGCGTCCACCGCCTGCTTGCCCGCATCGCTGCATGGCGCGATCGGCAGGCGCACGTCGGGCGAAACCCAGTCATGCAAGCGGCTGAGCGCATATTTGGCGGGTGCCGGGCTGGCATCGGCAAACATCGCCTTGTGCAGCGGGAACAGCTTTTCGTTGAGATCGCGCGCAGTTTCGTAATCGCCGGCAAGGCAGGCGGCATGGAATTGCCCGCACAGCGCCGGGGCGACATTGGCCGTCACCGAAATGCACCCGCGCTGCCCCAGCACATAGCCGGCCAGCGCCAGCGGATCGTCGCCCGAAAGCTGGTTGAAGCCCGCGCCCGCGCCCATGCGGTGCAGCACCACGCGCGACAGATCGCCACTGGCATCCTTGATCGACACGATCCGATCGGGATGGCGGCGCGCCAGTTCGATCACGGTATCGGGTTGCAGATCGGTCACCGTGCGGCCCGGCACGTTGTACAGCACCATCGGCAGGTCGCAATTTTCGGCGAGGTAGGAATAATGCGCCAGCAGCCCGGCCTGGCTGGGGCGGTTGTAATAAGGCGCGACGCACAGCGCGGCATCGGCGCCCAGATCCTTCGCCACCTGCAAGTGCCACAGCGCGGTGCGGGTATCGTTGCTGCCGCACCCGGCGATAACCGGCACGCGCCCGGCGGCCTGTTCCACGCAGATGCGGATCACGCGGTGATGTTCTTCATTATCCAGCGTAGCGGATTCGCCCGTGGTGCCGCAGGGGACTAGGCCCGACGATCCGTTATCGATCTGCCAATCGATGAAACGGCGAAACGCCTCCTCATCCACCAGCCCGCCCGCAAACGGAGTGATGAGTGCCGGAATCGAACCAGAGAACATTTGCGCCGCCCTTGCCTTGTCATGTAACCTTGCGGAATGCTGCACCATCGCAGCGCACCCCCAGGGTCGTTCATTCAGCGCCTGATAAGGAGCGGTTTGCCCTAATGTCCAGCATGGTTCGCACTTCGACAATCGCAGCCCTGCTCGCATCGGTGCTTTCAACCTCCGCTCCCGTCGGCGCGCAGGACAGCATTTCACCGCAGGGAATCGTGCCCGGCGGTGCGGTTCAGTCACCCCAGACGCAGTCGGCACAGCAATGGGACAACGCCCGTGCCACGCTGGTTGCCCGGGCGCCGGGGCAGATGGCCGGCGCCATCGCGCGGTGGCAGCAACTGACCGCCAGCCGCGCTTTCGGTTTCGACAGCTATGCCAGCTTCCTCCTCAGTTATCCGGGCTTCCCCGACGAAGACAAATTGCGCGAAGTCGCCGAACTGCGGCTGGCCAGCGAATTCGTCCCGCCCGAACGGGTGCTGGCGTTCTTCGATCGGTTTCCGCCGCTGACCAATCCGGGCCGCGCGCAATTTGCGGTGGCGCTGATGCAATTGCGGCCCGCGCAGGCCGAAGGAATGGCCCGTGCCGCATGGGTCAGCGGGGAAATGACCGATGCCGCCGAAAGCCTGATCCGCACCACTTATGGCAGCCGCCTGATTTCCGCTGAACAGGATGGGCGGATGGATGCGCTGTTGTGGCAACGCAACCGCGCCGCGGCGGAACGGCAGTTCGGCTATACCTCCCCCGCCCGGCGGGCAGCCTTCGCTGCGCGGCTGGCGATCCTGCAAGGAGGCGAAGGCGTGACCGCGGACAGCGCCGCCGCCAGCGATGCCGGATACCTTTACAACCGCAGCCGCGAACTGCGTACCGAAGGGCGCGGGGGCGAAGCCGTGGCACTGCTGGCCAACCGTCCGCCGCTGTCCGCCCCGCCGTTCGACAAGGCGCTGTGGGTGGACGAACAGCTGGCTGTCGCACGGCTCGCCGGGGCCCGCAGCGCACAACTGATCGCATCGCGGATCGACGAAACCTTCGCCGCCGGGACGGACGTGGCAGGCGAATCGTTCAAGTTGCGGGACAACTATACCTCGCTGATGTGGCTGGGGGGCAGCCGGGCGCTGTGGGAACTGGGCGATGGCACGGCGGCAGCGCCGTTGTTCTATCGTTACGGTACCGCCGCACGCACGCCGCAGACCCGTTCCAAAGGTTTTTACTGGGCGGGCCACGCCGCTGCGATAGCGGGTGATCCGCAAGGCGCGCACCGTTATTACGAAATGGCCGCCCAATATCCTGACCGGTTTTACGGCCAATTGGCGTTGCGCGCGCTGGGCCGCCCGATGCCTTCGCTCGCCGCGCAGCCGCAAGGCGCACCAACGGCAGCGGAGCGGGCGGCGTTCTATGCCCGGCCGATTACCGCTGCCGTCACCGAAGTGGCGCGCGATGCACCGTGGCACGTCGGCATCCGGTTCTACCGCGCGATTGCCGATCAGGCGCAAACGCTGAGCGATCACCTGCTGGTGGCGGAACTGGCGCAATCGATCGGCCGCCGCGATCTGGCGGTGAACCTGTCCGATGCCGCCGCCGCCGAAGGGCATCCCGGCTTCACCGCCATCGGCTTCCCCACCCTGAACGCACCCGCAGGCACGGACTGGACCGTGGTCCACGCCATCTCCCGGCAGGAAAGCCAGTTCGCCCAGAATGCGCTCAGCCACGCCGGGGCACGCGGACTGATGCAATTGATGCCGGGAACCGCGCGCGAACAGGCCGGCAAGAACGGCGTTGCCTTCCTGCAAGCTTCGCTGATCGACGATCCGGATTACAACCTGCGGCTGGGCGATGCCTATTTTGAACGTATATACGCCCGCTATGGCAGTTATCCGCTCGCCATCGCCGCCTACAACGCAGGCCCGGGTAACGTGAACAAATGGCTGGCCGCCTATGGCGATCCCCGCACCGGCGCGATCAGCTGGGTCGACTGGATCGAGAAGATCCCGCTGTCCGAAACCAAGAACTACATCACCCGCGTGCTGGAAAATGCAGTGGTTTATGAAGCGCTCAATCCCGATCATGCCCCCATGGGCAAAGCGCGGGAACTGGGCGAATTCCTGCGCTGAACACGCTGTGAAACCTGCCACCAATCCGATCACGCCGGCAGGTCTGGCGGCGCTGAAGGCGCGGTATGACCAGCTTCTGGGCACCGAACGGCCGGCGATCGTCGAAATCGTCAGCTGGGCCGCGGGCAATGGCGATCGCAGCGAAAACGGCGATTACCTTTATGGCCGCAAGCGCATGCGCGAAATCGACCGCGAACTGGCGCATCTCGCCCGACGCATGAAGGCGGCCAAGGTGATCGACCCGGTGCAGCAGCCCGACCGGCAGCGCGTGTGGTTCGGCGCCACTGTCACCATCGCGGACGAAGACGATGCCCACCGCGTGCTGACGCTGGTTGGCGATGACGAACAGGACGCATCGTCCGACCGCGTGGGCTGGAGCGCCCCCATCGCCCGCGCCTTGCGCGGCGCGGCCATTGGCGATCTGCGCACTGTGCGCCTGCCCGGTGGGGAAAAGGAATGGGAAGTGATGACCGTCACTTATCCCGCGCCGGTTGCGGCGGGCGCCTGACAATGGCCGAAGTGATCAACCTGCGGATGGCGCGCAAGGCGCGGGATCGGCGCGAAAAGGCGCAGATTGCCAGCGCCAACCGCGCGAAGTTTGGCGCCACGGCGCAGGACAAGGCACTGCTGGATGCCGACCGGCAGCGCACGGCGCGCCAGCTTGACGGCCACCGGCTGGACCAACACGGGGAAGATGCCTGATGCGGACGACTTTCGGCGATGCGACCGTGCGGCTGTATCACCTCGATTCGGCCACCGAAGGCGGCGCGGCCACGACGCTGTTCTATGGCCCGCTGGACGAAGCACTGCGGTTGGCAGACCAGCAACCGGAAGACGTGCAGGACGGACTCTTCCTCGCCACGGATAACGATGTGGTCGCCTTTCTGGATCTCGTCGGGGAATGATGCAGCTCGCCCGCCCCGTAACACTGGCGGCTGCTGTAATGGCAACCGTGGTGATGGCCGCCCCGCTGGCGGCAAAGGACAGTCTCGGCGTGTTTGGGCAATGGGGCGCGTTCCGCGATCCGCAGGTGCCGCGCTGTTATGCGATCGCCATGGCGGAAAAGCCCGCTGCGGCGGAACCGCGCATCCATACCCCTTTCGCCAGCATCGGCACTTGGCCCAAACGCGATGTGCGCGGCCAGTTGCACCTGCGGCTGTCCCGTGATGTTGTGGCCAAGGCGCCGATCAACCTCGTCGTCGGCAACCAGCGGTTCGTGCTGACCGGCGGTGGCGGAGATGCGTGGGCGATAGACAAGAAAATGGATGCAGCCGTCGTGGCAGCCATGCGGTCTGCCGCAACACTTTCGGTCAGCGGCACCGATGGCACCGGACACCGTTTCACCGACCGTTATGGCCTTGCCGGTGCGGCCACCGCGCTGGATGCGGCCACCGTTGGCTGCGCGCGCATGCAACGGCAAGGCGGGTGAACAAGGGCCGGCGGGTTTACCCACCGGCCCCAGATCATCAGGCTGCGATCAGAAACGCATACCTACGCCGACCACCACCTGATGGCGGTCAAGGTCGACGTTGAAGCGATCGCTGTCGGCCACGTTCGGGGCTTCGAAGTCGATTTCGCCCTTCGAATAGTTGGAATAACGGTATTCGATCTTGGCGAAGGTGTTCGTGCCGATCTTCTGTTCCACGCCCGCGCCCGCGCGCCAGCCATCGACGTCGATGTTGGTGGTGTAATCGGTGGTGCCGTCGTTGCCCAAGTAGTTGTAGCGGGCGTTGGTATAACCGCCCTTGGCATAGACCAGCGTGTTGGGCGTGGCCTTGAACCCGATACGGCCACCCACATACAGGTCACGTCCGGCGCTGACCTGGCCAAGTCCGAAATTCTCGGAATCGAGGCCGGAAGGGTTATCGGCATCGGCAGTGGAATCGGTCACTTCGGCTTCGGCGCCAACCACCAGATTACCCATGTCCATGTCGTAACCAGCGGCCGCGCCATAGGTCAGACCTTCTGCGGACTGATCGTTGTTGACGTTGTCGACATCGTTGCTGCTGCCTGCCTTGTTGATATCGTAACCGGCGATCCCAGCGATCCACGGGCCGGACCAGTTCGCGTCCTGCGCGGCGGCAGGCGCGCTCAGAGCGGCAACCGAAGCCGTGGCGGCGATCAGGGCGAAACCTTTTTTCATCATGCTTACTCCATCACTGTTCGCGCCCTTGCGGGCTGCGGACAGGTGAAGCGCGCCGGAAGCCGCCCGGTTTCATGAACCTCAAACAACGAAAAAACTGAGGTTTTTCGGCAACATATGGGCGACGGAGTGAAGGCGTGGCACGATGGATCGCCGGAACCCGCCTGTCACCCGACTGTTCGCGCACGGGTGGCAGGCGCAAGGGCGGGCACCCATGCGAGGCTCGTGCAAGGAAGGCTTTTGCGAAACGCCCTCGCCTTCCCTATATGCGCGGCCATGCCCGATACTGCCCTGATGCCGATTGCCGGCCTGATCGATCCGGTTCCCGTTGCGCGCGACATCACCCCGCGCGAAGACGGGCGCATCGACGTGCTGGGCCTGTCCCGCGCGCGGATCGCCGAACTGCTGGCCGAAGCAGGGCTGGACGCCAAGCAGGCGAAACTGCGGGCGAAGCAGATATTCCACTGGCTTTACCATCGCGGCGTCACCGATTTTGACGCGATGACCGATATCGCCAAGGCCATGCGCCCATGGATGATTGAACGGTTCGTGATCGGCCGGCCCCAGATCGTCGAAGCGCAGCACAGCAGCGATGGCACCCGCAAGTGGCTGCTGCGGACGGACGATGGCCACGATTATGAAATGGTCTTCATTCCCGATGCGGATCGCGGCACCCTGTGCGTATCCAGTCAGGTCGGCTGCACGCTCAACTGCCGCTTCTGCCACACCGGCACCATGCGGCTGGTGCGCAACCTGACGCCGGGCGAAATCGTCGGTCAGGTGATGCTGGCCCGCGATGCGCTGGGCGAATGGCCGCGCGGACGGATGGACGTGGCCGAAGAAGAGGATGAAGCGGAATACAGCGCCGATGGCCGCCTGCTGACCAACATCGTGATGATGGGCATGGGCGAACCGCTGTATAATTTCGACAACGTGCGCGATGCGCTGAAGCTGGTGATGGATGGCGACGGGCTGGCCCTGTCGAAACGGCGCATCACCCTGTCCACCAGCGGCGTGGTGCCGATGATGGCCCGCTGCGGCGAGGAAATCGGCGTGAACCTGGCGGTCAGCCTGCATGCCGTGACCAAGGACGTGCGCGACGAAATCGTGCCGATCAACCGCAAGTACGGGATCGAGGAACTGCTGGGCGCCTGCGCCGCCTATCCCGGCGCATCCAACGCCCGCCGCATCACGTTCGAATATGTGATGCTGAAAGGCATGAACGACAGTGACGAGGACGCGCACGAACTGGTCCGCCTGCTCAAGCATTATGACCTGCCGGCCAAGGTCAACCTGATCCCGTTCAACCCGTGGCCCGGCGCGCCTTATGAATGTTCGACGCAGGACCGCATCCGGCGCTTTTCCGACATCGTGTTCGAAGGCGGCATTTCCGCCCCGGTCCGCACCCCGCGCGGGCGCGATATCGATGCCGCTTGCGGGCAGTTGAAGACGGCGGCGGAAAAGAAGAGCCGTGCGGAGCTGGACCGGCTCTACGCCGAAAAGCAGGCGGCGCTGGACAGCTGATTGCTACGCGATCGGTGCCAGCGCGGCGCCGTTCGCAATCATGTTCACCCGCCCGCCGATCCACACGCGGCCATCGGCGTCCTGTTCGCAATAAACGCGACCGTCCGCCCCAGTGCACTGGCCCTGCCCCGCGACATAGCTGCCCGTTGCCAGTCCGCTGCCAAACAGGTGCATGGCAACGCCGGCGTTGAAGCTGCCGGTCACCGGATCTTCCACCAGTGCGCCGTGCTGATCGGCAAAGAAGGCGCGCAGTTCCCAGTCCACCCCATCTGTTCCGGCGGCGGGTGCCGCCAGCCCGATATCCGTGCCGACAGGCGCGCGCGGTGCGGGGGTGGCGGCCAGCACCTGTGCCGCGCTGCCAAGCCGCAGCAGGCGCCACCGCGGACCATTGGCGACATGAACGCCTTCGATCACGGCTTCGGGCGCGACCCCGGCCAGTGCCGCCGCTGCGGCGATCTCGTCCGGTTCCATCGCGCCGTACCGGGTGAACGCCGGTGCGGCAAATGCCAGCCGATCGCCCTGCTGGCGCACCTCTACCAGCCCTGCACCGCACTCCTGCACCACCGTCCCCACCCGGTGCGGGACACCGCCCGCCGCCAGCCACGCATGGCACGCGCCCAGCGTGGGATGCCCGGCAAACGGCAATTCGCCCGCAGGATAGAATATCCGCACCCGGTAATCCGCACCCGGATCATGGGGTGGTAAAAGGAAAGTCGTTTCCGAAAAGCCCAGCCACTGCGTGATCGCCAGCATCTGCGCGGCGTCCAGATGATCAGCCCCGCGCACCACGGCCAGCGGATTGCCCGCCAAGGCGCGCGAACCGAATACGTCGACCAGATCCAGCTTCATCGCGTGCCCCTTCCGTAGGGTAAAATCCGCTCCACACGGCGCGGAATTTGCCCGTTCTGCCGCAGGTTGCGGCACGATTTTGCCGGTTAATCTGACGTTGTGGACCCGCAGGCAAGCCCTGCCGTTGATGGGGCAGACGTTGAAAATGGAACAGGTGAACCATGCGCAAGATCATCCTCGCATTTGCCGCTGCCGCATCGGTGCTGACGGCCGCTCCGGCCTTGGCCGACCCGCCGTCCTGGGCACCTGCTCACGGGCGCCGCGCCCATGATCGGGCGGTCTATGACCGGCAGGGCCGCTATTACGAACCGCGCCAGTTGTCGCGCAACGACCGTGTGTGGCGCGGCAATGATGGCCGGTATCATTGCCGCCGCAGCAACGGCACCACCGGCCTGATCATTGGCGGCGCGGTGGGCGCCTTGCTTGGCCGCGAGATCGATGGTGGGCGCGAACGGACGCTGGGCACGGTGCTGGGTGCAGCAGGCGGCGCGCTGCTTGGCCGCGAAGTGGATCGCGGCGGGCTGAAGTGCCAGTAAGTTCATAGACCTCAAGGAACGCCTGCCGCGCAGACAGGCGTTCCTTTTCGATTGCGGTCGCCGCGGCGCGCTGGCATTCTCTTAGGACGCTAACCATTCCCCCGGAGAGTCCCATGTTCGAAACCGCCCTCGTCTCCTGCGATGATCATCTCGATCTCAACATGCTGCCGGCGGACGTGTGGAGCAGGCGCATGGCCTCCACCTGGGGCGATCGGACGCCGCAAGTGGTAATCCCCGAAGAAGGCATGGCCCGCTGGATGTGCGACGGGCAGGACTGGGGGATGTGGAGCGGCAAGAAGTTCAGCTTCGGCCCCGGCCCCAAGCCGATCCTGACGGCTTACGACCGTGGCGGCGTGGAAGCGACCGAGCAGCGCGCTGGCAATGCCGTGCTGCGGCTGGAAGACATGGACCGCGACAACGTGTGGGGCCACGTAGTGTTCGGGCCGGTCACATCCATCAAGACCACCGACGATGCGCTGATGCGCGCCTGCTATGCCGCCTATAACGATTGGCTGGTGGAAGATTTCTGCGTCGCCGCGCCTGACCGGCTGATCGGCGTGGCCATGCTGCCGCCCCAGCCCGAAGCCGCGTTCGACGAATTGCAGCGGCTGGCGAAGAAGGGCGGCGTGCGGCAGGCCAACCTGCAGATCGCCGTTGCCGAACCCCGGCTGGAAGACAAGCGGTGGGAACCGCTGTGGAACCTGCTGGACGAAAGCGGCATCGTGCTGTCCTTCCACGTCACCGTGTTTCCCAAGGCGGGCGATGCGTTCGACAAGTACAAAGGGTCGCCCGGCGCGACTTTCCTGCATGCCAAGATGTTCATCGAACAGTTCCTCGATCCGTTCGTGGACCTGTTCGCATGGGGCATTCTGGAACGCCATCCGGGCCTGAAGATCGTGATCGCGGAATGCGGTGCGGGCTGGGTTCCGTGGGTGGTCGAAGAACTCGATTACCGGCACCACCGGCTGTGGGAATGCGGTGATTACTGGGACGACAAGGGCGGCATCCCGCACCAGATGAAACCCAGTGAAATCTTCAAGCGGCAGGTGTTCGGCACGTTCCAGCAAAGCCCGACGACGATGGCGCTGACCGATTTCTGGGGCGCGGACAATCTGCTGTGGGCCAGCGATTACCCCCACCCCGACAGCATCTGGCCCAATTCGATCCCCACGATCGAACGCACCATGGGCCATATGGACCCGGCGCTGGTGGCCAAGATCACTGGCGGCAACGCCGCGCGGCTCTATGGCATCGATCTGTCCAAGGCCACGGTAAAGGCCCGGCTGAAACTCGGCACCGAAAAGGTCGCTGCCTGACATGAAGCTTGCGATCGAAGCGGTCTTGCTGGGCAAGGCCGCTCCGTTCCGAGGAGATGATCGCAGCGCCATTGCCCGTACCGTTGCGGCTGGGCCGATTGCGGTCGGCCCGCTGGGGCTGGCGGGTGACGAACAGGCAGACCTGCGCGTCCATGGCGGGCCAGACAAGGCGATCCACCACTACGCGCGCGATCACTACGCCGTATGGGACGCCGAACTGCACGGCCACGCATTGCTGGCCGCCCCCGGCGCCTTCGGCGAAAACCTCTCCACCACCGGCATCACCGAGAGCGACCTGCGTATCGGCGACAGGTTCCGGCTGGGCACGGCGCTGGTGGAAGTCAGCCACGGGCGCCAGCCATGCTGGAAACTGGACCACCGATTTGGCGGCGCAGGCATCATGAAACGCGTGGTGCAGACAGGCCGCAGCGGGTGGTATTATCGCGTTCTGGAACCCGGCACCGTGCAGGCAGGGGATACGCTGGAACTGGTGGAAGCCGGTACTGCGGAATGGACCCTGCCGCGCGTGTTCGATCTGCTGGTTGCAGGCCATCACAAGAACGATCCCGCCGCCGTTGCTGCGCTGGCCGGCCTTGCGCCGCTGGCGGAAGCATGGCGACGGCGAGCGGTTCAACTGGCAAGCTGATCCACCGGTTGCGCAGTGTATCCTTTCGGGATACACCCCCGATATGCACCTCGCCGGTCAGAAAATCCGCGCATGGCGCGAAAGCCAGCGGCCGCCGCTATCCGCCGGGGATTTCGGCCGTGCGTTCGGGCCTTGGCCCAGCCGCACCGTCTATGGCTGGGAAAGCCACGGCAAGATTCCTCGCGCCGATGCCCAGCGGCGGCTGGCGGAACTGGGCATCTGCCAGCCACAAGACTGGTTGCAGCCGCCAGTACTCAACAGCGCCGCCAATGGCGCCCCTGACAAGAAATCTGCCCCAAAGGCGAGTTCAGACATGACCGACAGCGCCCACCCGTTCTACGCCATGCACAGCCACGGCTTTGTCCGCGTTGCTGCCAGCACCCCGCAGGTGCGGACGGCCGACGTGGCCTTCAACGCCCGCGCGATCATCACTGAGGCAAAGCGCGCGCACGAAGCGTCGGTCGATCTGCTGGTTTACCCCGAACTGTGCCTGTCATCCTATGCGCTGGACGATCTGGTGATGCAGACGGCCTTGCTGGATGCGGTGGAGGCGGAGATTTCGGGCATCGTCGCGGCCAGTCGGGGGCTGACGCCGGTGCTGCTGATCGGCGCGCCGCTGCGCCATCAAGGCAGGCTGTACAATTGCGCGCTGGCAATTGCCGATGGCCGCTTGCTGGGCGCCGTGCCCAAAAGCTACCTGCCCAATTACCGCGAATTTTATGAAAAGCGCTGGTTCGCCCATGGACGCAATGTGCAGGGTGCAACCATCACCGTGGCGGGGGACGCCATCCCTTTCGGCACCGATCTGATTTTCGCCAGCCGGCAGTTGCCCGGCTTCAAGCTGTACGTCGAAGTGTGCGAGGATTTCTGGGCACCCACCCCGCCCTCCACGCTGGGCGCGCTGGCCGGGGCGACGATTCTGGCCAATCTTTCCGCCAGCAACATCGTGATCGGCAAGTCTGACGAAAGGCACATGCTGTGTCGTTCGCAAAGCGCGCGCACGGCGTCGGCCTATATCTATTCCGCCGCCGGGCATGGTGAAAGCACCACCGACCTTGCGTGGGACGGGCAAGGCATGGTGTTCGAACTGGGTGACCTGCTGGCAGAAAGCGAACGGTTCAGCCTGCGGCCTGAACTGTGCATCGCGGATATCGATACCGATCGCATTTTGGGTGACCGTATCCGGTACCAGACCTTCACCGATGCGGTAGAGCAGGCCGGCCATCCGGAAACGCGGTTCCGCACCATCGCCTTCGATCATGTGCCGGCCACGGGTGACATCGGGCTGATCCGCCCGTTGCGGCGTTTCCCGTTCGTGCCCAACCGCCCCGAAAAACTCGACGCCGATTGCTACGAAGCTTTCAACATCCAGATTGAAGGGCTGATGCGCCGCTTCGAAGTGACAAACGGCGGCAGCATGGTGATCGGGGTTTCGGGCGGGCTGGATTCTACCCATGCATTGATCGTGGCGGCCAAGGTCTGCGATCGGCTAGGCCTGCCGCGCACCACCATTCGTGGCTACACCATGCCTGGTTTCGGCACCTCCGAAGGCACCAAAAGCAACGCGTGGAAATTGATGAACGCGCTCGGCATCGTGGCGAAGGAAATCGATATCCGCCCGGCAGCGGACCGGATGCTGCATGACATCGGCCACCCTTATGCCGACGGGCACCCAGTTTACGACATCACCTTCGAAAACGTGCAGGCGGGTTTGCGGACGGATTACCTGTTCCGCCTCGCCAGCCAGCATCGCGGGTTCGTGATCGGTACGGGCGATCTGTCCGAACTGGCGCTGGGCTGGTGCACTTACGGCGTGGGCGACCAGATGAGCCACTATGCCGTCAACGCCGGCGTGCCCAAGACGCTGATCCAATACCTGATCCGCTGGGCGACCGGCACCAACCAGTTCGATGCCGAAACCGATGCCGTTCTGGAAGCAATTCTGGCGCAGGAAATCAGTCCGGAACTGATCCCGCAGGGCGATGGCGAGGAAGTGCAGAGCACCGAAAAATCGGTTGGCCCGTATGAACTCAACGATTTCTTCCTGCACCATGTCATGCGGTTCGGGCAGAAGCCGTCCAAGGTTGCGTTTCTGGCCCACCACGCGTGGAGCGACGCGGCGCAGGGCAGCTGGCCTGCCGGCTTCCCGGAAGCGAAGAAGAACGCTTACGACCTGCCGACCATCGCCCATTGGCTGGAAGCCTTCTGCAAACGGTTCTTCGCCTTCAGCCAGTTCAAGCGCAGCGCGATCCCCAACGGCCCCAAAGTCTCCACCGCCGGCGCCCTCAGCCCGCGTGGAGACTGGCGCGCACCCAGCGATGCCGTGGCCGACGTGTGGGTGAATGAACTGAAAGCCGCCCTGCCCCCGCTGGACGCTGCATGACCCTGCCGACCGTTCTGATCACAGGCGGCGCAGTGCGGATCGGCGCGGCCCTGTCGCGCTGTTTTGCCGATGCCGGCTGGCACGTGGTGATCCATTGCAACCGCTCAGTCGACAAGGCGGAGGCGCTGGCTGGCAGCCTGCCGAGTGCGGAAGTGGTCCGCTGCGATCTGGCCCAGCCGCTGGTGGCGACCGCGATGATCCGCGATCTGGCGGCCCGGCTGCCGGATTGGCGCGTGCTGATCAATAGCGCGGCGGTGTTTCCGCCTGACGGCGCACGGCAGATGGAACCCGAAGTCTTTGCAGAGGTGATGCAGGTCAATGCCAAAGCGCCCGTGCGCATGGCGCAGGCCTTCCTCCGCCGCGCCCGGTCGAACGTGGGACGGCGGGTAATCCATGTGACGGACCAGAAACTGGCCAATCCCAATCCGGATTTCTTCAGTTACACCATGTCCAAACACGCGTTGGCAGCGGCGGTGCCGATGATGGCCATGGCAGCCGATCCGGCGGACCGCATTTACGGCCTTGCCCCCGGCGCGATCCTTGCCAGCCACGACCAGTCGGATGTTGAAGCCGAAGTGTCGCACCGCCTGAACCTGCTCGGCCGCAGGACCACTGCCAAGGAACTGGCGGAAGCCGCGCTGTTCCTCGCCACCGGGCCGCTGGAAAGCGGTCAGACGCTGTTCGTCGATTCCGGGCAACACCTGCTGTCGCAACCGCGCGATGTGCTGTATCTTGCCCGGCAATCGGGAGAGACCGCATGAAGCGCCACGCGCTGATCACGAGATTATGGCACTGGATCAACGCCTTGAGCGTGATCGTGCTGTTTCTTTCGGGCCTCAACATCTCCAACGCGCACCGCCACCTTTATTGGGGCGAAGCCGGGTATGAACCGCGTGACGCATGGTTCCACGTGATGCGGTTTCCGGGATGGATGACCATTCCTGACTATTACAGTCTCGCTGGCGCACGCGACTGGCACGTGGTCTTCACATGGATCTTTGCAGTGTCGCTGCTGCTGTTCATGATCGGCAGCCTCGCCAGCGGCCATTTCCGCCGCGATCTGGCCACCCGCTGGCGGGAATGGCACCCAGCCAGCATCGGCGCCGACATTGCGAACCATCTGAAGTTCCAGTTCCATAGTGCTGGCAGCAAATACAATTTCCTGCAGAAGGCGAGTTATGGGCTGGTCATTTTCGTGGCCCTGCCGCTGATGATCGTGACCGGCATGGGGATGAGCCCCGGCATGGATGCCGCAGCGCCGTGGCTGGGCGAACTGTTCGGCGGCCGGCAAAGCGCCCGGTCCGTCCACTTCCTCTGCGCCTTTGCCTTGTCCGTCTTTTTCTTCGTCCACGTGTTGCTGGTGCTGCTGTCCGGCCCCGTGGGCCAGATGCGGGACATGATTACCGGAGGGCGCGATGAAGCGGCGTAACGTACTGGCGGGCATCGCCGCCGCTTTTACCGCTGGCTGCACCAAGATCGGCGAAACCGAATGGTTCGGCGGAGTGGTCCGCACGGCGGAAGGGATGCACCGCAGTGCCCAGCGCGCGCTGGGCCGCCCGGCCATGGCGCCGGAATTCACCCGCGCGGATGTTTCTCCCTTCTTTCGCGGCAACGGCAGCACCGATGTCGATACGCCGGAATATCGTGCCGCAGCCGCCGAAGGCTTTGCCGGTTGGCTGCTGGGGGTGACGGGGCTGGTGGAACATCCGCTGTCGCTTTCGCTCGACGCCTTGCGCGCCCTGCCCCAGCGCACCCAGATCACCCGCCACAACTGCGTCGAAGGGTGGAGCGCGATCGCCGAATGGACTGGCCCGCAACTTGCCTCCATCCTCCACGCGGCAGGCGTGAAACCCGAAGCGAAATACATCGTGTTCCACTGCGCCGATGAACTGAAAGGCGCGCGCTATTACGAAAGCGTCGACATGGACGATGCGCTGCACCCGCAAACCATTGTCGCCCACCTGCTCAACGGCCAGCCGCTACCGGTGCTGAACGGCGCCCCGCTGCGCCTGCGCGTGGAACGGCAGCTGGGATACAAGCACGCGAAGTACCTGACCGGGATCGAAGCGGTGGCATCGCTTGCCGAAGTCGAAGGGGGCAAAGGCGGGTACTGGGAAGATCGCGTGGGATACCAGTGGTACGCGGGGATTTGACCGGATCGCGCTGATCCGCAGGAACGGTCGTATCGCTGAAACGTTGTTTTCCGCTGGTCGGGGGGAAACACACATATGGCTACATCGTTGCTGCACACCTTTCTGCCGCGTCTGGTCCGCCGCGGCACGCTGTCCATCACGCTGGCCAGTGGCGAAACCATTCGCGCCGGCGAAGCGACGCCGGGCTATCCCGATGTCGCCATGCGCTTCGCCGACAACCGCGTCCCGCGCGACATCCTGCTCGATCCGCGGCTGGGGATGGCGGAAGCCTACATGGATGGCCGGGTGGAACTGACCCGCGGCGACATCATGGATCTGATCAGTCTGGTGCGGATGAACAACCGGTGGGACGACGGGCGCGATCTGGCGCTGCCATCCATCGGCAAGCGTTTGAAAAACCGCCTGTCCGCGCTGGCAAAAAGCTTCAACCGCCCGCATTCCTCCCGCCGCAACGTCGCCCATCACTATGACATCGGCAACGATCTGTACCAGCTGATGCTGGACCGCGATCACATGCAATACAGCTGCGCCTATTGGGCCAGCGATGGCATGACGTTGGACCAGGCGCAGGAAGCAAAGCTGGCACACATCGCGGCCAAGCTGGCGCTCCAACCGGGTCAGCGGGTGCTGGACATCGGCTGCGGCTGGGGCGGCATGGCCATCTTCCTTGCCGCCCGCGCCGGGGTGCAGGTGCACGGCATCACGTTGAGCGAGGAACAGCTGGCACTGGCTCGGCAAAGGGCGGAAACGGCAGGCGTGGCGGACCGGGTTCGCTTCGAACTGGTCGACTACCGCGATCTTGCCGCCCGGGGCGAACGGTATGACAGGATCGTGTCGGTCGGCATGTTCGAACACGTCGGGCGCCCGCAATTCGAACAGTTTTTCCGGGCCTGCGGCAACCTGCTGGCCGATGATGGCGTGATGTTGCTGCACACCATCGGCCGCATGGGATCGCCCGGCAGCACCGATGCCTTCACCAATAAATACATTTTCCCCGGCGGCTATATCCCCGCGCTCAGCGAAACGGTGGCCGCCAGCGAAAAGGTCCGCCTGATCGCCACCGATATCGAAGTGCTGCGCCTGCATTACGCCAAGACGATCCGCGAATGGTATCACCGCTGCGTGGACCACAAGGCGCAGATCGTGGCCCTGCACGATGAACGGTTCTATCGCATGTGGACCTTCTATCTCGCCGGGGCCGCAACGGTGTTCGAAACCGGCAGCATGTGCAATTTTCAGATTCAGTACGTCCGCCGCCGCAGCGCTCTGCCGATCACGCGCGATTACCTGATGGACGCGGAGCAGGCTTTGTTGCGCGAGCCGGCGCATCTCCACGGTTGAGCCTGCCGGCAATCGGCGATAGCCTGCCCCACGTGCCATTTGCCCTCATCATGCGCCGGCTGATCGCTGGCTGGCTGCTGGCGCTGGCCCTGCTGTGGCTGCCGGCACCCGCGCAGGCGGAAGTTCAGGTGCATTTCCACAGTTTCAACGGATCGATGTTTGCCGCCCGTTATCCGCACACCTTCGTGGTGTTCGAAGGGCACTTGGCCGATGGCACACCAGTGAATGAGAATTTCGGTTTTTCCGCACGCAGTGCATCGCCTGCCGTGCTGGCCGGGCCGGTGGCGCACATGATCTATATCGAAAAGCCGAAATGGGTGCAGGCGACCAACCGCCACTTCTCCGTCACTGTCTCCGATGCCACCTATCACCGGCTGCGCGCGGAAGTGGCCGCATGGCAGAACGCGCCGGGCAAGTATTACGATCTGAACCATCGCAACTGCATCCATTTCGTCGGCCGGATCGCGGAGCTGGTGGGGCTGAAGGTGGATTATCCGCACGGTTTGCTGCGCAAGCCGAAGGCGTGGCTGAACCATATCGCCACGCTGAACCCGCAATTGGGCGCCCGGCAGATCGCCTGATCGCGTCAGCAGCGTTGCGGGACTCGCGTTCCGCTGATAACCGCCGCGCGCAAATTTCCTGCGGAGCGCGCTCAATGTCCGATATCAAGAAAGTGGTCCTGGCCTATTCCGGCGGGCTCGACACCAGCGTCATCCTCAAGTGGCTTCAGGTCACTTACAACTGCGAAGTGGTGACCTTCACCGCCGATCTCGGTCAGGGTGAGGAACTGGAACCGGCCCGCGCCAAGGCCAAGCTGATGGGCGTTCCCGATCACAACATCTACATCGACGATCTGCGCGAGGAATTCGTGCGCGATTTCGTGTTCCCGATGATGCGCGCCAACGCCCGCTATGAAGGCGATTACCTGCTCGGCACCTCGATCGCGCGTCCGCTGATTTCCAAGCGACTGATCGAAATCGCTAAGGAAACCGGCGCCGACGCCGTTGCCCATGGCGCCACCGGCAAGGGCAACGATCAGGTGCGGTTCGAACTGTCGGCCTATGCGCTGGAACCGTCGATCAAGGTCATCGCCCCGTGGCGCGAATGGGATCTGACCAGCCGCACCGCGCTGATCGCCTGGGCCGAACAGCACCAGATCCCGGTGCCGAAGGACAAGCGCGGCGAAAGCCCCTTCTCCACCGACGCCAACCTCCTGCACACCTCGTCCGAAGGCAAGGTGCTGGAAGACCCGTGGGGCGAAGTGCCCGATTACGTCTATTCGCGCACCGACAACCCGGAAGACGCGCCCGACGTGCCCGAATATATCACCATCGATTTCGAAAAGGGCGATGGCGTTGCCCTGAACGGCGAAGCGATGAGCCCGGCCACCCTGCTGACCGCGCTGAATGACCTTGGCCGCAAGCATGGCATCGGCCGCCT
>JBDLVD010000020.1:0-21129 GCA_039804965.1 Pseudomonadota bacterium
CGCCACGCCCGGCGGGCACTGCGCGAAACGGTTCGCCGCGCCGGCCATGCCTGCGATCTGTGCCCCCTGCGTCATCCGGCAGGGGATGCCGAAACATGGTTAGGAAGTGGTTACCCGATCCAGCCCAGCGCCATGCCGGCCCAGACCAGCCCACCGCCAGCCACGATGGCCGCGACATATCCGGGCCATGTAGTGCCGCGCGGTGTGCGGCGTTCCCACACCAGTTCCACGTCGGGCAGCGGCGGGGCTTCGGGCGCGCCGCCCTTGGCCGGGAAGCGTTCTTCCAGCCGGCGGACCAGCGACGGCAACCGCAGCAGCGTTTCCGCGCCTTCGCGGATCTTGTCGGCCAAGGCGGCTTCCGGCCCCAGTTCCTCGCGGATCCAGCCCCGGACATAGGGCGCTGAAACGTCCCACATGTTGATCTGCGGATCGAGCTGGGTGGCGATCCCTTCGACCATCACCATCGTTTTTTGCAGCAGCAACAGGTGCGGCTGGGTGGCCATGTCGAAATCGCGGGTGATGGCGAACAGCCCGTCCAGCATCTGCCCGACCGACAGTTCGCTGACCGGGCGGCCGCGCATCGGTTCGCCCACGGCGCGCAGCGCGGTCGCAAATTCGTCGACCGAATGGTAGCTGGGCACATATTGCGCTTCGAAATGGATTTCGGCCACGCGGCGATAATTGCCGGTGGTCAGGCCATACAGGATTTCCGCCAGCCACTGCCGCGCGCGCCGGTCGATCCGGCCCATGATGCCGAAATCGATCGCCACGATTTCCCCATCCGGCCGCACGAACAGGTTGCCCTGGTGCATGTCGGCATGGAAGAAACCGCCGCTGATCGCCTGTGTCAGGAAAGCCAGCACCAGCCGCTTGGCCAGCGCGGGCAGATCGTGGCCCGCCGCCTTCAGCGCATCGATATCGGAAATCTTCGCGCCATCGATCCATTCGATCGTCAGCACGCGGCCATTGGTGCGATCCCAATCGATGCCCGGCACGCGATACCCGTGGAAGCCCTTCATCGCATCGGCCAGTTCCGAAGCGGAGGCCGCTTCGCGCCGCAGGTCCAGTTCGCGGTTGGTCCAGCGTTTGAAATTGGCGATGGTCAGCCGCGGGCGCAGCCGCTGCGCTTCACCGCCCAGCGCCTCCAGATGGGCGGCTGCCCATTCATAGGTGGCGATATCATCGGCAAACTTTTCACGGATGCCGGGGCGCAGCACCTTGATCGCCACGGTGCGGCCATCGGTGGTGACGGCCTTGTGCACCTGAGCGATCGAGGCGGCCCCCACCGGCACCGGATCGACAGAAGCGAACAGCGCATCCAGCGGCCGTTCGAAACTGCTTTCGATCTGGCTGCGGATCGCATCGAACGGAACCGGCGGCAGGCTGTCCTGCAGGCTCAGCAGGTTGCGCACCGCTTCTTCACCGACCAGATCGGGCCGGGTCGCCAGTGTCTGCCCCAGCTTGATCGCCGCGGGGCCAATGGCGCGGAAAGCGGCCGCATAGTCTGGCACGCGCGGCTGGATCGTGGCGAAACGCGCCACCCGCACCAGCCGGCGGACCTGTGCCGGGGTGTTGGGATCAGCCTCTATCCCGCGCAAGGCCCCATGCCGCGCCAGCGTCCGGCCCCATTTCAGGAGCCGCCAGATATGCGTCGATGGACGGGTCACGGCTTTGTCCGGCCTTCAGGCCGGGCACCGCACCGGCCCACGCCCCCACCCGGCCACCCGAACAGGATAATGCCTTGGGTGGCCGGGTGGGGGCGTGGGCCGGTGCCGCGCGCAGGGCTCGGTGCAACCGAGCCCGAAACAACGCAAATCATCAGATTTTCCAACCTGAATGGATTGCCACGAGGCCACCCAGAATCGGTTCCACGCGGGTGTTGGTGAACCCGGCGGCGCGGATCATCTTTTCGAATTCGGGCATCGGCGGGAATTTGCGGATCGATTCGATCAGGTAACGATAGCTGTCGGCATCGCCCGCGATCAGCTTGCCCAGCTGCGGCACCAGCTTGTGCGAATAGAGATCATAGGCTTCCTTGAAGCCCGGCCATTCGGTGGTCGAAAATTCGAGGCAGTAGAACCGCCCGCCGAACTTCAGCACGCGGTGGGCTTCGGCCAGTGCCTTGTCGATATGGGTCACGTTGCGGATGCCGAAAGCGATGGTGTAGGCATCGAACACGCGATTTTCGAAGGACAGTTCCTCCGCATTCTGGCGCGACCAGACCAGCGTATCGATGCCGCGGTCCATCGCCCGTTCGATGCCCACGTCCAGCATGTCCTGATTGATGTCGGACACGGTGATGGTGGCACCCTGCGCTTCCATGCGGAAGGCGATGTCGCCCGTGCCGCCGGCCATATCCAGGATCGCTTCGCCCGGCTGGGGCCTGACCCGGCGGACGAACTTGTCCTTCCACAGCCGGTGCATCCCGGCTGACATGGCATCGTTCATGATGTCATATTTGGCTGCGACGTTGGAGAAGACAGCGCCTACGCGGCGGGTCTTCTCCTCCGGTTCGACCGTTTCA
This sequence comes from Pseudomonadota bacterium, assembly GCA_039804965.1. Classification (GTDB taxonomy): domain Bacteria; phylum Pseudomonadota; class Alphaproteobacteria; order Sphingomonadales; family Sphingomonadaceae; genus Croceibacterium_C. The sequence continues at coordinate 2,525 of JBDLVD010000020.1, forward strand.
TAGCCGAAGGAAACCTGTTCGCTCATGCCACCGGTCCTAGCGCGCAAGGGCGCGATGCGCCAGCGCGGAAAGGGCGATTCCCGCCACGATCAGCGCCATTCCGGCAAAGTGATACGGTTGCAGCCGTTCGCCCAGCAGTGCGGCCGACATCAGCGCGCCGAACAGCGGCATCATCGTGATCGCCTGCCCCGCCCGCGCCGGGCCGACCACGCCCGCCGCCCAGTTGAAGATGAAGTATGACAACAACGACGGCAGCAGCGCGACATAGGCGATCGCCGCCCATACCCCGGCATTCCAGTGGATCTGCGCGCCGTGCGCCTGTTCCCACACGGCCAGCGGTGCCATCGCCATCACGCCCAGAAAGAATGTCGCCGCCACAAAGCTGACCGGGCTGACCTTGGGCCGCTGGCGCAGGAACACGGTGTAGATCGCCCATACCACCACGGCGAGCAGGATCAGCACGTCGCCCAGCCCGAAATGCAATCGCATCGCGGCGCCCGGATCGCCTTCAAACACGATCGCCACCACGCCCAGAATCGAACAGCCCACGCCCACCGATTGCCACAGCGATGACCGCACCCCGAACAACACCCGGTCCAGCACCACCACCACCGCCGGGATCGCCGCCTGCAACAGCAGGGCATTGGTGGCCGTGGTGAACTGCAGCCCGGAATAGAGCAGCGCGTTGAACGCGCCGATGCCCAGCACGCCCAGCAGCAACACCACCTTCCACCCGGCCAGCAGCGCGCGCCAATCACGCCGCAGCGGGGCGATCGCAAAGGGCGCCAGCACCAGCGTAGCCCCTGCCCAGCGCAGGAAAGCGAGCGTGAAAGGCGGCATGTCGAACCGCACCGCCCGCGCGACAATCGAATTGCCGGCCCACAGCACCATCACCAGTCCCAGCGCGGCAAAGGCGCGCAATTGCTGTCTGTTCGCGTTCATTGCCAGTGCCCTAGCCAAGCGCAGGCACAATCGCGAGCAGCAATGACAGATGGCCCCGGCCCGGCTAATCCCCGGCCATGCCGGAACTCCCAGAAGTCGAAACCACCGTGCGCGGCCTCGCCCGATATATGGACGGCGCGCGAATCACGCGGGTGCAACTGAACCGCGCGGACCTGCGCTTCCCATTCCCGGAAGGGCTGGTCCAGTCGCTGACAGGTTCCACTGTCACCGGGCTTGGCCGCCGCGCCAAATATGGCCTGATCCATACCGATCGCGGCAGCACGATGATCTTCCATCTGGGGATGAGCGGGCGCTGGCGGATCGACCCTGCGGAACCTGCCAAGCACGATCACCTGCTGATCGAGGCCGGCGGCCACGCCTTCGCGCTGTGCGATCCGCGCCGGTTTGGATATGTCGATCTGGTCGATACCGACGGGCTCGGCGCATGGCCCGCCTTTGCCGCGATGGGGCCCGAACCGCTCGGGCCAGATTTGACCGCGCCCCACCTTCACACAGCGTTGGCCGGGCGCAGCCAGGCGATCAAGCTGCTGCTTCTGGACCAGAAGATCGTCGCCGGGCTGGGCAACATCTATGTCTGCGAGGCATTGTTCCGCGCGCGCATCAGCCCGCTGAAGGCTGGCGGCAAGGTTTCGCGCGCGGCGCTGGAACGGCTCGTCCCCGCGATCCGCGAAGTGCTGGAACAGTCGATCACCGATGGCGGATCCAGCTTGCGCGATTACGCGCGCCCCGACGGGGAACTGGGCTATTTCGCCACCCGCTTTGCCGTCTATGGCCGCGAAGGGCAGCCCTGCCCGCGCGACGATGGCGGGCTGATCCGCCGCGTGGTACAGGGCGGGCGCAGCACATGGTATTGCCCCACCTGCCAGAAATAGCGCGGGCTACGGCCTTTGCCGGGCCGGGTTTGCTTGACGATTCGGGGATGGCTGGTTAAGGGCCCCGCTTTCACGGCGGGTAACCGCTGTTTTCGCATCATTTGCACGACGACATGGCCGCGTTTGACCGGCCCGAGGTAAGGACTGACATGGCCAATACGCCGCAAGCCAAGAAGCGCATCCGTCGCAACGCCACCCGCGCCACCATCAATGGCGCCCGCATGAGCCGCATCCGCAGCTTCGTGAAGAAGGTGGAAACTGCGCTGGAAACCGGTGACAAGGCCGCCGCTTCGGAAGCTCTGAAGAGCGCACAGCCGGAACTGGCCCGTGGCGTTGCCCGCGGCGTGCTGCACAAGAACACCGCATCGCGGAAGATGAGCCGTCTCAGCAAGCGAGTCGCTGCTCTCTGATTCGCCTTTCCGGCCATTGGCCGGGACGAATCCGGAACGGAATTTTGAACGGGCTGGCGGGAAACCGCCGGCCCGTTTTTTCACGTAAGCCAGCCCAGCCCGGGCGTTAGGGAATTAAGTCGCGGAAAAGCTGCGATTCGCAAAAATGTCACATGGTAATTGTGCGTTTTCAAACACTTGAACGGGGCGCTGCGGCCTACACCCGAGTCAAGATGGTATATTTCGAAATTTTTGCAGCCCTGCTCTTGCTCCAAAAATGGAGCCGTCCATAACAGCGCTTCGACCGGGCCTTTTCGTCGCGGTCGCCAACACGGATTGAACGATAGTGATTCTCCCGCAGCCGATATGGCGTCTGCGGGGCGGCGCAGCTTTGCCGGGGAAGGCTGCGTACGGAACGTGTTGCTGCGTTGCTTGGATAGGGATTTGGGGCCGATGATTCGCAAGGTTGCTGACGGGGTGGTGGAAGATCAGGAGGCGCTGGATCTGGCAGCTGACTGGGGCGACATCGTCCAGGGCCTGCGCAAGGATCTGGGTCACCAGCTCTACAGCCAGTGGATCCGCCCGATCCAGCTGGGCAGCTTCTGCAAGGACACCGGCACACTGCACCTGTTCCTGCCGACGGAATTTTCCGCCAACTGGGTGCAGGATCGCTTTGCCGACCGCCTGTCGCTGGCATGGAAGATCGCCCGTTCGGAAGTGCGCGCCGTGAAGATCGGCGTGCATCCGGGCCGCCGCAAGATCGCCGATCTCGACCTGAACGGCGAAGACGGCTTCGGCCATCGCGCCGCCAACGATGGCCCGCGCGCGCTCGAATCGATCGGCGATGAAGGCTTCACCTCGTCCGTCGGGCTGGACCCGACGCTGACCTTTGCCGCTTTCGTCACCGGCACCACCAACGTGCTGGCCAAGAACGCCGCCGAACGCATGGCGCTGGCGGAAAAGCCGCAGTTCTCGCCGCTCTACCTCAAGGCCGCCACCGGGCAGGGCAAGACGCACCTGCTGCACGCCATCGGCCACTCCTATCTTCAGGCGCACCCGCGCGCCCGCATCTTCTACTGCAGCGCCGAACGCTTCATGGTGGAATTCGTCTCCGCCCTGAAATCGAACGAGATGATCGAATTCAAGGCGCGCCTGCGCGGGTTCGACCTGCTGCTGGTGGACGATATCCAGTTCATCATCGGCAAGGCATCGGCGCAGGAAGAACTGCTCTACACGATCGATGCGCTGCTGGCCGAAGGCAAGCGGCTGGTCTTCGCCGCCGACCGCGCGCCGCAAGCGCTCGACGGGGTGGAACCGCGCCTGCTCAGCCGCCTGTCGATGGGGCTGGTGGCCGATATCCAGCCGGCCGACATCGATCTGCGCCGCGCGATCCTGCACAGCAAGCTGACGCGCTTTGCCCCGCTGAACGTGCCGGAAGACGTGATCGAATTCCTCGCCCGCACGGTGAACCGCAATGTCCGCGAACTGGTAGGCGGGCTGAACAAGCTGATCGCCTATGCCCAACTGACCGGGCAGGAAGTGGCGCTGCAACTGGCCGAAGAACAGCTGACGGATATCCTGTCGGCCAACCGTCGCCGGATCACGATCGACGAAATCCAGCGCACGGTATGCCAGTTCTATCGCATCGACCGCAGCGAAATGAGCAGCAAGCGCCGCGCCCGCGCCGTGGTCCGCCCGCGGCAGGTGGCGATGTACCTTGCCAAGGTGCTGACCCCGCGCAGCTATCCCGAAATCGGCCGCAAGTTCGGTGGCCGCGATCATTCCACCGTGATCCACGCGGTGCGCCTGATCGAAGACCTGCGCAAACGCGATGCCGACATGGACGGCGATGTGCGCAGCCTGCTGCGCCAGCTGGAAAGCTGAGACAAAGCTGAAATCCGGCCAGATATCCGCGCCCCTTCCACCAACATGGAAGGGGCGGCGGCTGTCAGCCCATCCCCACGCTATCGACAGTGCGTCCACAGCCTGCCAACAGGCTGGTCCCATGACGACACCCTCGCTCAACGCCATCCCCCCGCGCATTCCGGCCGACAGGGTCGATCTGCCGGCGTCCTATCGCTTTGCCGCCTGGCGCGGCATGGGGGGGCATTGCCCGCGGTGCGGCGGCGCTGCGCTGTTCCGCGCATGGCTGAAGCCGGTCGATCATTGCAGCGCCTGCGGGCAGGACTGGTCACTGCAGCGGGCAGATGATTTCCCGGCCTACATCTCCATCTTCATCACCGGGCACGTGCTGGCGCCGTTGATGATCCTGCTGATCGGCGAATTCGACTGGTCGCCATGGGCAACGCTGGCGCTGGTGCTGCCGCTGGCATCGGCCATGATGCTGGGCCTGCTGCAACCGGCCAAGGGCGCGGTGCTGGCAACCATGTGGTGGACCGGGATGGGTGGCTTCACCAAGGAACGTGCACCCTCTGCCGCCCCGTCACCGGCTTCGGCCCTGCCCGCAACCCGTGCGGATCAACCATGACCCTTTCTCCCGAACGGCTTGACCGGTTCGCCCGCCACATCGTGCTGCCCGAAGTGGGCGGCGCGGGGCAGGCCGCGCTGGCGCAGGCGCATGTTGTGCTGGTGGGCCTTGGCGGCATCGGCGCGCCGGCGCTGCAATACCTTGCCGGCGCCGGGATCGGCCACCTGACCCTGATCGACGATGGCGCGGTGGAACTGTCCAACCTGCAACGCCAGACGATCTATTCCATCCGCGACATCGGCCATGGCAAGGCCGTGGCCGCGCACCGCTGGATCGCCAATTACGACAGCGAGATCGCCGTCACGCTCAGTGATGCACGGGTGACGGCGCACAGCGTGCCCGAAATGATCGAAGGAGCCAGTCTGGTGCTGGACGGCACCGACAATTTCGCCACCCGCCTGGCGGTGTCCGATGCCTGCGTGGCCGAACGGGTGCCGTTGCTGTCCGCTGCGGTGGGCCGGTTTCAGGGGCAGGTCGGGGCCTTCGCCGGACACCTCGCAGGGCAGCCGTGTTACCGCTGCTATGTCGGCGATGCGTTCGACACCGACGATTGCGATACCTGTGCGGCGGACGGGATGCTGGGGGCGATGTCCGGCTGGACCGCCAGCTTCGCCGCGATGCAGGCCGTGCGTGTGCTGCTGGCGCCCACGGGCGGCATGGGCGATGAACAATGGGGCCGGTTGCACCTGCTCGATGGCCTTGCCCCGTCGATGCGGACGCTGAAGATCGCCAAGGATCCCGCCTGCAAGGCCTGCGGCCACCCCGGCTGAGGCCGCCCGCTCTCCGGCATCGGCCGAACTTGTATCACGCCACGTTGTGGCACATGAACGGCCGCAAGATTTCTGGGCCGCAAGGAAACATCATGGCACGCATCGGCATTATCGGCAGCGACGGGCGCATGGGCCATGCACTGGCGCAGGCCATTCAGGCCGCGGGACACGATCTGGCAGGCGGGGTGGACCGCGGCGGTGACGTGGCCGGGCTGGCCGATGGCAGTGACGTACTGGTGGACTTTTCCGCCCCCGCCGCACTGGAAGGCAACCTGCACGCCGCGATCGGCGCAGGCATCCCTATCCTCGTCGGCACCACCGGCCTTGGCGAAGGCAATCAGGCGGCGCTGGACAGTGCCGCGCTGGCGATCCCGGTGCTGCAAACCGGCAATACCTCGCTCGGCGTAACGCTGCTGGCCCATCTGGTGCAGGAAGCCGCCGCCCGGCTTGGGCCGGACTGGGACATCGAGATTGTCGAGATGCACCACCGCATGAAGGTGGATGCGCCATCAGGCACGGCAATGCTGCTGGGCGAAGCGGCGGCGCGCGGGCGGGGGATCGATCTCGCCACCCATTCCGAACGCGGACGTGACGGCCACACCGGCGCGCGCGAGCCCGGCGCGATCGGCTTTGCTGCTTTGCGCGGCGGCACCGTGGCGGGCGATCACAGCGTGATCCTGGCCGGATCGCAGGAACGCCTGACGCTGAGCCACGTGGCCGAAGACCGGATGATCTTTGCCCATGGCGCTATCCGGGCCGCTGGCTGGCTGATCGGGCGCGATGCGGGCCGTTACACCATGCGCGACGTGCTGGGCCTGTAACGCCAGCCATGAAGCGGACCGGGCCATGAAGCGCGAGGAAATCTTCGAATTTTTCCGCCTGCTGGCAGAAGACAACCCCGCGCCCGTTACCGAGCTGGAATTCGGCAATACCTACCAGTTGCTGGTGGCCGTGGTGCTGTCCGCGCAGGCGACAGACGTGGGGGTGAACAAGGCCACGCGGCGGCTGTTTGCCGAAGTGGAGACACCGCAGCAAATGATCGATCTTGGCGAAGAAGGGCTGAAGCAGCACGTCAAGACGATCGGCCTGTTCAACACCAAGGCGAAGAACGTGATCGCGCTGTCACAGATGCTGGTGGACCGGCATGGCGGGCATGTGCCGCGCGACCGGGATGCGCTGGTGGAATTGCCCGGCGTTGGCCGCAAGACCGCCAATGTCGTGCTCAACTGCGCCTTCGGGGACGAAACCTTCGCGGTCGACACACACGTATTCCGCGTTTCCAACCGCACCGGCCTCGCCCCCGGCAAGACGGTGGATCAGGTCGAAGCGAAGCTGGAAAAGCGGGTGCCTGCCCCGTTCCGCCGCGATGCCCATCACTGGCTGATCCTGCTTGGCCGGTATGTGTGCAAGGCACGCACGCCCGAATGCTGGCGCTGCCGGGTGGTGGAACAGTGCGGTTACCGGGCCAAGGTGCTGCAACCACCCGCGTCGCGCGGCAAACCCGCCACCGCTTGATCGGCCTGCCGGTTCAGGCCAGCGGATCGAGATCCAGCCCGGCGCGGCCATGTTCGGGCGTATGACTGGGCGCGTGGGGCGGTTCCGCCGCGTCGGGTTCGGGGCGCTCCAGCATCCCTTCCCACTTGGTGATGACCGATGTCGCCACCGCATTGCCGACCACGTTGGTGGCGGAACGGCCCATGTCGAGGAACTGGTCGATCCCCAGCAGCAGAGCGATGCCTTCCACCGGCAGCTTAAACTGGGCCAGCGTGGCAGCGATCACCACGAGGCTGGCGCGCGGCACCCCGGCAATGCCCTTGGACGTGACCATCAGCGTCAACAGCATCACCACTTGCTGCCCCACGGTCAGTTCGATGCCGTAAGCCTGCGCGATGAAGATCGCAGCGAAGCTCATGTACATCATCGAACCGTCGAGGTTGAAGCTGTAGCCGAGCGGCAGGACGAAGCCGGAAATGCGGCGGGGAACGCCGAACCGGTCGAGCTGTTCGAACAGCTTGGGCAGGCTCGCTTCGGAACTGGCGGTGGAGAAGGTCAGCAGCAGCGGTTCGCGGATATACCGCACCAGCGTGACGATCCGCCCGCGCAGGAACAGCGCGCCCATGCCCAGCAGCACCAGCCACAGCAGGGCGAGGCCGAAATAGAATTCGGTCACCAGCACGCCATAAGTGGCGATGATGCCCAGCCCCTTGGTGCCGACAACCGATGCCAGCGCGCCGAACACCGCGAACGGGGCGAAACGCATCACGTAATCGGTCACCTGCAACATCAGGTCGGCCAGCGCTTCGCACCCCTTCACCAGCACCGCGCCCTTTTCGCGCAAGGCCGACAGGGCAACGCCGACGAAGATGGAAAAGACCAGGATCTGCAGGATATTGTTCTGCGCCATCGCATCGAATGCGCTGGTCGGGAAAATCTCCAGCACGAAATGGCGCAAGGTGAAATCGCTGGTCGCCAGATCGCCCACTTCCGCCGCCGGGGTCAGCGACAGGCGGTGGCCGGGCTGGAAGAAATTGACCAGCATCAGCCCCAGCGTCAGCGACAGCAGGCTGGCGCTGATGAACCACGCCAGCGCGCGCGCGCCGATGCGGCCCAGCGCGCTGCTGTCCCCCATCCCGGCAATGCCGGTGACGATGGTGGCGAACACCAGCGGCGCGATGATCATCTTGATCAGCCGCAGGAACACGTCGGGCAGCAGTTTCAGATAGTCGGCCAGCGCCGCCAACTGCGGATCGCCCGCGGGATAGGCGGTGTTGAGCCCGAACCCGACGATGACGCCCAGCACCATGCCGGCAAGGATGAACAGCGTCAGGCGTCGTGACATGGCGGGTCTACTCCGGTTGCAGCGCCGCGATGGCGATCCGGCGGTAAATACGCGCCAGTGTTTCCAGATCGTCAAGCGCCACGGCTTCATCGCGCTTGTGCATGGTGGCGTTCAGCAGCCCGAACTCGATCACCGGGCACAACGCCTTCAGGAACCGCGCGTCGGATGTGCCGCCGCTGGTCGATGCTTCGGGCGTCAGGCCGGTTTCGTCGGCCACCGCAGTGGCGACAAGGGCGGAAAAGGCCCCCGGCGGGGTCAGGAATGGTTCGCCCGAAATCACGGCGCGCGCGGTGCCGCCGTGACGCGCGGCGATATCCTGCACGCGCTGCGCCAGTTGCGCGCCGCTGTGCAGATCGTTGAAACGGATCGAAATGCGCGCGCGGCCGGCGGCGGGGATCACGTTGGTGGCCGGATTGCCCACTTCGATTTCCGTGATTTCGAGGTTGGACGGCTGGAACCAGTCGGTCCCTTCATCCAGCACCAGCGCATCGAGTTCGGCCAGCATCGCCACCAGCCGGGGCAGCGGATTGTCCGCCAGATGCGGGTAGGCGACGTGGCCCTGCGCGCCCTGCACTTCGAGATAGATGTTCACCGATCCGCGCCGACCGATCTTCATCATGTCGCCCAGCCGGTTCACGCTGGTCGGTTCGCCCACAAGGCACAGGTCCGGAATATCGCCGCGTTCGCGCATCAGGTCGATCAGCGCGCGGGTGCCGTAAGTCGCCGGGCCTTCTTCATCGCCGGTGATGATCAGGCTGATCGTACCCGCATCGGCCGGAATGTCGGCCAGCGCGGCGATGAAACTGGCGATCGCGCCCTTCATGTCCACCGCGCCCCGGCCATACAGCAGATCGCCGCGCACTTCGGGGGCATAAGGGGCGCTGGTCCACCCTTCCCCCGCAGGCACCACGTCGACATGGCCGGCAAAGGCGAAATGGCGCGATCCCACCGGGCCAAGGCGCAGGGCGAACAGGTTTTCAACCGGCCCATCGGGCGCTTCGCCCGCCACGAACCGGTGCAGTTCGAAACCCAGCGGGGCGAGCATTTCGCCCAGCACGTCAAACACGCTGCCGCGCGCGGGGGTGACGCTTTCACACCCGATCAGCGCGATGGCGATCTGTGCGGCGGGGCCGATCACGCTGGTCATCACGCCACCTCGAACTGTTCGATCACCCACTGTTCGGCCTCTGCCGCTTCGGCCCATTCCTGCATCCAGGCGTGTTCCCACACCGCCTGCATATATGCCTGAGCGAAGCCGGGCACGGCGATGCCATAGGTGAGGAACCGGCTGACGACGGGGGCATAGAAGATATCGGCCGCGCCGAAAGTGCCGAACAGGAACGGCCCGCCCTTGCCGAACCGCGCCCGCGCTTCGGCCCACAGGCCAAGGATGCGGACGATATCGGTGCGGGCTTCTTCGGTCAGTTCCAGCCCTCCCACCCGCTTGCGGACGTTGAGCGGGCACAGGCGGCGCAGCGCGAGATAGCTGGAATGCATTTCCGCCACCATCGCCCGCGCCATGCCGCGTGCTTCGTCCTGCTTGGGCCAGAACCGGTCGCGCCCCACCTTGTCGCCAAGGTATTCCATGATGGCGAGCGAATCCCACACCACCACGTCGCCATCCCACAGCACCGGCACCTTGCCGGCGGAAGGCTGGAACTGGCCATCCTGCCGCCGCGCGGCCTGCCAGTCATCACCATCGATGTGGACGGTCAGCTGTTCGAACGGCAGGCCCGATTGCTTCGCCGCCAGCCAGCCGCGCAGGCTCCAGCTGGAATAGTTCTTGTTGCCGATGATCAGCTTCACGTGGGCGCCCCGTTTTCCGAAGCCGAGGCGATAGGCATTCAGGCCCAGCCTGTCGAGGCTGAACGGATTGGCGCGGGGCGACCGCGGGCCGTCAGGTCAGCGAATCGCCCAGAATGGCAGCGCGCAGTTCCGCGATGCCCATGCCCTTTTCGCTGCTGGTGACGTGGACTACGGGGAAGGCAGCGGAATGCTTGCGCGCTTCGGCCTGCACGCGTTCCAGCACGCTGGCCAGATCGCTGGCCTTCACCTTGTCCGCCTTGGTCAGCACGACGCGGTATCCCACGGCGGCTTCGTCCAGCATCTTCATCATTTCCAGATCGGGCGGCTTCACCCCGTGGCGGCTGTCGATCAGCACCAGCGTGCGTTTCAACACCACCCGCCCGCGCAGGAACGTGCGGACCAGTTCGCGCCAGCGTTCGGCCACCTTGATCGGCGCCTTGGCAAAGCCATAGCCGGGCATGTCCACCAGCCGCAGCTGGGTGGGGGTGCCCACTTCGAAGAAGTTCAGTTCCTGCGTACGGCCCGGCGTGACGGACGCGCGGGCGATGGATTTGCGCCCGGTCACCGCGTTGATCAGGCTGCTTTTCCCCACGTTGGAACGGCCGGAAAAGGCCACTTCGGGGAATTCGGGTTCGGGCAGGAATTTCAGCTGCGGTGCGGACAGCAAAAATTCCACGCGGCCGGCGAACAGCACGCGTGCCTGTTCTGCCAGCACCGCATCGGTGCCGTCATCGATCGCCTGGCTGGGTGGGGTCGGAAGGTTCACCCCTTGACCCCGCGTTCTGCTGCCCGTGCCTTGTCTTCCTTGTCCTTGGCGATCTGCTGCTTCAGCTGCGGATGGCGCGAATACAGATACTGCTGCTGTGCCACGGTCAGCAGGTTGGACGTGATCCAGTAGATCAGCAGACCCGATGCGAACGGCGCCATGACGAACATCATCATCCACGGCATGATCGAGAACACCTGCTGCTGGACCGGGTCCATTGCCGCCGGGTTGAGGCGGAACTGCAGCCACATGGTGATGCCCAGCAACAGCGCCAGAATGCCCAGCGACAGGAAAGTCGGCGGCGTGAACGGCAGCAGGCCGAACCCGTTCAGGATCATCAGCGGATCAGGCGCGGACAAATCCTGAATCCACGCAACGAACGGCTTGTGGCGCATTTCGATGGACACCATCAGCGTCTTGTACAGCGCGAAGAAGATCGGGATCTGCAGGAAGATCGGCAGGCACCCGGCCAGCGGGTTGACGCCTTCATCCTTGTACAGCTTGGCCATTTCGCCTTGCAGCTTGGCCTTGTCGTCCTTGTAGCGTTCCTGCAGCGCCTTCATCTTCGGCTGCACGGCGCGCATCTGCGCCATGCTGGCGAACTGCTTTTGCGCCACCGGGAACATGATCGCCCGCACAATCACCGTCAGCAGGATGATCGCCACGCCGAAGTTGCCGGTGATGGAATAGAGCGACTTCAGCAGCGCGAAGATCGGATACATCAGCCAGCGGAACCAGCCCCAGTCGATCGCGAGGCCGAAGTTGCTGATGCCGCCATTTTCGTAATGGTCCAGCACGCGGCTTTCCTTCGCGCCGGCAAACAGCCGCGTGGTGCGGCTGGCCTGCGCGCCCGGCGCCACGGTGACCGGGTTGTACAGCATGTCGGCACGATAGGTTTCGTTGCCCAGTGCGCGCCAGTCACCCGTGGCGGTCGCGCCATCCTGCGGGACCAGCACCGACAGCCAGTAGATATCGGTAAAGCCGATCCAGTTGGGGCGGCCCTTGGCGGTGACCAGCTTGTCTTCGTCGACATCCTTGTAATTGGTGCCGAAGGACACCGAACCGTCAAAGTTGCCGATCGGGCCGGACTGCACGTTCCACGTGTCCTGGCTGGCGGTGCGGCTGGTGCGGTTGAGGAAACCGTAAGGACGCACGGTGACAGCGGCGGTGCCGCGGTTCACCACGGTCTGGTCCACCGTCAGCATATAGAATTCGTCGATCGCGAAGCGGATGGTGAACAGCTGGCCTTGGCCATTGTCCCAGCTCAGCGTAACCGGCGTCGCCTGCGTCAGCGCGGTGCCCTGCACCTGCCACACGGTATCCGGCGTCGGTATGGCCATGCCCTGAGGGCCGACCCAGCCGAACTGCGCGAAGTGCTGCGCCGGGGTGCCGGAAGGCGAAAACAGCCGGACCGGGCCGGAATCCTTCTTCACCGTCTGGCGATGGGTCTTCAGGACCACGTCATCGATCCGCGCGCCAACCGGGTTGATCGAACCGGCCAGTTCCTTGGCATCGATCCTGATCCGCTGCGGGCTGGCCAGCGCGGATGAAAGATCGCGCACTTCCAGCGCCTGTTCCACAGGGTCCACCAGCCCGCCATCGCGGATATGCTTGGCGGCAGTGGCCGTGGTCGCGGCTTCGCGCACTTCGTGCTTGGCAGTCTGCGTGACAGTGGGCTGCGGGTAAACGCGGCCCATCACGAAGTCGAAGCCCAGCAGCATGGCAAGGCACAGCACCACGGCGAGGATGAGATTACGCTGGTTATCCAAGTGTTCGGATCCTGTTTTCCTGTCCGGGGGCGGACTTATGGTACCGGGTCATGGCCATGTCCCCCCCAAGGGTGGCAGCGCATTAGCCGCTTGGCCGCCATCCATCCACCCTTGATCGCCCCATGCCGTTCCAGCGCGGTAATCGCGTACTGGCTGCAACTGGGTTGATAGCGGCACGATGGCGGCAGAATGCGCGACGGGCCAAGCTGCCAGCCGCGCGCAATCAGGATCAGCACGCGCTTCACTTGCGCGGCCCGGTGCTGTTGCCGACGAGGTTGCCGGAGCGATTATCAGTGCGGCTGCCCTTGCGCGGCGCGCGGGGCGGATCGCCCTTGCCGGCAGCGGCGCGCACCAGCGCGGCGGACAGTTCGATGCCCAGTTGCGCAAAGTCGCGTTCCAGCCCGCCTTCACGCCCGATCAGCACGTGATCGTGATCCGGCAGCCCCCCTGCGGGCAAGGCCGCCCACAGCAGTTCACGAAACCGGCGTTTCATCCGGTTGCGGACCACCGCGTTGCCGATCTTCTTCGTCACGGTGATGCCGTACCGCTTGCCCAGCCCGCCATTGGGCCGCGCCAGCAGGACAAAGCCAGGCCGCGCCACGCGCAGGCCACGGTTGGCGGCAAGAAAATCCGCCCGGCGGGTGATGATGGTCAGGTCCGGCGACATGTCAGCTGCCCAGATAGGGATCGATTCGCCGGGCCGGAAGCGGCACCAGCCCGCACCTCCGCCCGGCGGCCCATCAGAACGGGCATGGCCGGGCGGGGGTGCGGGCTGGAACGGATGCGCGGGGGCAGGCCGATGCCCGCCCGCTGCGGCAAATCAGTTCAGGCGCAGAGCGTCTTGCGGCCGCGACGGCGGCGAGCGGCCAGAACCTTGCGGCCACCCACGGTCGCCTTGCGGGCGAAGAAGCCGTGACGGCGGGCGCGAACAAGGTTGCTCGGCTGAAAAGTGCGCTTCATTTCAAAATCCTCAGAACTTCGGTTCCGGCATCGGCAAGCCAGTTGCCAGCGCCAAACAAAACAACCGCCCCGCAAAGGGCGGCTTGATATGGCCGGGCGGTTAGTTGAGCGGCGGGCCCAAGTCAAGATAGGCGAGCTGTGGCGACGGCGTTTGTGCGGGCTGCACCGCGATCGCCGGGTTTGCGGCATTGCCGGGCAGCCAACCGCGCATCTGCCGCCCTGTCAGGTACAGCGGATGATCGAATCGCACGCTGTTGGTCAAGGCATAGAATTGCGCTGCCTGCGGCTGTTGCAGCCCCATGTCGCGGTAATAGGCGAGATAGATGCGGTGCTGCGGCGAATCGGCGGCATAGGCGCTTGCCTCGCGCCCTTCGTCGTCTTCCCAGCTGTGCACCGCGAATTCCGCACCATCGGCAATGGCGATGGACGCCCCGGCAAAGACCAGTTCCACCGCACCTGACCGCACCGATCCGCCATCAGGCACTTCCACCGCCAGCCCATTCGCACGAATCATCCGGCCCAGTTGCAGGTTGGCCTGATCGTCATAGGTGCCGGGGCAATCGTGGAACTGCAGGCGGTGGATCGCGGGGTAAGCGCGCAGCATCGCGGCAAATTGCGCGGGGCTGTCGCTGTCGGTCACATCGGCCAGCGCCGCCGTTTCCGCATCCAGCACCCGGAACGGCCCGAACCGCGCCAGTGCGCTCGCCTCTGCCTGATCCAGCGCGTGGACCAGCCGGCGATGCGCGCCTGCATCCTGCGCCGCCGCAGGTGTGGCCACGGCCAGTGCGAACAGCAGGGCCGAAAGATGGGCGCGCAGCGACATGGCGCACAGATGCTGGGCCACCCCTTGTGCAAAGGTTGCAGAACACGGTTGCCCGGCCATTCACGATGCCATTCACCATGCTGGCTCAACCCGCCTCTCGACAACCCGTAGCTACGCACTATCACGCAATGCCAAAGGGGGATTTCATCTTGGTCGCTGTGGTTTCGACGGTCGCGTACCTGGGGCTGGAGGCGCGCGCGGTGGAGGTGCAGTGCCAGATCGCCGCCGGCCTGCCGCGCTTCGCCGTGGTCGGCCTGCCCGACAAGGCCGTGGGCGAAAGCCGCGAACGGGTGCAGGCCGCGCTGGCGGCGATGGGCCTGTCGCTGCCGCCCAAGCGGATCACCATCAACCTCAGCCCCGCCGATCTGCCCAAGGAAGGCAGCCATTACGATCTGCCGATCGCGCTGGCGCTGCTGGCGGCGATGGGCGTGACCGATGCCGAACAGCTGGGTGAATTCGTGGCCGTGGGCGAACTTGCGCTCGATGGTCGCATCGTGCCCAGCCCCGGGGTGCTGCTGGCCGCGATCCACGCCAGCGAATGCGGCAAGGGGCTGATCTGCCCTGCGGCGCAAGGATCGGAAGCAGGCTGGGCCAGCGGCGTGCCGGTATTGGCCGCGCCCGGCCTCGTCAGCTTGCTCAACCACCTCAAAGGCACCCAGCGCCTGCCCGATCCGCCGCCCGGCGAAGTGGAAGACCCGCGCCATGGGCCGGACCTGAAGCAGGTGAAGGGGCAGGAAGTGGCCAAGCGCGCGCTGGAAATCGCCGCCGCCGGGGGCCACAACCTGCTTTTTTGCGGCCCGCCAGGTGCGGGCAAGAGCCTGCTGGCCAGTTGCCTGCCCGGTATCCTGCCGCCGCTGTCCCCGGCAGAAGCGCTGGAAGTCAGCATGGTCGCCTCTGTCGCCGGCACGCTGGAAAATGGCCGCCTCAGCCGCACGCGCCCGTTCCGCCAGCCGCACCATTCGGCCAGCATGGCGGCACTGACCGGCGGCGGGCTGCGGGTGCGGCCGGGCGAAGTCAGCATGGCGCATCTGGGCGTGCTGTTTCTGGATGAATTGCCCGAATTCCAGCGCGCCGTGCTCGATTCGCTGCGCCAGCCGCTGGAAACGGGCAAGGTCGATGTCGCCCGCGCCAATGCCCACGTCACCTACCCCGCGCGGGTGCAGCTGGTGGCGGCAATGAACCCGTGCCGCTGCGGCCATCTGGGCGATGCCGCTCTCGCAGCCAGCCGCGCCCCGAAATGCGCGGCGGATTATCAGGCCAAGGTTTCCGGCCCGCTGCTCGACCGGATCGACCTGCACGTCGATGTCGACCCGGTCAGCGCCGCCGACCTCGCCCTACCCCCGCCGACAGAGGGGAGCGCGCAAGTCGCCGCCCGCGTCGCCATGGCGCGCAAGGTGCAGGAAGCGCGCGGCATCCGCAGCAATGCCGAACTGGAAGGCGATCTGCTGGAACGCCACGCCACGCCCGATGAAGCGGGCCGCAAGCTGCTGATGCAGGCGGCCGAAGCGATGCGCCTGTCCGCGCGCGGATATACCCGGATGCTGCGCGTTGCCCGCACCGTGGCCGACCTGTCCGGGGCGGACGTGGTGGGCCGGGTCCATGTGGCCGAGGCGCTGAGTTACCGCCGGATGGCGCCAAGAGGGTGACGGGGCGGGGCTAACGAGGGGGTCTTCCCTTGTGGCACCGGCATCGCCATCTTCCTGCGTATGACCACACTCCCCACCTATTTCATCAGCCACGGCGGCGGGCCTTGGCCCTATATGGATGGCCCCTTTCGGCAGCATTACGATGTGCTGGAACAGTCGCTGAAGGACATTCGCGCCGAACTGGGCGATGCGGCCAAGGCGGTGCTGGTGATTTCCGGGCACTGGGAAGAACGCGATCTGGCCATTTCCAGCGCCGCGCAGCCGGGGATGGAATACGATTACTACGGCTTCCCCGATTACCTGTACCACATCCATTACCGCGCCCCCGGATCGCCGGAACTGGCGGAACGGGTGCGCGCCCTGCTGACGGATGCGGGCCTTCCCGCGCGGCTGGATCCGGCGCGCGGGTTCGATCACGGCACTTTCAGCGTGATGCAGCCGATGTTCCCCGAAGAAGCGATGCCGGTGGTGCAGCTGTCGCTCCACGCCAGTCTCGATCCCCGGCTGCATCTTGCGATCGGGCGGTTGCTGGCCCCCTTGCGCGATGAAGGGGTGGTGATCGTGGGCAGCGGCCTCAGCTATCACAACCTGCGGGTGATGGACCCGCGCGCGGCCGCGCCTTCTGCCCAGTTCGATGCGTGGTTGCAGGACAGCCTGACGCAGCACAGCGGCGCGCAGCGGGCTGCCCTGCTGGCCGCATGGGCCGATGCCCCGGCCGCGCGGCTGGCCCACCCGCGCGAAGACCACCTGATCCCGCTGATGGTGGCCGCCGGCGCGGCCGAGGATGATGCGGGCACCTGCGTGTATCACCAGCCCGATCTGCTGAACCACCTGACGGCTTCGAGCTTCCGGTTCGGGCCTGCACCGGTCCCCCGTTCCACCGGGCAGGCGGCAGGGGCGCAAATTTGAGTCGCATCAAAGTCACCCCCCGCGAATCGGGCCATAGGGTGGTCATGCGGTCCTAACGGAAGGAGCCGCCCGCCGGGATGATCCCGCCGGTGCGTGCGCCTGCCACTCCAGGATCGACATTGAACCTGGAGGGGGATGTTTGATGAAATATGCGATTTTGCTGGCCGCCGTGCCGATGAGCCTGCTGGCCGCTTGCAGTTCCGCCGTGGACCCGAATGCGGTGAAGGAAACCGTCGGCGCGGTGCAGGCCGCGCAGATGGAAGCCATTGCATCCGACGATATCGACGGTGCCACCCGCGTCTTCAGCAACGATGCGGTAATGCTGCTGCCCGATGGCACCAAGCTGGCCGGTGCCGAAGCGATCAAGGCCGATTACACCAAGATGCTGGCGGACAAGAACACCGCCGTAAAGCTGACCCCGGCCAAGGCATGGGCATCGGAAGGCGGCGATCTGGCGGTGACCACCGGCAGCGGCGAATATACCAGCACCGGACCGGACGGAAAGCCGGTGACCGTGGCCTTCGACAACCAGACCGTGTGGCGCAAGGCCGACAGCGGCCCGTGGCTGATCGTTTCCGACCTGAATTACGTGTTGCCGGCCGCAAAGTAAGCGACCGACCCCTGTGCTTCCATCCCGGCACCGCCGGGGTGGGGCAAGGGAACAGGATATCGTGCATTTGGGCATCTGGCGGTCCCGCACGATCCTGTCCCCTTCGAATGCGGCGGGTTGCTGCCATCACTCCCCGGCAGCAACCCACCGCAAACATAGAATTTGGCCGCACATAAGACCGGCCCCGCGACGCGGGCCTGACGGTTACAGCAGCCCGGCAGCGATCAGCTGCGTTTCCAGATCATCCGCGCCGGTAAACAGATGCGCCTGCCAGCCGCGTGCGCGGGCGGCGGCGATGTTGTACGGATTGTCATCGGTGAAGAACAGCGCGCCGGGCGGCACGCCGAACCGCGCTTCGGCCAGTTCGTAAATCCGCGCATCGGGCTTGGCGCAACGCTCGTCACCCGAAACCACCACGTCGGCAAACAGGCCCATCAGCGGTTCGGACGCGCGGAAGGACGGCCAGAAATCGCTGCCGAAATTGGTCAGCGCGAACAGCGGCACGCCCGCCTGGGCCAGCCGTTCCACCAGCCGGTCCGTCCCCGGGACACGGCCCGGAATCGTTTCGTTGAAGCGCGTGGCATAGGCATCGATCAGCGCGGCATGGGCCGGGAACTGCGCCTTGCGTTCAGGCACCATCTCCGCCAGCGGGCGGCCCGCGTCATGCTGGAAATGCCATTCCTCGGTCACGACGTTGGACAGGAACCAGTCGAGTTCCACAGGGTCGGCAATCAGTTTGGCAAAAAGGTGGCGCAGATCCCACTGGATCAGCACCCGGCCGATATCGAACACCACGGCCTGAGGGCGGACCGGCTGACGGATCGGCGGACGGTTCGGCTGAGCCAAATCTGCGTGCCCTTCAGACATGCAAAGAGCCCCCGCCACGGCGGAGGCTCTTGAACACACCAACGCCGCGAATGATTCGCGGCGCTGCCACCACAATCAGCCCTGGCGGGCCTTGAAGCGGCGGTTGGTCTTGTTGATCACATAGGTGC
>JBDLVD010000021.1:0-20803 GCA_039804965.1 Pseudomonadota bacterium
AGGCGTGACCGCCACCGATCTGGTGCTGACCGCCACGCAGATGCTGCGCGCGCATGGCGTGGTCGGCCGTTTCGTCGAATATTTCGGCTCCGGCCTTGCCACCCTGTCGCTGGCCGATCGCGCCACGCTGGCCAACATGGCGCCGGAATATGGCGCCACCTGCGGTTTCTTCGGCATCGATGACAAGACCATCGATTACCTGCGCCTGACCGGCCGCGAAGAAAGCCAGATCGCGCTGGTCGAAGCCTATGCCAAGGAACAGGGTTTCTGGATCGATCCGGCTGCCCCGGAACCCGTCTTCACCAGCGTGCTGGAACTGGACATGGGCACCGTCACCCCGTCGCTCGCCGGGCCGAAGCGCCCGCAGGACAAGGTGCTGCTGGAACAGGTCGATGACGTGTTCAACGCCGATCTGGCCATTGCCTACAAGCACGATGCCGCCAAGCGCGTGGCCGTGGAAGGCAAGGATCACGACATCGGCGATGGTGACGTGGTGATTGCCGCCATCACCAGCTGCACCAACACCAGCAACCCGGGCGTGCTGGTGGCCGCCGGTCTGGTGGCCAAGAAGGCCAACGAACTGGGCCTGAAGCCCAAGCCGTGGGTGAAGACCAGCCTCGCGCCGGGTTCGCAGGTGGTCACCGATTACCTGAACAAGGCCGGCCTGACCGAACACCTCGACGCGATCGGCTTCAACCTTGTCGGTTATGGCTGCACCACCTGCATCGGCAATTCCGGCCCGCTGGCCGAACCGATCAGCAAGGCGATCAACGGCAACGACATCGTCGCCGCGTCGGTCATTTCGGGCAACCGCAACTTCGAAGGCCGCGTTTCGCCCGACGTGCGCGCAAACTTCCTCGCCAGCCCGCCGCTGGTGGTGGCTTACGCCCTGAAGGGCACGGTGACGCAGGATTTCACCACCACCCCGATCGGGCAGGGCAGCAACGGGCAGGACGTGTTCCTCAAGGACATCTGGCCCAGCAACGCCGAAGTGCATGACACGATGGCAGCCTGCATCGATCGCGGCATGTTCCAGGCGCGTTACGCCGATGTCTACAAGGGCGATGTGCACTGGCAGGCGATCAACGTCACCGGCAGCGAAACGTACCAGTGGCGCGCGGGCAGCACCTATGTCGCCAACCCGCCCTATTTCGAAGGGCTGACGATGACCCCGGTGCCGGTCACCGACATCGTGGGCGCGAAGCCGCTGGCGATCCTGGGCGATTCGATCACGACCGATCACATCAGCCCGGCCGGTTCGATCAAGGCCGACAGCCCTGCGGGCAAGTGGCTGATGGACCATCAGGTCCAGCGGTCGGACTTCAATTCGTACGGCGCGCGCCGTGGCCACCACGAAGTGATGATGCGCGGCACTTTCGCCAACATCCGCATCAAGAACGAAATGGTCCCCGGCATCGAAGGCGGCATGACCAGCTATCAGGGCACCGCCATGCCGATCTTCGACGCGGCGATGAAGCACAAGGAAGATGGCACCCCGCTGGTGGTCATCGCCGGCAAGGAATATGGCACCGGTTCCAGCCGTGACTGGGCGGCCAAGGGCACCAACCTGCTGGGCGTGCGCGCGGTGATCGTGGAAAGCTTCGAACGCATCCACCGCTCCAATCTGGTGGGCATGGGCGTGCTGCCGTTGCAGTTCAAGGACGGGCAGAGCCGCGAAACGCTGGGCCTGCATGGCGATGACACCTTCACCATCCGCGGCGTGGCATCACTCGCCCCGCAGCAGGATGTCGAAGTGGAAGTGACCCGCGCCGATGGCCGCACCTTCACCTTCACCGCCCGTTGCCGGATCGATACCGCTAACGAACTGGAATATTACCGCAACGGCGGCATCCTGCACTACGTGCTGCGCAAGCTGGCCGCCTGAGGCGCCACTTCACGCTGATACGAAAAGGGCGGCCTTCGCGGGCCGCCCTTTTTTGTTGGGTAATGGCTGGGCGATCAGGCCGCGTCGGCCTCTACCCCCTTTGCCTTGCGACGGCGGGAGAAGACCGCGGCCGCGCCTGCGCCGAACAGCAGCAGCATCGGCGGGGCCGGAACCGGCGTGCCACTGGTTCCCGAAGTTCCCGAAGTGCCGCTCGTACCACTGGTTCCTGACGTGCCAGAGGTTCCGCTCGTCCCGCTGCTGGTCGAGGTCGAGGTGCTGGTGGAACTGGACGTGCTCGACGTGATGTTGCCCGACGTGGAACTGCTGGTCGAAACGTTGCCGGATGACGACGTGCTGGTCGAACTGGAAACGTTGCCCGAACTGCTGCTGGAAACGTTGCCGGAACTGCTGCTCGACACATTGCCTGACGAGGACGAAGTGCTGGTGACATTGCCCGAGCTGGTCGAGGTCGACGAATAGTTGCCCGACGAACTGGTCACCGCGCCCGAGGAACTCGTCACAGAGCCGGAAGAACTGGTCACTGCGCCCGAGGAGCTGGTGACAGCCCCCGACGAGCTGGTGACCGCACCCGAAGAACTCGTGACGTTGCCCGAGGTGCTGGTGGACGTGATCCCGCCGGTGGAGGTGCTGACACCGCCGGTCGACGTGGTGCTGCCCCCGGTGGAGGTGGAAGTCGATCCGCCGGAAGACGAGGTCGAGCTGCCGGTGCTGCTGTTGTCGATGTTGATGTCGATGTTGACGCCGCTCGACGTGCTGCTCGCGCCAGACGTGCCGCTGGTCCCACTCGTCCCGCTGGTGGTGTTCACCCCGCCGGTGGTGGTCGTGGTGGTGGTGCTGACATTGGCTGAACCACCGCCGCCCCCGCCACCGCCGCCGAAGAACCCGCCGAAGAAGCCTCCGCCAAATCCGCCGATGCCGCCCGATCCGCCGATGATGACCGGCGCGCTGCCGCCACCGCCGGAAATCGCCGCCTGCGGCTGCGCGGGCAACGGCATGGCCATCGGCAGCATCGCCAGCTGCTGTTCTTCCGGTGCGCGCGGGATCACCCGGCGCATCCGCTTGATGCAGTTGCCGCCTTCGCGACGGGCGCCCGGCCCGCAGACCAGCACGGTGCGATGGGCCACGCGCACGGCACGGTGCGTCCGCGGCCGTTCAGCCTTGGTCAGCTTTTCGCCCTTGTAATGCACGATGGCGGCCTGCGGTTCGGCCACGTGGACCGCGCCACCGCCCACGATCGCGCCGCCAGCGGCGGCTGCCGCCAATTTTGCCAGGGCCATGCGTACCGACATGTGCATTCTCTCTTTGCAGAATGGAGCGGCCTTGGGTGCCCCGATGGCACTTCCGGCTTTTCCGATACCTGCACAGAGACGCCCAAAACCTTTCCCGGCAATTGCGTTAACCACGATTCAGCGGCGCGAGAGTCGATTTTGTGGTCTTATTTTTCGCCGCGGCGGCACTTTGTCCCACAATGGAACCGAACCGCGCCCATTTGCGAACCCGATGGCGGTGTGGCGGCGATCAATCCGCTTCGTCGAACAGCCCGCCTTGCGCCGCCGGCTGCCCGCTGGGCGGGGTGATTCCCAGATGCCGCCAGCCACCATCGTTCAGGCACCGCCCGCGCGCGGTGCGGGCGATCAGGCCCAGCTGGATCAGGTATGGTTCCACCACGTCTTCGATCGTGTCACGCGGTTCGGCCAGACCTGCGGCCAGCGTTTCCACGCCCACCGGGCCACCCTTGTAGATGTCCGCGATCATGTGGAGATAGCGGCGATCCATCGCGTCGAGGCCGAGGCTGTCGACTTCCAGCCGGGTCAGTGCCGCATCGGCCACCGCCGCCGTCACCACCCCATCGCCCGCCACGTGGGCGAAATCGCGCACCCGGCGCAGCAGGCGCCCGGCCACGCGCGGCGTTCCCCGGCTGCGGCGGGCGATTTCGCGCGCACCGCCGGCATCGATCGCCACGCCCAGCAATTGCGCGCCGCGTGCCACCACCCGCTGCAATTCCGCCTCGGTATAGAAGATCAGCCGCACGGGGATGCCGAACCGGTCGCGCAGCGGCGTGGTCAGCAACCCCTGCCGCGTGGTCGCGCCGATCAGCGTGAACGGCGGCAGATCGATCCGCACCGACCGCGCCGACGGCCCTTCCCCGATGATCAGATCGAGCGCGCGATCCTCCATCGCCGGATAGAGCACTTCTTCCACCACCGGATTGAGGCGGTGGATTTCATCGATGAACAGCACGTCATGCGGTTCGAGATTGGTCAGCAGCGCGGCCAGATCGCCGGACTTGGCGATCACCGGCCCGCTGGTGGCGCGGAACCCCACGCCCAATTCCTTGGCCACGATCTGCGCCAGCGTGGTCTTGCCCAGCCCCGGCGGGCCGAAGAACAGCACGTGGTCCATCGCCTCGCCCCGCCCGCGCGCGGCTTCGATGAACACCCGCAGATTGTCGCGCGCCGCTTCCTGCCCGACAAATTCGGTCAGCGACTTCGGCCGCAGCGCCGCGTCCTGATCTTCCGGCTGGCGCTGGGGCGAAAGGTCTGCGTTGGCGGTCATGCTTGGGTCAAGCCAACGCACACTACGCCCACGGTGAAGGCAAGCAGCGCAAAAAAACCAAATAATCCCGCTGATCGGGTATCAATTTGGTTCAGAGCATCATCGAGCGACTGCCCCTTTTCTTGGTCCAGCCTCCCGTAAATTGCCACTAATGTCCAGAATAGTTCAATGTCCGACATCGCCTTAATCGCCCTACGGGTTATTTGTTGACCGCGCCAAGCAAATCCGAGGGATGCGACGATACCAAACCAAAATGCGCCACCAGCCAAAAACAGAAAAAAATGAACGGGCCTTTCAACATCGACACTGGACAATGTCGCCATCCCTCCAGCGTTTATCGCCAACAACGATGCCATCAACCACTTGAATGAAGACGAATGCTCATCGATTAGCATCCGCCGCCCTTCTGTTGTGCGCGACAACTTCGCTTTGGCAAGATCGATGGGAAAGTCAGTCATCACCCCGCCGCCTTCTTCAGCGCCACGCGCACCAGATCGTTCAACCCGGCATCTTCGCCCAGTTCGGCCTGAGCGTGGGCGACGGCGCTGGCGGCGACGGCGGGTTTGAAGCCGAGGTTCTGCAAGGCGGAAACGGCATCGGCGCTGGCGGTGCCGGCTTGCGAAACAGCGGCGAGCGAGACGCCGGCGGGGCCACCGCCGGGCATGGCACCGGCGCGGTCCTTCAGTTCATTGACGATGCGCGCGGCGAGTTTCGGCCCGACGCCTTGCGCGCGGGCGATCATCGCCGCGTCCCCGGCGGCGCAGGCAGCCTGCACTTCGCCCGGCGACAGCGCGGAAAGGACGGCCAGCGCCATCTTGCTGCCCACGCCCTGCACGGTCGTCAGCACGCGGAACCAGTCACGTTCCGCGCCATCGGCAAAACCGAGCAGGCGCATATCGTTTTCGCTCACCTGCAAGTCCGTGAACACGGTGCAGGCTTCCCCCACGTTGCCGAGCGCCGACAGCGTGCGGGCGGAACAGTGGACGAGATAGCCGACGCCCTGCACATCGATCACCGCCCAGTCGGTGCCGGTTTCGTCGAGCCTGCCTGAAAGCTTTGCGATCATGTTATGTTCTCTGCCCGATGCAGACGGGGTTGGCTAGTCTGCGTGCCCATTTATCGTCATTCCGAAATCCGTCACCCCGGCGAAAGCCGGGGTCTCCATCGTCGTGGCACGGGCATGAGATCCCAGCTTTCGCTGGGATGACGTGAGGGGGGTGCGTGGTGCGGGTGTGTTGCGGGCAGTGGCGCGCAATGGACACTTGCGCAAAGTTGCGCCAAAGCCGCCCCTCATGAGCGTGAACACATTCGGCCGCACTTTCCGTTTCACCACCTGGGGCGAAAGCCACGGGCCCGCGCTGGGCGCGGTGGTGGACGGGTGCCCCCCGGGGCTGGAGATCAGCGAAGCGGCGATCCAGCCGTTCATGGATGCGCGCAAGCCCGGCACCAGCAAGTTCACCACCCAGCGGCAGGAAGCCGATCTGGTGAAGATCCTGTCCGGCACGTTCGAAGGCAAGACCACCGGCACGCCGATCAGCCTGCTGATCGAAAACACCGATCAGCGCAGCAAGGACTATTCCGAAGTGGCCAAGGCATACCGCCCCGGCCACGCCGACTATGCCTATGACGCCAAGTACGGCTTCCGCGACTATCGCGGCGGCGGCCGTTCCAGCGCGCGAGAAACCGCGGCACGCGTGGCGGCAGGGGCCGTGGCCCGGCTGGTGATCCCGGAAGTGACGCTGCTGGCCTATGTCACCGAAATCGGCGGCGATGCGATCGACATGGCCAATTTCGATGCGGCCGAAATCACCCGCAACCCGTTCTTCTGCCCCGATCCGATCGCGGCAAAGCGGTGGGAAGGCGTGGTGGACGAAGCCCGGCTGGCCGGTTCATCGCTGGGCGCGGTGGTGGAAGTTGTCGCCACGGGTGTGCCCGCAGGCTGGGGCGCGCCGCTGTATGGCAAGCTGGACGCAGACCTTGCCGCCGCGATGATGGGCATCAATGCGGTCAAGGCGGTCGAAATCGGTGATGGCTTTGCCGCTGCCCGCCTGCGCGGGGAGCAGAATGCCGATCCGATGCGGCCGGGCGCCGATGGCGGGATCGCCTTCGATGCCAACCATGCAGGCGGCATCGCAGGTGGCATTTCCACCGGCCAGCCGGTGGTCTGCCGCGTGGCCTTCAAGCCCACCAGTTCGATCCTGATCCCGCAGCCCACGGTAACGCGTGAAGGCACCGCGACCGAGCTTGTCACCAAGGGCCGCCACGATCCCTGCGTGGGCATTCGCGGCACCCCGGTGGTGGAAGCGATGATGGCGCTGGTGCTGGCCGATCACAAGCTGCTGCACCGGGGCCAGTGCGGCTGATCAGCGATAATGCACGAGGCTGAGGATCGCGCCTGCCAGCGCGTTGAACCAGCCTGATCCGACCACCGTTTCATGCACCGCGCCCTGGATGAATATCCACGCCGCACCCAGCATCGACCACCGGCTGATCCGGCGCCGCTCGGCCCATTCCTGCGTCAGGATCGCCGCCGCCATGCCCCACAGCGTGAGATAGAGCCAGAAGGTCGGCACCGGATCATCCAGCCCCAGCGCACTGGCCCAGAACCGGTTCACCCCCGGCGGCAGCACCGGCAGCATGGCAAACAGCACCATCCGCTTGTGAACCTGCGGATTGCGCGCACGCTGGCGGATGGCGACGGTGAACATCCACCCGAAACCCGCAAAGGCCAGCAGGCCAAGGTAGATTCCGTCCGTCCCGGCAGGGCGCCCCGCCTCCCAGCCCCGGTGGCTGGCGACAAGCTGCATCAGCAGGCCGGTGAAGATCACCAGCGTGGCAAAGGCGATGCCGAAAGTGCCGAGGCTGCGGTGCAGTTTCAGGTTGCCGCTGCCCGGCAGCGCGCTCTGCGTCACCAGCAGCAGCATCCAGCAGATCGACAGGATCCCGTGCAGATGCACGATCGGCGGGGCCGCCGGGAACTGCCCTTGCAGCGCGGGAAGCGCGGAATGCATCCCGAACCCGGCAAAGACGAACAGCGCCATGATCACCATCATCACCAGCGCAAACGATGGCCTGCGCCTGTGCGCCGCCGCCTGTTTGACTGCTTCCATCTCCATCCCTCCCCGTCCGTCTTTGCCGTCAAGGTAGGGGATCGGCAGGGCGCAGCACAAGCGGCCCTTGCAGTGCCGCACGGTAATCGCTGATTTCGATCAAAACTGACTTATTGATTAATTCGTTTACGCCAATCGAGACTCCTCGTTGGCCGAATCGGTTCGGGCGGCCTATCTCCGGCTCACCAGTTTCACCCAAGAGAGGGAATTTGACGCAATGGGTATCATCGGCAGCACCATCAAGCCGTTCAAGGCAACCGCCTTCCAGAAGGGCAAGGACTTCTTCGACGTTTCGGAAAAGGATCTGGCCGGCAAGTGGGCGATCTTCTTCTTCTACCCGGCCGATTTCACCTTCGTGTGCCCGACCGAGCTGGAAGATCTGGGCAAGCAGTATGCCGCGCTGAAGGGCATGGGCGTGGAAGTCTATGCCGTGTCGACCGACACCCATTTCAGCCACAAGGCGTGGAGCGACACGTCCGACAAGATTGGCAAGCTGGAATATCCGTTCCTTGGCGACCAGCTGCACACCCTGTCGAAGAACTTCGGCGTGCTGCGTGAAGAAATGGGCCTGGCCGACCGTGCGACTTTCGTGGTCGATCCCGAAGGCGTGATCCAGATCATGGAAATCACCTGTGAAGGCGTGGGCCGCAACGCTGGCGAACTGATCCGCAAGATCAAGGCCGCGCAGTATGTCCGCAACAACCCCGGCCAGGTCTGCCCGGCGGCATGGGAAGAAGGCGAAGCCACGCTGGCTCCGTCGCTCGACCTCGTCGGCAAGATCTAAGCCTCCTTATCCCCGAGCCCGCACCCAGCGGGTTGCACGGCCCGGGGCGCCCTCCCCCCCAAATCAGGCGCCCCGGGCCGTTTTGCATCCGAAATCCAAGGAATTGCCTCATGCTCGATGCCACCATGACCCAGCAGTTGCAGCAGTATCTCCAGATGCTGCGCGAGCCGATCGAACTGGTCGCCTCGCTCGACGACAGCAGGAAGTCGGCTGAAACGCGCGAGCTGCTGGAAGAAATCGCCGCCTTGTCCGACAAGGTCAGCGCCAGCTTCGACGGTGCCGATGCGCGCAAGCCCAGCTTCGTCATCCGCCGCGCCAGCGATCCGGAAAAGTGGGTGCGCTTTGCCGGGCTGCCGATGGGGCACGAATTCACCAGCCTGGTGCTCGCGCTGCTGTGGGCAGGCGGCCACCCGCCGAAGGTTTCGGACGAGGTGCTGGAACAGATCGCCGCACTGGAAGGCGACTATGCCTTTGAAATGTATTTCAGCCTCAGCTGCCACAACTGCCCCGACGTGGTGCAGGCGCTGACGCTGATGGCGCTCAACAACCCGCGCATCACCGCCACGCTGATCGAAGGCGGCAGCTTCCAGGCGGAAGTGGACGATCGCGGCGTGATGGCCGTGCCCGCCACCTTCCTCAACGGTGAAATGTTCGCCAGCGGGAAGATGAGCGTGGAAGAAGTGTTGGCCAAGCTGGACAGCAATGCCGGCACACGCGCCGCTGCCAAGCTGGCAGACAAGAAGCCGTTCGAAGTCCTGATCGTCGGCGGTGGCCCGGCTGGCGCCAGTGCCGCTGTCTATGCCGCGCGCAAGGGCTTCTCCACCGGTGTCGCTGCCGAACGTTTCGGCGGGCAGGTGCTGGACACCGTGGGCATCGAGAACTTCATTTCCGTCCCCTACACCGAAGGGCCGAAGCTGGCCGCGCAGTTGGAAGCCCATGTGCGCGAATATCCGGTAGACGTGATGAACCTGCAAAAGGCGACCCGTCTGGTCCCGGCCAGCCAGCCCGGCGGCCTGCACACCGTGGAATTCGAAAACGGCGCGTCGCTCAAGGCACGCGCCGTGATCCTCTCCACCGGGGCGCGCTGGCGCAATCTGGGCGTGCCGGGTGAATTCGAATACCGCAACCGGGGCGTGGCCTATTGCCCGCACTGCGATGGCCCGCTGTTCAAGGGCAAGCGCGTGGCGGTGATCGGCGGCGGCAATTCCGGCGTGGAAGCGGCGATCGACCTCGCCAATATCGTCGGCCATGTCACACTGGTGGAATTCGACAGCAAGCTGCGCGCCGATCAGGTGTTGCAGGACAAGCTGCGGTCGATGTCCAACGTCGACATTCTGCTGTCCGCCCAGTCGACCGAAGTGACCGGCGATGGCGAACGGGTAAACGGCCTGAACTACAAGAACCGCGAAACCGGCGAAGACCACCGGATCGAACTGGAAGGCATCTTCGTCCAGATCGGGCTGGTGCCCAACACCGAATGGCTGAAGGATGCCGGGATCGAACTGAGCCGCACCGGCGAAGTGGTGATCGATGGCCATGCCGCCACCAGCATCCCCGGCGTGTTCGCGGCGGGCGATTGCACCACGGTGCCGTTCAAGCAGATCATCATCGCCATGGGGGAAGGCAGCAAGGCCGGGCTTTCCGCCTTCGATTACCTGATCCGCAACGAAGCCCCGGCGGACATGGCAACGGCGGCTTAACGCCCGCGCCGCAGCACCAGATACAGCGCGCCGTCACCGCCGTGGCGGCGCTGCGCGTTGCGGATCGCGGCGATGTCCGATCCGTGCGGCCCGGCTGCCAGCCAATCGAGGATCTTGGCCCGGATCGCGCCGCGTTTCTCCCCCCGGTCGGCGGCGTCGACCGGGCGCGGCTTGCCGGTGATCAGCAGCACCATGCGCGCGCCCATCGCCTTGGCCTGCGCCAGCCCCATGTCCAGCCGCACGTGCGCCTGATCCAGCGTATGGCCATGCAGGTCCAGCGTGAAATCCGGATCGAGCGTGGCCCGGCCCAGCCGCCGTTCCCAATGCGAATCAAGCCCCGGCCCTGATCCTGCGGCGACCGGCGCGGCCGCCACCGGGCGCGGGGGCGGAACCCGGCCGCGCAGCTTCTTCACAGGCGCAACGGCCGTGCTGGCCACTGGCGCAGGGGCAAGCGCGGCGGGCGCCTTGGGCAAAGCACGGCGGCCTTTCAGCGGCGTGACCGTGTTGGCCAGTTGCGCCCACAGCGCGGCCTCTTCCGCGCTCAATCCACGGGGCGGCTTCATTGCCCGCGCAGCCGCGCCAGCGTGCCTTTGGGCAGCAGCACCAGCGCCGTTCCGCGCGCGCTCATCCCCCCGGCCACCACGCGCGCATCTTCGCCCGCGCCCCAGAAAGTGTCGAAGCGGTTCGGCCCCTTGATCGCCCCGCCGGTATCCTGCGCGATCCACAGCCCGCCTGCTTCGGCGCGGTCCACGTCCAGCAGCACCGGCGCCCCAAGCGGCACATAGGCCGGGTCGGCGGCGACCGAATTGCCGCGCCGCACCGGCACTTCCAGCGCGCCCAGCGGCCCATCGCCGGTCAGTTCACGAAAGAACACCCAACTGGGGTTTTCGCGCATCAGGGCGCGGCCTTCTGCCGGCCGTTCGCGCAGGTATTGCATGATGCCCTGCATCGATCCGGCATATTGGCCCGGCCCGGTGCCGATCAGCCCGCGCTGGCGCATCAGGGATCCGATCCCGGCATAGGCGCGGCCGTTCTGCCCGGCATAACCGATCCGCATCACTTGCCCGCCCGGCCCGATCAGCCGCCCGGAGCCCTGCACTTGCAGGAAGAAGAATTCCACCGGATCGGCCACCCAGGCGATTTCCAGCCCCTTGCCCGCCAGCGCGCCCGCTTCGATCTGCGCACGGTCGTAATAGGGCACCAGCCGCCCGTTTTCATCCATGCGGCCAAGCGGCGGCTGGCCCATGCGTTCTTCGGGCGGCTTGTCATCCGGCCACGCCCGCACAAGATCGGGCGGCAAGGCATAGACCGGGGTATCGTATCCCGGCTGCCGCTGGCGCACACCGGCGATTTCGGGTTCGTAATAGCCGGTGGCAAAAGCCGCGCCGTTGCCCACTTGCGCGGTTTCGAACTGGCGGGCGAAGAACCCCGCGGCATCGCCCTGCGGCCAGTTGGTGGCAGCAGTGCAGGCGGTCTGCCAGTCTGCCGGACGGGTTAGGCCGCTGGCATCGGTGCGGCGCAGCAGGCGCGGGCAGCTTTCCGCGAACGAGGCCAGCGCAGCGGCGGCATCGGCTTGCGCCAGCTGCCGCCCGGACAGCGCCGGGCCGGGCTTCACGCCCAGCAATCGCGCAGTGGCGGGAACGGGGGGTACGGTCTGCGGGGCGCGCGGCACCAGCGGAATGCAGCCCGCCGCCAGCGCCAGCGCCACGGCAAGGATCGCCAGTCTGGTGCTGCCGCCCCCGCTTGCCCGCACTGGCATGGCCGGATTAACCTTCGTCGGTTTCGTCGAGCAGCCAGTCCGGCCCGGCGGCATTCACATTGCGCGAGAAGGTCCAGATGTCGCGCGTTTCGATAGCGTCATCCAGCGATCCGGCGATCACCGCACCATCCTTGTCGCGGGTGACGGCGGCGATATCGGCCACGAAACGCACCGCAATGCGCGCCGTGCCGCCATCCAGCGCGGCGAAATGGACCGTGGTATCCTCGATCCGGATCAGCCGGTTGTCCAGCGTTTCGCCCGCTGCTTCGCGCGCGGAGATCGCGCTGGCGAAGCTTTCGTACACGTCGCTGTCGCACAGCTGGCGCAGGTCTTCACGATCACCGCGCCAGAAGGCGTCGAGGATCATGGCATAGGCGCCCTTGGCACCTTCCAGGAAGGCAAGCAGATCAAACCGCCGGTCCGCCGTGACGATGGCACGCAGGCCATCCTCGATCGCCGGGGGAAAGCCAGCCAGCGCGCGCGGCATCCGCACCTGTTCCGCCGCCGGGCCTTGCGCCGGATGCGCACCCTTGGCGCCTTCGGCCCGTTCAAACCGGGTCGGCACAGGCTCTTCCTCATGCTCCGCCCGGCGGCCGAGCACGGAATAGAGCCGCAGCCCCAGAAAGGCGGCAATCATGGCGAGGATGACGATCTCGTAAATCACGTGCTTGTCCCGAATGCTGGCCATGGCGCAGGACACGCGCCAGAGCCGGATACCGATAGTGACCGAAATAGGTGCCAAATTCAAATGAACAACGGCTGGCCAGCCGCTCGGGTCCATTGCCTGCGCTTTTCCGGCACCAGCGCAACCGGTGCCACAGCGGCCCCACCAGCCGTTGCAGCAGCCGTTGCAGCAGCCGTTGCAGGGCCGGTTACGGGGTGCTAGTCGCGCCAGCCAATGCCTCCGGCGGCCGCCGGGAGGTTCCTGTTATGACGAAAGATTCCGACCATGGCCGATGAAGGCAACGTCCTGTCCGATCTCAAGCTTGATCAAGCACCAGCCAGCAATGGCGAAGATACCGCGCCTGTCGCGGGCCTGCTGACGCAGTATGTGAAGGATCTTTCGGTCGAAAACCCCAAGGCCCCGGACAGCTTCCAGTGGCCGGATGCCCCGGCACTGGACGTGCAGTTCAACATCAGCGCCCGCCGGCTGAGCGATGAAGTGACCGAAGTGGAACTGAAGGTTTCCGCCAGCGCCAAGTGCGAACAGGGCACGGCCTATATCGTCGAACTGGCCTATTGCGGGCTGATCGGCATGCGCAACATGACCGAAGAACAGCAGCACGGCTTCACTTATGCCGAAGCCCCGCGCCTGCTGTTCCCCTATGCCCGCCGCGTGATTTCGGATGCCGTGCGCGATGCCGGTTTCGCCCCGCTGATGCTGGAACCGATCGATTTCACCGGTCTGTACGTGCAGCAGTTGCAGCAGCAGGCCGATGCCGTCGGCACTCCGGTGGGCGAAGCCTGATTTTCGCCGTCCGGGAAGGGGGCTCGCCCCGGTGAGCCTCGCCAGGAATGTCGGGACGATCGGCGGGCTGACCGCGATCAGCCGCGTGTTCGGCTTCGCGCGCGACATCCTGCTCGCGCGGGTGCTGGGCGCGGGCATGGCGGCGGACGCCTTCCAGCTCGCCTTCATCCTGCCCAACACCTTCCGCCGGCTGTTTGCCGAAGGCGCGTTTTCGGTCGCCTTCGTGCCTATGTACACGCGCCACTTGCGCACCGATGGCGATGACGCGGCCGAACGGTTCGCCACCGATGTGCTGGCGGTGTTCGTCTGGGTGCTGCTGGGCTTTTCCGCGCTGGCCATGCTGGCCATGCCAGGCATCGTCTGGCTGCTGGCGCGCGAATACCAAAGCGTGCCGGGCAAGTTCGAACTGGCGGTCACGCTCAGCCGCGTGACATTCCCCTATCTGATGCTGGTCAGCCTGGTGGCGATGCTGTCGGGCCTGCTCAACGCCCATTCGCGGTTCGCCCCCGGCGCCATCGTGCCGGTGCTGCTGAACATGGTGCTGATCACCGGCATTGGCACCGGCTGGTATCTGGAAAAGCAGACCGGCAGCGATGTCAGCGTGGCCTGGGCACTGGCGATTTCGGTGGCGGCGGCGGGCTTCGTCCAGCTCGCCTACATGACATGGGCCACCCGGCGCGCCGGGGTGCGGCTGAAGATGACCCTGCCGCGCTTCACGCCAGAAGTGAAGAAGCTGGCACTGCTGATCCTGCCCGCCACATTCGGCGCGGGCGTTTACCAGATCAGCCAGTTCGTCGACACGTTCTTCGCCACCAGTCTGGCGCAAGGGTCGCTGACGCTGCTGAAATATGCCGACCGGCTGAACCAGATGCCGCTGGGCATCATCGGCATCGCGCTCGGCACCGCCATCCTGCCGATGCTGGCCCGGCACATTCACGATGACGATCACGCCGGCGCGCAACGGTTGCAGACCAATGCCGTGGAAATGGCCCTGCTGCTGACCCTGCCCGCCGCCGTTGCACTGGCGATCTGCGCCCCCGCTTTCGTCACGGCCTTCTTCGTCGGCGGCAAGATGAAGGCCGCCGATGGCGTGGTGATGGCCGGGATCGTGACCGCGCTGGTCGCCGGGCTGCCCAGCTATGTGCTGGTCAAGGTGTTCCAGCCGGCGTTCTTCAGCCGCGAAGACACCCGCACCCCGGTGTGGATCGCGGTGGGCGCGCTGGTGATCAACATCGGCATCAACTTCATGGTCGTACCGAAGTACGGCATCGTCGGGCTGGCAGGCGCAACGGCCTTCACCTCGTCGCTCAACGTCGCCATGCTCTATGCCATCCTGCATCGCCGCGGCTGGTATCATGCCGATGCCCGGCTGATCGGGCAGGTGGTGCGCCAGCTGCTGGCAACGGCGGCGATGGGCGCGGCGCTGATGGCGCTGATGCCGCTGCTGGCCAGCCATTACGGCGGCCACATCGTGGAACGCGCATGGTCGCTCGCGGCGCTGGTTGCTGTTGGCGGGCTGGTGTATTTCGGCGCTGCGGTGCTGTTCGGCGCGCTCGACAAGTCCACGCTTGCCCAGCTACGGCGCAAGCGCCCGGCGAAGCAGCCGGTCAACCTTTCCGAATAAGCAACCCGATCAACCAACAGGCCAACACATCATGCGCGTCGTTTCCGGTATCCAGCCTACGGGCTCGCTCCATCTGGGCAATTACCTGGGCGCGATCCGCAACTGGGTGCGGATGCAGGATGCGCTGGAACCGGGCAGTGAATGCCTGTTCTTCCTGGCCGACATGCACGCCATTTCCATGCCGCACAATCCGGCGGAACTGAGCGCGGCCACGCTGGAAATGGCCGCGGCGCTGGTCGCCTGCGGCATCGATCCGGACCGGTCGATCCTGTTCAACCAGGCGCAGGTTCCCGCCCATGCCGAACTGCAGTGGCTGCTGAACGGCACGGCCCGCATCGGCTGGCTGAACCGCATGACGCAGTTCAAGGACAAGAGTGGCAAGAACCGCGAAGGGGCCAGCGTGGCGCTGTTCACTTACCCGGTGCTGCAGGCCGCCGACGTGCTGCTGTATCAGGCCACCCATGTTCCGGTGGGCGATGACCAGAAGCAGCATCTGGAACTGGCGCGCGACATCGCGCAGAAGTTCAACAACGATTTCGCCACCGAAGATGCACCGGTCTTCACCCTGCCCGATCCGATCATGCCGCCTTCGGGCGCGCGCATCATGTCCCTGCGTGATGGCGCCGCGAAGATGAGCAAGTCCGACCCTTCGGAAATGAGCCGCATCAACCTGTCCGACGATGCCGACGAAGTGATGAAGAAGGTGAAGAAGGCCAAGACCGATCCCGAACCCCTGCCCAGCGAAGTGGCCGGGCTGGAAGGGCGGCCCGAAGCGCTGAACCTCGTCACCATCTATGCCGCGCTGGCGGATATCAGCGTGGAACAGGTGCTGGCCGATCATGGCGGGCAGGGTTTCGGCCAGTTCAAGCCCGCGCTGGGCGAACTGATGGTGGCGAAGATCGCGCCGATCAACGCCCGCTTCACCGCGCTGATGCAGGACCGCGAGGCGCTCGACGCGATTCTGGCACGCGGTGCGGCGCGCGCGCGCGATATGGCCCGCCCCACGCTGGCCGATGCCTATCGCGCGCTTGGTCTGGTGCGCGGATAATCCGCCAGTGCGTTGAAATGCCGGTCTTTTCCTGAAAGCCGGCATTCAACCGCTATTCAGCCCGGCGACAATATGACACGTTCCATCCATGGCAGCCGCCTGTCTGGATGAAGGCGGCGGCGCTGCGTACCGTTTCGGAGTCGTTCGTCCCATGACCAGTTTCGCCACATTGAAACGCGCCCTGCAACTCGCAGCCCTGCCGCTCGCGCTGGCCGGGCTTTCCGGTTGCGCCACCGGCTTCAATGCCGATGTGTCCCGCTTCGCCAGCCAGATGCCGGCGCCGCAGGGGCAAAGCTTTGCCATCGTGGCGGAAGACCCGGCGCTGGCCGGCGGGCTGGAATTTTCCCAATATGCCGTGTTCGTGAAAACGAACATGGAACGGCTCGGTTATGTTCAGGCGGCATCCCCTGACAGTGCCAGCCTGCTGGTGCGCTTCGATTACGGCGTCGACAAGGGGCGCGAAAAGGTGGTCAGCACCGGCTTCGCCCGCGATCCGTTCTATTCGCCGTGGATGGGGTATCGCCCGTTCGTGTTCAGCGGCCCGCGTGGGCCCCGGATGGCGTATCTGCCATACCAGAACTGGGGCTATGGTTTTTACGACCCGTTCTTCGACCGGTCCGACGTGTCCAGCTACACCGTCTACACCAGCGGCATCGATCTGAAGATCGACAGCCGCAGCAGCGGCCAGCGGCTGTTCGAAGGCAAGGCGGAGGCGCTGTCCACGTCCAACCGGCTGCAATATCTGGTGCCCAACCTGGTGGAAGCGATGTTCACCGACTTCCCCGGCAATTCGGGTGAAACCGTGCGGATTTCGGTAAAGCCCGAAGGTCAGGCCGCAACGCGCAAATAAGGGGCTTGATCGCCCTGCGGCGTCAGCCCAGCTTCGCGTGGCCGCCGGTGGAACCGAATCCGCCGGTGCCGCGCGCGGTTTCGTCCAGCGCCGCCACCTCCGCCCATGCGGCCTGCGTCACCGGCGCCAGCACCAGTTGCGCGATGCGATCGCCACGTTCGATCGCGAAAGGTTCCGCGCCGTGGTTGATCAGGATCACCTTCAGTTCGCCGCGATAATCGGAATCGATCGTACCGGGGGTGTTGGGCACGGTGATGCCGTGTTTCAGCGCCAGCCCTGAACGCGGGCGGACCTGGATTTCGTATCCGGCCGGGATCGCCACGCTGAGGCCGGTGGCAACCGCATGGCGCGCGGCAGGCGCAATCGTCACCTGTTCGGCGGAAAGCACGTCCATCCCGGCGGCGCCTGCGGTGGCATAGGACGGCAGGGCCAGCCCTTCCCCATGCGGCAGGCGGCAGATCTGCACCGATACGGGATCAGCCACGGGCGTGATCCTGCCCGTTCACTTCGGCGGCGATGCGATCCACCAGCAGGCGGGCGACGTCTTGCTTGCTCATCCGGTCCCAGTGCTCGACCCCGCTTTCGCGGACAAGATGCACGCTGTTGCTATCCCCGCCCATCACGCTTTCGCCGGGCGCGCCGGAAACGTCGTTGGCCACGATCCAGTCGGCTGCCTTGGACCGCCGCTTGCGCGTGGCATTGTCGATCACGTTTTCGGTTTCCGCGGCAAAGCCGATCAGCAGCGGCGGGCGCTGCGGGCTGGCGGCCAGCGTGGCGAGGATGTCGGGGTTTTCCTCCAGCAGCAGCGCCGGCGGGGCGCTGCCGCGCTTCTTGATCTTTTCCGCCGCGAAATCGCGCGTGCGCCAGTCCGCCACGGCGGCCACCATGATCGCCACGTCCACCGGCAAGGCGGCACGCACGGCGGCGGCCATCTGCTGCGCCGTTTCCACGTCCACCCGGTCCACCCCGGGCGGCGTGGGCAAGCTGACCGGGCCGGCAACCAGCGTCACCCGCGCCCCGGCGGCAGCGGCGGCAGCGGCAATGGCAAAGCCCTGCTTCCCGCTGGACCGGTTGGCGATGTAGCGCACCGGATCGATCGGTTCGTGCGTCGGCCCGGCGGTGACCAGCACGTGCCGGCCGAACAGCGGACGATGTCCGTCATCGGCAAAATCGTGCTGGCCATCCAGCACCGCGCCCGGTTGCGGGGTTGAGGAAGGATGCGGCGATGCGGCGGCGAGGAAAGCAGCGATCTCCGCATCGCCCGCATCACCCGGATCCACGCCAAGCATATCGGCGATTTCCAGCCACACGGTTTCGGGTTCGGGCAGGCGGCCGGGGCCAAATTCGCCGCAGGCCATCGGCCCTTCGTCCGGTTCCAATACGCGGACGCCGGCCTGCCGCAGCCAGTCGATATTGCGGCGCGTGGCGGCGTGTTGCCACATCCGCACGTTCATTGCCGGCACGGCCAGCACCGGCTTGTCGGTGGCGAGGATCAGCGTGGTCGCCAGATCATCGCAGATGCCCGCCGCCATCTTGGCCAACAGATCGGCCGTGGCCGGGCAGACGACCACCAGATCGGCCTGCCGGCTGAGCTGGATGTGGCCGATCTCGGTTTCGTTCTGCAAATCCCACAGCGTGGTGTGGACCGGGTTACCCGACAGGGCGGCAAGGCTCATCGGCGTCACGAATTGCGCGCCGCCATGGGTCAGCACGCACGTGACATCGCCGCCGCCCTTGCGGATCAGCCGCACCAGTTCGCACGCCTTGTAGGCCGCGATGCCGCCGCCCACGACCAGCAGGATACGCGCGTTCGCCATGGCTGTGGTCTATGCTCCGGCCCGGTTCATCGCCCCTGACTAGCCAAGCGGCGCGCCCATGGCCAGCACCGCCTTGCGCGATGCGGTTTTGCCCAGTGCAACGCAGCCCATGTCCCACAGCGCGCGCGGGGCCAGCGCCAGCCCCGCCATGTAAGCAGGCAGCATCAGCGTGACCCAATAGAAATTGCCCGCCTGCGCGAACAGCGCCACGAACAGCGCAAATCCGCTGAACCACGCGGTGGCAAACAGGCCCAGCCTGCCGCCCAGCCCGGCCCAGCCGATCAACGGCAACAGCGCCAGCGGCCCCGCCCATGCCGGCGGCACGGCCAGCAGGGGTGTAAGTTTGGCGATGCTGGCCAGCACCATGGCCGGTCCCAGCATACCGTGCCAGCCGTGCGAAGCCGGATCGCCCGGCAATTGCGCGGCATGGACGGCCAGATAATGCAGCCCCATGCCCAGCGCGAACAATGCCAGCGCCGCCGCCACGCCGCGCAGTTCGCGCCCGTTGCTCTGCGCGATGGCAAATGCGCCCCACAACAGCATGAATGGCAGGGCCAGTTCGCGGATTGCCAGCCCTGCCGCAGCCGCCAGCAGGGCAGGCCACCACCGGTGCGGGCGATACAGCCCCAGCGCCAGCGACAGGCACAGCCCGGACATCAGATCATGCACCAGACCGATCTTGTCATACAATACGCCCGCCCCGCTGGCGAACAGCAGCAGGACGGCGGCAGCGCGTTCTGCCGGGCCGGCCGCACCCAGCGCGCCCATCCACGCCAGCACGTTGGCGCCCAGCAGCAGCATGGCGATCACTTGCCAGCCCCGCGCACCGAACACCCGATCGCCATAGGCCATGACCGGGGTCCGTACGGTGACGAACGGACGGGTCGGGTATCCGTGCGCGCGCTGTTCGGCCAAAGCGGCGGTGTAATAGCTTTCCCCGGCACGGACGCGGGCGTTGATGCCGCCATACAGCGCGATATCGCCGTAACTGTCCTGCGCCACCACGGCGTCGCGATGGCTGTCCTGCACGGCCATGAACGGGCCGACGGTGCCCGCGCTCCACCCCAGTGCCGCCAGCGTGGCCGCCAGCAGCAGTGCGGCGGCCCAGCGCGGCAGCGCGCGCAACGGGCGGCCAAGCGCGGACCACCTGCCGATCGGATCGGCCCTATTCACCGCGCACCGCCTGCCAAAGCCGGATGATCGTCGATGGCACGAAAGCCAGCCCGATGAACCATGTCGGCACCACCATCAGCGCCCAGTAAAAATTGTTGTCCCGCCCGGCGATCATGAACAGCAGGCCATACCCTGCGTGCAACAGCGTGCCGGTCAGCCCCGCATCGCTGCGCCACCCCATCCAGCCGATCAGCGGCAACAAGGCCAAAGGCGCGGCAATCGGCCCCGGAAGCAGGTGCAGGCTGCTGGATGCGACGACGTTGCCGGTCCACCCGGCCAGCCCGCGCAAGGCCAGCCATGATGGCGATGGCCGGTCGGTCGGCAACAGCAAGGGGTCCACCATCGCCAGATGCAGCGCCAGCGCAGTGGCGAACAGCGCCGCCAACAGCGCCCATGCAGCAGCTTCGCGCCAGTCGCGCCGCCATGCGGCCAGCGCCCCCAGCAGCAGCACGAACGGCAGCGCATGTTCGCGCACGGCAAGCGCCAACGCGGCGGCGATCCACGCGCCGATCCAATGCGTACGCCCGCCATCGGTGCGGTGCAGCCCCAGTGCGAGCGCCAGCAGCATCCCCGCCCAGACTTCGTGCAGCACCAGATATTGCGGCTTCAGGCCCAACGCCGCGCCCACCACCAGCAGCAGCATCGCTGCATTGCGTCGGGGTTCGCCCGCCAGCCGGCGCCACCACGCGGCCAGCACGGCAAGGCCTAGCCCGGCCGCCAGCA
Organism: Pseudomonadota bacterium; assembly: GCA_039804965.1. Taxonomy (GTDB): domain Bacteria; phylum Pseudomonadota; class Alphaproteobacteria; order Sphingomonadales; family Sphingomonadaceae; genus Croceibacterium_C. The sequence goes on from JBDLVD010000021.1 coordinate 20,519, forward strand.
CGGCCAGGCCGCGCTGCCCCACCGCCGCCGTCACGTAAGCCAGCGTAGGCAGGCGAACGGCAAGGCCGGGACGCACCGGGTAATTCCCGGCGCGCTGTTCCGTCATCGCCGCGGCGTAGTAATCGCCCCCCGCCGCGACCCGCGCGGCGATGCGATCATACAGTTGCAGATCGGTATCGCGCCGGTCAGCAGCGGCCGGGGCAAGCCTTGCAGAACTGGCACCGGAAGAGTTGGCGGGCTGTGATGGCTGCGGCCATGTCGCCACGGCCAGCACCAGCATCAGCG
>JBDLVD010000022.1:0-20788 GCA_039804965.1 Pseudomonadota bacterium
AAGACAAGGACGCAGGATACCGAAATGCCCGATCCGATCGACCAATTGCCCGATGATGTCGCCGCTTTCGCGTTCCGCAAGCTGGTGCGCCACCTGCAGCACCGCACCGATGCGCAGAATATCGACCTGATGGGCCTGTCCGGTTTCTGCCGCAATTGCCTGGCGGACTGGATTGGCGAAGGCGGTTTTGCGGGCGACAAGGACGCTGCCCGCGAAGTGATCCATGGGATGCCGATGGCCGAATGGAAAGCGCGCCACCAGACCGAAGCGACGGCGGAACAGCTCGCCCGGATGGACGCCAGCCTCGCAAAAAACCGCGCCTGAACGCGATTTCCACAAGCCGTGCTTTGCCGCGTGGCGGGCCGCCGCTATCAGCCGCGCACCCGATTCACGCATTCACCGGAGAATTTGAATGGCTGATGCCGCCGACGACCGCCTGCGCCTGCTGATTGAACGCGTGGAGCGTCTGGAAGAAGAAAAGAAAGGCATCGCCGACGATATTCGCGACGTTTATGCCGAAGCCAAGGCTGTCGGCTATGACGCCAAGATCATGCGTCAGGTGGTCCGCCTGCGGAAGATGAAGCCCGACGATCGCGCTGAAATGGAAGCGATTCTCGACGTGTACAAGGCCGCTCTGGGCCTCGGTTGATCGATGGCTGCGCCCGCCCGCCGATCGGGTGGGCGTGGCGTTGCCTGCGGGGCTGGAAAGCGCCTGCATTTGCCCGCCACGATTGCCGTGGCTGCGCTGCGCGGCTAAAGGCGGCGCACATCAAGCCTGAAAGATTGAAAGAGCCATGGCCGGCCATTCCAAATTCAAGAACATCATGCACCGCAAGGGCGCGCAGGATAAGAAGCGTTCCGCGATGTTTTCCAAGCTCAGCCGCGAAATCACCGTTGCGGCGAAAATGGGCGCGCCCGATCCGGACATGAACCCGCGCCTGCGGCTGGCCATCAACGCCGCCAAGTCGCAGTCCATGCCCAAGGACAATATCCAGCGTGCAGTGGACAAGGCATCGGCCAACGAAGGCGATGACTACGAAGAAATCCGCTACGAAGGCTATGGCCCCGGCGGCGTGGCGCTGATCGTCGAGGCGCTGACCGACAATCGCAACCGCACCGCCACCAACGTGCGCACCGCCTTTGCCAAGAACGGCGGCAATCTGGGCGCCAGCGGCGCGGTCAGCCACGGGTTCGATCGCATGGGCCTGATCGAATACCCCGCCAGCGCGGGTGACGAGGAAAAGGTGCTGGAAGCCGCCATCGAAGCCGGTGCCGACGATGTCGAAAGCGGCGAAGATGGCCACACCATCTGGACCGCGATGGAAGCCTTGCACGAAGTGTCGGCTGCACTGGAAAAGGTGCTGGGCGTGGCCGAAGGCGTCAAGCTGGCGTGGAAGCCCAACCTGACCGTCGACGTGGCCGAAGGCGACGCGCAGACCCTGCTCAAGCTGGTCGATGCGCTGGAAGATGATGACGACGTCCAGACCGTTTGGGGCAATTACGAATTCTCCGACGAAGTGATGGAAAAGCTCGGGTGATCCTGTTCCCCTCCCTGCTCGGGGAGGGGGCTTCCCCCGTGCCGGTGTTTCCATGGTGATGCCCCAATGCTGATATTGGGCCTCGATCCTTCGCTCACCTGCACCGGCTGGGGCCTTGTCCGCAGCGAAGGCGCGCGGCTGACCCACGTGGCCAACGGGCAAGTGCCGACCGGCACCAAGACCCCGATGGAACAGCGCCTGCACCACCTGCACGATGCGATCTTCGCGGTGATCGGCCTCTACAAGCCGGATCGCGCGGCGGTGGAAGAAGTGTTTTCCAACAAGAACGCGCAGTCCACGCTGAAACTGGCACAGGCGCGCGGTGCGGTGCTGGCTGCCTGCGGGCGCGGATCGCTGCCGGTGAATGAACATTCCACCCGGCTGGTGAAGAAGGCCGTGGTCGGCACCGGCGCGGCGGAAAAGGGGCAGGTGCAGGCCATGCTCAAGATCCTGCTGCCCGGCGCCCAGATCGCCGGGGAAGACGCCGCAGATGCGCTGGCTGTGGCCATCGCCGATGCCCATCTGGGCAGCGGGCGCTGATGTATCTGGCGGTTTTCCGCAACCGCAAGCGGGCGGACATGGATGCCGCCGCCTATGCTGCCGACGCGGTCCGGATGGAAACGCTCGCCCGCGGGCAGCCGGGGTTCCTTTCCTTCAAATCTTACACATCGGATGATGGTGAAGTCGTCGCGTTGTCGGAATGGCAGGACGAAGCCAGCGCGCGTGCATGGGGCCGGCTGGCAGAACACGGCGCCGTGCAGGCACGCGGACGCAGCGATTACTACGCCAGCTATACCCTGTTCGGCTGCGCCAACCCGCGCACCCACCACTTCGAAGCGAAGGACCGGCGATGACGATCACGCTGTATGGCATCCCCAACTGCGACACGGTCAAGAAGGCCCGCACATGGCTGGACGCGCGCGGGATCGCGTTTGTGTTTCATGATTACAAGAAACAGGGCGCCGATCCGGTGCGGCTGGGGCAATGGGCGGATGCGGTGGGCTGGGAAAAGCTGCTCAACCGTGCAGGCACGACTTTCCGCAAGCTGCCCGATGCCGACAAGGCAGACATCGATCGCGCGCGCGCCATTGCGCTGATGGTGGCGCAGCCATCGCTGATCAAACGGCCGGTGGTGGAATATGCAGGCGGCCTGCTGGTGGGCTTCAGGCCTGACGAATGGGAGGAAGCCTTTACATGACCATGGACCCGGCGCTCGCCCCGCTGTTCCAGCCGCTGACGCTTGGCGGCGTCACCTTGCGCAACCGTTTTGCCATGCCGGCGATGCAGATCGGCTTCACCGAACGGTGCGGCCCTTCACCGCGCATGATCGATTATCTGCGGGAGCGGGCGGAAGGCGGCGTAGGCCTGGTGTTCAGCGAAAGCTGCGCGCCCGATCATCCCAGCGCCTATTGGCAGGAAAGCTTTTGCGTCCTCAATGCCGCCACCCGCGCGGGCTGGGGCGCGGCGATCGCAGGGGTGAAGCAGGCCGGGTCCGCCTTTGTCATGCAGCTGTGGCATCCCGGCGCGCAGCGGGTGCCGGTGGCAGGTTTTGCCCACGCCGATGCCGATACCATCAGCCCATCCGGCCTGATCGCCGGGGATCGCGCCAACGGCCGGGCGATGAGCGCGGCGGAGATGGACGATCTGGCCGCGGCTTTCGTGGCCGCTGCGGCCCAGGCGCGGGCGCTGGGGGCCGATGGCGTGGAACTGCACGCGGCGCACGGGTATCTGCTCGACCAGTTCCTGTGGCACGAAACCAACCGCCGCGAAGATGGCACCGGCGGGGCCGAGGTGGCGGCGCGGGCGCGTTATCCGATGCAGCTGGCGCAGGCGATCCGGGCGGAGTGCGGGCCTGACTTCCTGATTTCGCTGCGCTTTTCGCAATTCAAGGAAGTCGATTACGGCGCCCGCGTTTTCGCCACGCCGGAAGAACTGGCGCAGTTCGGCGCGCTGGCGCGGGCGGCGGGGATCGATATGCTCAACGTTTCCAGCCGGAGCTTCACCCGGCCCGAATGGCCAGAGCTTGACCCGGCGCTGGGCATGGCAGGGTGGACGCGCAGGCAGACCGGCCTGCCGGTGATGACCACGGGCAGCGTCGGCCTGTCGAGCGACGTGTTCGCCGATCTGTTCGACGGGCATGACCCGGCGCTGCAACTGGCTGCCGATCTTGTGGAACTGGCGCGGCGGATGGCGGCGGGTGAATTTGATCTGGTCGGCGTGGGGCGGATGCACATCGCGAACCCCGATTTCGTCAACCGCATCGCCGCGGGCGATCTGGCGGCGCTGCGGGTCTACAACAAGGCGGTGGACCTGAAGCACCTGTTCGAAAAGATCGTGCCGGGACTGGTGGAAGAAGGCCGCAAGATCGAAGACGTGTGATCAGCTGAGGAAATAGTCCTTGGGCCGCATCGCGGGCGGGGCTTCTTCGCCCAGATGCGGGGCAAGGCTGATTTCCGCCGCGCGGCAGATCGCGTCCAGCGGCAGGCCGTTGGCGGTCAGTCCGAAAGGATGGCTCAATTCCTCGGTCACTTCGGCCAGCCCGAAAAAGACATAGCCGACGATGCCGACGAACAACGGCGCCAGCCAGCCAGCGGGGCCGATCAGCGCCAGCGGCAGCAGCAGGCAGAACAGCCAGATCGTGCGATAGATCAGCAGCGAATAGACATACGGCAGCGGCGTCAGCACGATGCGTTCGCAGCCGGCCTGTTGCAGTGCCATGCTGGCCAGCCGCCCGGACAGGGTCCGCATGCCGAAACCGTCGATTGTGCCTGCGCGATAGGCAGCGGCGAGCGTGGCACCTGCGGCATCGAGCGCGGCGTCGGGCGGGTGCGGCGTTGCCAGCAAGGCGCCGCCCAGCTGCTGCGCGATGGCATCGTCCTTCAGCTTGCGCAGGTTGGCGCGGTGCAGGTGCAGGAAGGCAAGCGTCTGGCGCAGCAGGCTTTTCCGTAAAGCCACGTCGGGCACGAAAATCTCCGCCTCCCGCGCCAGGGTGCGGATATCGGCCAGCAGCCCGCCCCACAATTTGCGCGCTTCCCACCACCGTTCGTAAGCGGCGTTGTTGCGGAAGCCCAGAAACAGCGACAGCGCGGTGCCGAACACGGTGAAGCCCAGCGCGCCCACTTCCGGAAACAGGCCCGATCGCTGGTGCAGCCACACCATCCCGGCGGTAAACAGCAGCAGGATCAGAATCTTGGGCGCGATCCGGGGAACGATCGACCCGCGCAGGGCGAAGACGAGATCGAGCAGGCGCGGGGTGTCGCGGACAATCATCCGGCCGCGCGCGCCGTAACGATGTAGTTCAGCGTCATGTCCGCCGAAAGGTGCAGCCCTTTCAACGGGTTCCAAGCGATGCCGCGCGGTTCGCCCATGGCCAGTCCGGCCTGTTCCAGCAGGTCGCGCAGTTCGTCGGGCGTGATGAAATCGGCCCAGTGGTGGGTGCCGCGCGGAACCATGCCGATGCGTTCCGCCCCCTCCACCAGCAGCAGCCGCGATTGCGGGGTGCGGTTGGGGGTGGACAGCACCATCAGCCCGCCGGGGGCCAGCCGCGCGGCCAGCTGGCGCACGAAAAGGGCTTTGTCGGCAACATGTTCGATCACTTCCATCGACGTGACGAGATCGAATGTGCCGAGGCCCAGCGCGGCCAGTTCGCCATGCCGGTAATCAATGGCAAGGCCCGATCCGGCGGCGTGGGCGGTGGCAACTTCGATGTTGGCAGCAGCAGCATCGACCCCGGTGACAGTGGCGCCGAGCCGGGCGAGCGGTTCGCACAACAGGCCCGCGCCGCAGCCCACGTCGAGCGCTGTTTTGCCAGCCAGCGGGCGAATTGCGCCGACATCGCAACCCCACTGCATGTCCACTGCATCGCGGATGAAAGCCAGCCGCACGGGGTTCAGCCGGTGCAACATCGCGGAACTGCCCGCCGGGTTCCACCAGTCTGCGGCCAGGGTGGAGAAATGCGCGGCTTCTTCCGCGCGAATGGTTGCATTTGCTACAGTTGCATCGGCCATTCCACATCCCTAACAGCGCCCTTTGCCCGGCACCAGCAGGAGAGCAGTCCCTTGGCGCGTATCGTGATGAAATTCGGCGGCACATCGATGGCCGGCACCGAGCGGATTCGCCGTGTCGCGAATATTGTCCGTCGCCAGCAGGCGGCCGGGCATGAAGTGGCCGTGGTGGTTTCCGCCATGGCCGGCGAGACGGACCGGCTGGTCGGCTTCTGCCGCGAAGCCAACCCGCTGTATGATCCGGCGGAATATGACGTGGTGGTCGCCAGCGGCGAACAGATCACCAGCGGCTTGCTGGCGCTGACCTTGCAGGCCATCGGCTGCAAGGCGCGCAGCTGGCTGGGCTGGCAGGTGCCGATCAAGAGCGACAATGCCCATGCCAAGGCCCGGATCGAGGATATCGATGCCGCGGCGCTGCTGGCCAGCATGGCGGCGGGCGAAGTCGCGGTGATCCCCGGCTTCCAGGGCGTTTCGCCCGAAGGCCGGGTGACGACGCTGGGTCGTGGCGGTTCGGATACCAGCGCGGTGGCCGTGGCCGCCGCCATCGGCGCGGACCGGTGCGATATCTATACCGACGTTGACGGCGTCTACACCACCGATCCCCGGATCGTGGCCAAGGCGCGCAAGCTGAAGAACGTCACTTACGAAGAAATGCTCGAACTCGCATCGGTCGGGTCCAAGGTGTTGCAGACCCGGTCTGTCAGCCTGGCGATGAAGGAAAAGGTGCGCGTGCAGGTGCTGTCATCGTTCATCGACGATGATGCCCCCGCCGCCGATACCCTGCCCGGCACCATGATCGTCAGCGAGGACGAGCTGCTTGGGGAACTGGAAGGACTTGAAATGGAACGCCAGCTGATCACCGGCATCGCAGCCGACAAGAACGAAGCCAAGGTGACGCTCACCCGCGTGCCCGACCGGCCCGGCGCGGTTGCCGGCATTTTCGGCCCGCTGGCCGCCGCCAGCATCAACGTCGACATGATCATCCAGAACATCGCCAAGGACAAGGGCGAGACGGATGTCACCTTTACCGTGCCCAAGGCAGACCTGCTTCGCACGCAGACGCTGCTGGAAGAACAGAAGGAAGCGATCGGCTTCTATCGCATGATCAGCGATGACAAGGTGGCCAAGATCAGCGTCGTGGGCGTCGGCATGAAAAGCCACGCGGGCGTTGCCGCCACCATGTTCAAGGCGCTGGCCGATCGCGGCATCAACGTGCAGGCGATCAGCACCAGCGAAATCAAGGTGTCGGTCCTGATCGATCAGGACGAAACCGAACTGGCCGTGCGCGTGCTGCACACCGCATACGAACTGGACGCCGAATAAGGCTGAATTGCTTATCGCACCGCCGGGCCGGTCATGGCCCGGTGGCTGCGCAACGGCACGCGCTTGCCGCCGGGCGATCCGGCGGTTAAGCGCTCCGGCATGACCAGCTATCCCAAGACTTCGGCGCTGATGCAGCGCGGCGCCCAGTTCCTCGGCAGCGAATACGCGATCCTGTGCGGGGCGATGAGCTGGGTTTCGGAACGCAACCTCGTTTCCGCCATCAGCAATGCCGGTGGCTTTGGCGTGATCGCCTGCGGGGCGATGACGCCCGAACTGCTGGACGCGGAAATCGCCGCCACCAAGGCTCTCACGCAGAAGCCGTTCGGCGTGAACCTGATTACCATGCACCCTGCGCTGTTCGACCTGATCGGCGTGTGTGAAAAGCACGGCGTCAGCCACGTGGTGCTGGCCGGCGGCATACCGCCCAAGGGCAGCGTGGAAGCGATCAAGGCCTTTGGCGCGAAAGTCATCGTATTCGCCCCCACGCTGGCTTTGGCCAAGAAACTGCTGCGCAGCGGCGGCGATGCGCTGGTGATCGAAGGCAGCGAAGCGGGGGGCCACATCGGCCCGGTTTCCACCAGCGTGCTGGCGCAGGAATTCCTGCCTGAACTCAGCGCGGAACACGTCGTGTTCGTTGCCGGTGGCATCGGCCGGGGCGACATGATCGCCAGCTATCTGGAAATGGGCGCTTGCGGCGTTCAGCTGGGCACGCGTTTCGCTTGCGCCACGGAAAGCATCGCCCATCCGGACTTCAAGAAGGCGTTCTTCCGCGCCAATGCCCGCGATGCGGTGACATCGGTGCAGGTCGATCCGCGCCTGCCGGTGATCCCGGTGCGCGCCTTGAAGAACAAGGGCACCGAAGAATTCACCGCCAAGCAGCGCGAAGTGGCGGCCCTGCTCGATGCCGGCAGCGTCGACATGGGCGAAGCGCAATTGCAGATCGAACACTTCTGGGCAGGCGCGCTGCGCCGCGCTGTCATCAATGGCGATGTCGAAAGCGGCAGCATCATGGCCGGGCAATCGGTCGGCATGGTCAGCAAGGAAGAACCGGTGGCCGATATCATCGCCGAATTGATGATGCAGAGCGAAGCGGCGCTGTCCCGCCGCTAAGCCTGCCGGAACAATGCGGGCGCCGGGGCAGGCCCGGGCCGCCCGGTTGTCAGGCCAGCCCCAGCAGCACCCGGGCGGTGATGTCCGGCTGGTTCTGCATCACGAAATGATCGCACGGCGCTTCGTGATAATCCCAGCCCGCTGCTTTCGCCCTGGCGGCGAAAGGCGGGAAGGGCGTGGTGCTGTAATCGGTGGCGAAGATGTAGCTCTTCTTCGGGATCGCCTGTTCATCGCCTGAAAGGTCGACCGCTTCCAGCAGCGTCAGCAGCGGGTGATAGCCGACCACGCCTGGCACCACGGCAAAATTAGTTGCCCCGATGGGATCGACGAAGCCGGGTTTGCGCTTCTGGCTGTCCACGTACCAGTTGTGTTCGAAATCGCCGGTGATGTCCCACAGGCTCTGGCCGTTTTCGGGCCAAAACGCATCGATATAGCAGATCGCGTCGATCCTTTTGCCCAGCCGCCCGGCAACCCCGGTGATGACCATCCCACCATAGGAATGGCCGGCCAGGATGAAGCGATCGAACCCGGCATCTTCGACTTGCTGGCACACCGCATCGACATGGTCGGAAAGGGTGATGCCGGGGTGCAGTTCCGCCTGACGCGAGCCGAGGCCGGGCAAGGTGCAGTTGAGCACGCGATGGCCAGCCGCCTCCAGCCGGGCGGGAATGTCGCCATAGGTATGGTTGCCGCCCCAAGCGCCGTGAACCAGCACGTAATCCGCCATCATTCGCTCCCGTTCATAGTTGCCCCGCAGACTAGCAACGGGCGGATTTCAGGCAAGAAAAAGGGGAGGCATCGTGCGATGCCTCCCCCCAATCTTTTGCCAGATGGCAGTTAGGCTCAGCCCTGACGGCCCGAGCGCCAGCCACCCTGATAGGTGTCGCCAGCCATCGAGCTGTACGGAACCGGCGAAACGATCGCACGGACGTTGAGCTGCTTGTGCGGCTCGACCGTGGTCTTGTTGGTGCCGCCGTTTTCTTCACCCCAAACGACGTGCACTTCGGTGCCGAGCGGCACTTCGTGGTCGATGGTGCCGAGCGACAGCGCCTTCTTTTCGTTGAACGAATAGCCGGTGAACAGCGACAGACCGATGTTGCGGCCGTTGGCGTCGATGATCGAATCGTAGTTGCTGTTGCCATAGTTGGCGAGCGGCAGATCGAAGAACTTGTACTGTTCACCTTCCGGTTCGAACAGCGAGGAGACGATCTTCTGGATGTCTTCCTTGTTCCATTCCAGCGTGACCTTCTTGCGCTGCACGGACGGGTCGATCTTTTCCAGAGCTTCGCGGCCGATGAAGTCGTGATCGAACTTCACGAACGGACCGTAGCCCAGTTCCCACGGGTTCAGGTAGTAGTCTTCGATCGACTTGCCGACGAACGAACCGCCGATGGCGCCGGTTGCTTCGTAGCTGTCTGCACCGAGCCATGCGCGGTAGTCAGCCAGTTCGTCACCGGTGTAGATCGGAGGCAGCGGGCTGGGGATCCAGCCGGATTCCAGCGTGTTCGACGGATAGGCGCGCGAACCGACGGCGATCAGGCCGAATTCTTCACCAGCCTTCAGGATTTCGTCGCGGATGTAATCCTGCTCTTCGTACGGACCCCAGATTTCGAGACCCGGCGAGCCGGCCATGCCGTGACGCAGCGTGCGGACGGTCTTGTTGCCGATCTTCATTTCGCTCATGTTGAAGAACTTGAGCTTGTCGAGCGGCGCACCGTTCAGCTTTTCGATCACGTCCCAAGCGCGCGGGCCCTGGATCTGGAAGCGCCACGAAATGCGGTTGACGGGCTTGCCCATCGGACGGCTGGGCGAACGCGGATCGTTGATGATCTCGACGTTGTAGTTGCCCTTTTCAGCCTGGAAACGCAGCCAGTTGGCAGCAGGCGCACGGCCCACGTAAACGAACTCTTCTTCTTCCAGCCAGAAGATGATGCCGTCGCCGATGACGTGGCCGGCCGGGGTGGTCGGAACGTACTGCTTGGCCTTGTTCTTTTCCCAACCCTTGGACGAGTTGATCATGGTGTCCGACAGCAGCTTATGCGCGTCCGGGCCCTTGATGTAGAGATCGAACATGTGGTGCGACTGGTCGAACAGCACTGCCGAGTGCTGCCAAGCCCACTGTTCCGAACGCCAGTTGGAAAATTCCGGCGCGACGACCGGGTACACGTATGCACCGATCTGCGAATTGCGCAGTTTGCCCACGATATCCGTGGTGCCCTTCAGGATCTGGTCCAGGTTCTCAGCCATTGGAAACTTCCTCTCACTTGTGAAAGAATCATATATGCGAAATTAGTATGCGGCACATACAATATCTGGCAGGGGCTGCAAGAGGTAAGAATGTGCCTTTGGGGAGCAGATTCGCCAGGGAGGAGACGCAGCATGTCTGTCGAAGCACTTGACCACGTCAACATCATCACCGACCGTCTGGACGAGACGGCGCAGTTCTATGCCGAACTGCTCGATCTCGAACGCCGCGACGCTCCGCCGCCGCTGACGCCGCAGACCGCGACGTGGATGTTCGACAAGGAAAACCGGGCGATCATCCACATCAATTCGCTCGATTGCATCCGCGCCTATGACCGCGATGTGACCCCGGGCGACCTGACCGGCGCGCTGCACCACGTGGCCCTGCGCTGCGTCGGCTACAAGGCGATGATCAACCGGCTGGACGAACGCGGCGCGGATTACAAACTGAACCTGGTGGAAGCGATCAACCTGCGCCAGATCTTCACCGCCGATCCCAACAACGTGTTGCTGGAACTGAACTTCTTCGGCGAATGATAATGTGGCCAGCCCTGCCCGGGTGGGGCAGAGCTGGCCCCTTGCCGCCTCAGCGCGGTGCGCCGCCGGCGATGGTGGTGCGATACATCTCGCGGCGGAAACCGTCGTAATCGTTCGGCCCCAGATGCATGGTGCTGGCGTTATCCCACATGCAGACCATCCCCGGCTGCCAGCGCAAGCGGCAGGTGAAGGCATGCTGCGTGGCGTGCTGCACCAGATAATCGATCAGCGGCTTGGCTTCGTGCGTGGACATGCCGTCGATCCCGGCGGCATAGGTATCGCAGATATAGAGCGACTGTTCGCCCGTTACCGGGTGCGTCCGCACGAACGGGTGGTGGCTGCCCTTCAGCCCCTGTTCCAGCTTGCCAGCATCGCCAAAGCCGATCGGCTCGCCGCGCAGGAAAGCCTGGGTCGCGTAATTGTTGCGTGCGCTCATCCACACTTTCAGCGGGCGGAGCATGTCCTGATAGGTCGGGCTGAGGTGGCGGAAAGCCAGCGCGCAATTGGTCCAGGTGGTGTCGCCGCCATAGGGCGGTCCTTCGATCTGGCGCAGGAAAGTGATGCTGGGCGGTTCGGGCAGGAACGGGCTGTCGGTATGCCAGCCGCCGCCGAACAGGCTGGGCGTCACTTCATCCGCTTCCTTGATGATCGGATGCACGTCGCGTTCTTCGGGCACGCCTTGGGTATAGGCATCGACCGCGAACGGGCCGAGCCGGCGCGAAAAGGCCGCGTGTTCGGCATGGCTCAGGTGCTGGTCGGCCAGATACAGCATCTTGTGCTTCCACAGCGCCAGCTTGAGATCGGCCACGCCCGCGTCGGACAGTTCGGGCAGGCGCACGCCGACGACTTTCGCCCCCATCGCCGCGGCCAGCGGTTCAACCGTGAAATGGCTGGACTGGAAGGGATGATTGTCGAAATCGCCGCACGGCGCGACGCGTACTTGCCACATGATCAGGCTCCTCTTGCGCCGACGATGCGCGGCGCGGTTTCTTTCAGCAACAGCGCCACCAGCGCCGCACCCGTTGCCAGGGCGATGCAGATATAGAACACGGACTGCAAGCCGAATTGATCTGCGACAGAACCGGCCAACGGCGGCACCATCACCCCGCCGAAGAATTCGGCAAAGCCCATCGACAGCCCGACTGCGGAGGTAGCCAGCCCGGCAGGCACGCTTTCCGTCGGCACCGTGGCGCAATAGAGCGGGGCGACGCCGATCGGTAGCCAGCCGAGCAGCACCGCCGCGCCCAATAGCACCGGATCACCCGGCAGCAGCAGCAGCGCGATGGGGCAGGCGATGCCCGCCAGCGATCCCCCCACCAGCACCGGCTTGCGCCCGATCCGGTCGGACAGGAACGGCAGGCCGATTCCCCCGGTGATCCCGGCAATCCCGCCCATGGCGATCACCGATCCGGCGGTGGCCGGGTCAAGCCCTTTGGCTTGCGTCAGGAACACGGCGAGGAAGGTATTCTGCAACACCAGCCACGCCGTCATCATCCCGGCGATGATCAGCGACACCCGCATGTTGGGGATGCTGACCAGTTGCACGATCGCCTGACCCATCCCGGCCCGCCGTTCGCCAGTGGTGGGCGCTGGACGCGGTTGATCGCGGTGCAGGAACAGCCACAGCAACAGCGCCAGCACCAATCCCGGCACCACCGACAGCAGCAACGTGTGCCGCCAGCCGTAATCGTCCGCCAGCCGGGTTGCGACGACTGGTCCTAGCACCCCGGCAATGCCGAATGCGCCGACCATCTGCATGAAGCCCATCGCCACCCCGCGTCGTTCAGGCGCGCTGGTTTCGGCCATCACCGTCTGGCTGACCGGCACCATCGGCCCTTCGGCAAGGCCCAGCAGGAACCGCGCCGTCAGCAGCACGCCCAGCGTGGCAGCCAGCCCGCCGGCACCCGATCCGACCGAAAACAGGATGGTGCAGACCAGCAGGATCAGCTTGCGCCTGCCTGTCCGGTCCGCCAGCTGCCCGCCCAGATAACTGCTGATCGCCACGGCCACCGACAGCGCCGCTGCCAGCAAGCCCAGATCGGCATTGGACGCGCCCATGTCGGCCACGATGTAAGGGGACAGGTAAGCGACCGTCAGCCGGTCGAAAGCGACCACCCCGTTGGCCAAAGTCAGCATCAGCAACACGCCGATTTCGTACCGGCGGTTGCGCGCAGCCGGTTGAACGGCAGTGGTCATGGCAATTCTCCCCATCGGTGCCCGGTCTGTCGCCGGATCACCGTTGCGGCATCATGCCCGATCGCGCGGAAATGGGAAGGGGCGGCGGCTGGCTGTTGGTGCCGCCGCCGCCACCCCGTAAGGCTTAGAGTTCGATCACCGTCTTGCCGAAGCTGTCCGGCCCCCATGCGTGGGCATAGGCTTCCTTGGCCTGATCGAAGGCGAACCGCTTGCCGATCGCCGGCTTTATCCCGTGGGCATCCACGAACCGGTTCAGGTCGTTTGCCATCGCCACGCTGCCGACAAAGATGCCGCGGATGGAACCGCCGGTCATCATCAGCGCGCGCGGGTGCGGCGGTTCGCCATCGGCCAGCACGCCAATCAGGGCGATTTCACCTTCCGGTGCCAGTGCGGCAAGGCTTTGCGGCAGGGTGCCGACCCCCCCCACTTCGACCACCTTGTGCGCGCCGCCAAATTCCCGCGCCACGTGCGCGCCCCATTCGGGCACGGCCTTGTAATTGACGAGGTGGCTGGCGCCCATCGCTGCGACCTGCGCCAGCTTTTCGTCAGAAGAACTGGTGGCGATGACTTCCGCGCCAGCGGCCTTGGCCAGCGCCAGCGCGATCAGCGAAACGCCGCCGCTGCCCAGCACCAGCACGCGGCTGCCTGCCCCGATCGGGCGACCGCCCTTCATCAGCGCGTTCCATGCGGTGACACCGGCGCAGGGCATGCAGGCGGCTTCAGCAAAGGTCAGGCTGTCGGCCATCTTCACCACGCCTTGTGCGGGCAGCACCACGCGTTCGGCCAGCATCCCCGGTGCCTTGCCGTCACCCAGTGCGCGGCCCATCACCTGCGGCCCGTCGATCCAGTCGAGGAAGAAGCTGCCCTGTACCCGGTCACCCGGCTTGAACGCGGTCACGCCTTCGCCCACGGCCACCACTTCACCCGCACCATCGGACAGCGGCACCGCCGGTTCCGTCAGCGCCCCGCCGAAATACTTGCCCGCTGCGACGGCGAAATCGCGATAGTTGATCGACCATGCCCTGGGCGCGATCAGCACTTCGCCGGGGCCTGCGACGGGATCGGGCACGTCAGCCAGATACAGCTTGTCGAAACCGTCGGACCCGGCCGGCAGTTGCCATGCGCGCATTATATATTCTCCCAGAATTCAGACTTTGCTGATTATACTTCGATCGATTCCAGCACGCCGCCGTCGACGGCCCAATCCTGCCCGGTCACGTGGCTGGCGGCATCGGACAGCAGGAACGCGGCCACTTCGGCCAGTTCTTCCGCGCTGCCCATGCGGCGCTGGGGAATGCGGTTGGCGATCTTGCCCGCCTGTTCGGGCGGGATGCGTTCCAGCGCTTCGGTCTTGATGAAGCCGGGGATGATGCAGTTAGCGCGCACGCCGTGCGGGGCCATTTCCACCGCGATGGCGCGCACGAGGCCGAGCACGCCGTGCTTGGACGCCACATAGGCCGGGTTCATCGCCATGCCGCGCTTGGAACCCATGCTGCCGGTGACAAGGATAGTGCCCTTGCCCGCTTCGATCATTGCCGGCAGCACCTTCTGGATTGCCCAGAACACGCTGGTCAGGTTGACCCGCAGCGTCTGTTCGAACACGTCGCTGTCGAAATGCACCGCCGGGGTGAAGCCGCCGGTCAGCCCGGCATTGGCGAACAGCCCGTGGATCGTGCCGTTCTGGTAAGTCGCCTGATCCAGCGCGCCTTCCAGCTGATCCTTGCTGGCGACATCGGCCACGGCCCATTTCGCCAGATCGCCGATTTCGGCGCAGGCCTGCTGCAAGGCATCGGCGCGGCGGGCGATCAGCGTGACCTTGCCCCCGCCCGCAGCGATACGCTTCGCCGCCGCGAGCCCGATGCCGGTGGACGCGCCGGTGACGACGATATGCTGCCCGGTGAAATCCATGCGCGTTCTTCTCCCTTGCGCCCTGCGGCGCGTGCTCTTGTGTTGACCGGCGGCTCAGGCCAGCCCCAGCACCTTGGCTGCGTTGTCCTTCAGGATCAACGGCATGACCTCGTCCTTGAAGCCCACTTCCAGCGCGGTCTTGATCCACTTGTCCGGGTGGATCAGCGGGAAATCGCTGCCGAACAGCATTTTGTGCTTCAGCTGGGTGTTCGCATACTGGATCACCTGCTTGGGGAAGTACTTTGGGCTCCAGCCGGAAAGGTCGATGTAGACGTTGGTCTTGTGCAGCGCCATCGACAGGCTTTCATCCACCCACGGCCAGCTGGGGTGGGCCAGAATGATCTTCATGTCGGTGAATTCCACCGCCACATCATCCACCAGCATCGGCTGGCCATACTTCAGCCGCATCCCGCCGCCGCCCGGCATCCCGGTGCCCATGCCCGAATGGCCGGTGTGGAAGATGGCCGGCAGCTTGTATTCGTTGATCACTTCATAGATCGGCCAGGCCATCTTGTCCGCCGGATCGCACCCTTGGGCGATGCCGTGGAACTTGAAGCCCTTCACGCCATAATTCTCGATCAGGTCGCGCGCTTCGCGGGCGCCCATGCGGCCCTTGTGCGGATCGATGCTGGCAAAGGCGATGCAGATGTCATCGTTCTTCAGCGCCTGTTCGGCCACTTCATAATTGCTGACGCGCTTGGCGCCCATGTGGCTTTCGCAATCGACCGTGAACAGCACCAGCGCGATCTGGCTTTCGCGATACAGTTCGATGATTTCCGGCATCTTGGGCCGTTCGCGCGGCGCCTTGAAATAGGTGCTGGCGGCATCGAAGAACTGGCCCATCACCGGATCTTCCGGATCGTGGCAGCTGACTTCCGCATGCACGTGGACGTCGATGGCGCGGATCTTGGAAAGGTCGATGGGCACTATTCTATCTCCATCCATCGGCGGAACACATCGCCGATTTCGCCTGCCCGCTTATCCACCTCGGCGGCAGATGGGAAGCGCATCACGCAGCGGTCGGGCGCGGGCCACGATACAAGGTCGGTGGGGGCGTCGAATTCGAGTGTGGGGAGGGCGGCGGTTTTCGCGCCCCGGTGCAGCACCACGCGCACGCCACCTTGGCGTTCCAGCCCCAGCGTTATGCGGTCAATGTCGCCCCGCGCAAAACTGGGGGCGTTCCACTTGATCCGTTCGACAAGGTCGGGGGCGGCAGCGGCTGCGAGTGTGCGCAGCCGGTCAACCGTCAGAAGGTCGGCGGGATCGAGCTTCGCACGCCATGCGTCGATGCTGCCCGATCCCGCCATTATCCTTACAGCTTCATCATGACCGACTTGGTTTCAAGGTAAGCTTCCAGGCCGAGACGGCCCTGTTCGTGGCCGATGCCGCTTTCCTTGTACCCGCCGAACGGCAGGGCCGGATCGATCATCGCATGGCAGTTGATCCAGATGGTCCCTGCCTTCAGTTGCGAAGCGATCTGGTGGGCGGCGCTGGCGTTCTTGGTCCAGACACCGGCGGCAAGGCCGAACTGGGTGTCGTTCGCTTCCTTCACCACGTCGTTCAGATCGTCGAAGCGCTGCGCCACCACGACCGGGCCGAAGATTTCTTCGCGCACGACGCTCATTTGCGGGTTCACGTCGGTCAGGATCGTCGGGCTGACGTAATAGCCGCCGTTGTTGCTCGGCACGTCGCCGCCCATCAGCACCGATGCGCCATCGCGCTTGCCGGCTTCGATGTAGCCCAGCACCTTTTCATGCTGTTCCTTGGAAACGAGCGGACCCATGTGGCCGGTCGGGTCGAGCGAGGCGCGCGGAGCCCAGAAATCGGCAGTCTGGGCCATGCCTTCCACGACCTTGTCGAACACGGACTTGTGGGCATAGAGGCGCGAACCGGCGACGCAGACCTGGCCGGAGTTGAAGAAGATCGCGCCGGCAACACCCGGGGCGGTTTCGGCAACGTCGACGTCGGGCATCACCACCACCGGGCTCTTGCCGCCCAGTTCGAGGGTGACGTGCTTCAGCGTTTCGGTGGCATTGCGGTTGATCAGCTTGCCGATTTCGGTGGAACCGGTGAAGGCCACCTTGTCCACGTCGGGGTGCTTGACCATGCGGTCACCCGCGGTGTGGCCATAACCGGTGATGATGTTGACGACGCCGGCGGGGACGCCAGCTTCGTTGATCAGGTCGGCCAGACGCAGCGCGGTCAGGCTGGTCTGTTCGGCCGGCTTCAGCACCGTGGTGCAGCCTGCGGCGAGTGCCGGGGCGATCTTGAGGCAACCCATCAGCAGCGGGAAGTTCCACGGCACGATCTGTGCGCAGACGCCAACCGGTTCCTTGACGGTGTAGGCGAACATCATGCCGCCCGGCATCGAATAGGGGGCCTGCGTTTCGCCGCCCATCTTGCCGGCCCAGCCAGCCATGTAGCGGAAGTGTGCGGCAGCGCCCGGAACGTCCACGGCGCCCGCCATGCCGACCGGCTTGCCCACGTCGATCGCTTCCAGTTCGGCCAGTTCGGCGGCATGGGCTTCGATCAGGTCGGCGATCTTGTGCATGGTCTTTTCACGCACGATCGGCGGCAGGTTGCGCCAGCGGCCATCGTCGAAAGCGGCACGGGCGGCAGCCACGGCACGATCTACGTCCTTGTCGTTGGCTTCGACGATGCTGGAAATGATCTTGCCCGAAGACGGATCTTCTACGTCGATGGTCGCGCCGCCGGAGCTGTCGACCCATTCACCGTTGATGTACAGCTGCGGCTTGCGAGCCAGCGCCTTCTTCACGGCTTCCGAATATTCCCGCTGGGTGCGGTCGATGGTGGTGATCTCGTTCACGTGACAATCCTTTCCCGAAGCGATTCCCTTGGCGCAATCGATAGCAAAGGCCACCGGGCCTGCCTATGCGCCGCACATTTTATAACGACCGTTAGGATAGTGCGCGGTGTGCGCCTTTTCCAGCCCCCGCCGCATTGGCCTGCGGCGGTGCGGTGCGGGCCGCAGGCGAGGCGCTTTCCAGCGCCTTGTCTTCGTTCGCCCGCTTGATGATGTACTGCCGGATAGCTTCCGCTTCGGCCGGTTTCAGCGTCTTGCCGAACGACACCATGCCATTGTGGCTCAGCGCCCCGTCGATCACCACGGCCTTGATGGTCGCGGCATCCTGAATCGCGCCCGAGTGGCGCAGATCGGGGTTGAGCGCGCCGGCGATTGCCGCATCGCCGTGGCAGATGGAGCAATAGCGGCCATACAGGCTGGCGCCGAGCTTCAGCTGGTCCGGAGTGCCGGTGAAGGCGGGCGGATCCAGCACCATCTGGTTCAGCGGCGGCGGGGCAGCCAACTGCCCCTTCGCGCCGAGCTTGAACACCAGCAGGCGGCTGATGTTGCGCGGACGGCCGCTCTTGCTGGAAAGCAGGCCGGGGGCGATATCCCACACGCCGCCCCAACCGGCCAGCACGGCGACATACTGTTCACCGTCGATGGCATAGGTCATCGGCGCGGCGATCACGCCTGACTGGGTGGGGAAGCCCCACAACCGCTTGCCGGTATCGGCGGCATAGGCGACGAATTCTTCGGTTGCGGTGCCCTGGAATACCAGATTGCCCGCAGTGGCCAGCACGCCGCCATTCCACGGCCCGGCGTAAGGAACGCGCCATGCTTCCTTGCCGGCGATCGGATCCCACGCCACCAGCGCGCCGGTGGTGCCGGCCAGCGCGCCTGCGCGCACTGCCGGATCGGCAGGCATGGCGGTCCCGGCGGAATCGAGCGCGGTGGAGAAGCCCTGCGGCGAATCCTTCCAGTTCTTGTCCGACAGATAGGGGAAGCCGCCCTGATTGGCGGGGATGTACATCAGCCCGGCCTTGGCGTTCCAGGCCATCGCCTGCCAGCTGTGCGATCCACCAGCGCCGGGGATGGAAACCCACAGCTTGCCCGTCTGTTCATAGCGGGCTTCAGGGTTGATCTTGGGACGGCCGGTGACCGGATCGATCCCGGTGGACCAGTTCATCATCGTCCATGCCTTGGCATCGATGAACTTGCCGGTCTTTGCATCCAGCATGTAGAAATAGCCGTTCTTCGGCGCGTGCAGGATCACGTGGCGTTTCTTGCCACCCAGCATCACGTCGGCAACGGTGATCTGCGCGTCGGAATCGTAATCCCAGCGGTCTTCCGGGGTTTCCTGGAAGTGCCAGCGGTATTCGCCGGTTTCGGCATCCACCGCCACGATCGAACTGGTGTAGAGGTTGTCGCCCGAAGCGTCGCCCTTGCCTTCCACCTTGTTGCGGCCGTTGGCGCCGGGGTTCCACGGTTCGGCATTGCCGGTGCCGAACAGCACCAGCTTGGTTGCGGGATCATAGGTGATCGAATCCCACACGGTGCCGCCACCGCCCAGCTTCCACCATTCGCCACCCCAGGTGGCCGCGGCCTCTTCCATCACGGCGTTTTCGAAACCGTCTGCAGGGTTGCCCGGCACGGTGTGGAAGCGCCACAGTTCTTCGCCGGTGCGCCAGTCGAACGCCGCGATGAAGCCGCGCGCCTTGTATTCCGCGCCGCCCGAACCGATCAGCACCTTGCCCCCGGCAATGCGCGGAGCCCCGGTGATGGTGTAATTCTGGTGGTCAGGCACCACGTCCTTCGACCATGCAACCTTGCCGTCCGCCTGGTTCAACGCGACCAGCCGGCCGTCGAGCGTGGCGACATAGACCTTGTCACCATACAGCGCGACGCCGCGGTTGACCGCATCGCAGCACGCCGTGGCCAGCGTTTCGCGCGCAACCTGCGGATCATACGACCATTTCAGGGCGCCGGTCTTCGCGTCATAGGCTTTCACCATGCTCCACGCGGTGGACACGTACAGCACGCCATCGTGCATCAGCGGTGTGGCTTCCTGCCCGCGCGCGGTGTCGAGATCGGCCGACCATGCCAGCCCCAGCTGCCCCACGGTGCTGGCGTTCACCTGCGTCAGTGGGCTGAACCGCTGTTCGCCCTGATCGCGGCCATAGCTGAGCCATTCGTTGCCATCGGCAGCGGTCAGCATGGCGTCGGTCACGCCTTCGGTGGCAGGGGCAGAGGCCAGCGGCTTGCTGCAACCTGCCAGCGTTCCGCAAAGGGCAAATGCCATCGCGGCACCCGCAACAATCCGCTTCATTTCCATGACGCCCCTCCCAAGGACGATTGACCCTTCGTGTCGCCGCCTGCGCGAACGACATTTTCATCGCGGCGCTTACGATTGGGGCGGGGTGCCGGTCAAGCATTGCGCACACGTATGAAATGCGGCGATTGCCCGTTGCGGGCGCGGGGCAAATGGTCCAATCTGGCAAGGTCAGAAGAGCGCGAGCCCGCGCTGTGATGCTGGCTTCTCAACAGAACCGCCAGACAGGATACTACCATGAGCACGAAACTGCCCTCGCGCGCCGACCACGTCGGCTCGTTCCTGCGCCCGCAATCGGTGATCGAAGCCCGCGCCAGCAAGGCCGCTGGTGCCATCGATGCCGCCGCCCTGCGCGCGGTGGAAGATGCCGCGATTGCCGAACTGGTCACATGGCAGCAATCGCTGGGATTGCAGGCCATCACCGACGGCGAATTCCGCCGGTACTTCTTCCATACCGATTTCCTGCTGCAGCTGGCGGGCGTCGAAGAACACGGCGGCATTGCCAAGGCGTTCAAGAACGACACCGGCAAGGACGTTCACTTCGCCCCGCCCAAGATGGTGGTTTCGGGCAAGATCGAACACGTCAAGCCGATCCAGCTGGCCGATTACCAGTACCTCGCAGGGCTGACCAAGGCGCTGCCGGGCGCGATGCCCAAGGTCGCCATTCCCAGCCCCACCATGCTGCATTTCCGTGCCGGGCGCGAAGGCATCCCGGCTGATGTGTACCCCACGATGGACGAATTCTATGCCGACGTGGCCGCCGCGTACCGCGCGGAAGTGGACAGTCTGGCCG
>JBDLVD010000023.1:0-20430 GCA_039804965.1 Pseudomonadota bacterium
ATCAAGGCGGCGGTGGAACTTTCGGCCCGGTACATCAATGACCGCAAGCTGCCCGACAAGGCGATCGACGTGATCGACGAAGTGGGCGCGATGCAGATGCTGGTGCCGCCGTCCAAGCGGAAGCGGAAGATCACCAGCCGCGAAATCGAACAGGTCATTGCCACCATGGCGCGCATCCCGGCCAAATCGGTCAGCAAGGATGACAAGACCGCGCTGGCCAATCTGGAACGCGATCTGAAACGCGTGGTGTTCGGGCAGGATACCGCCATCGGCGTGCTGTCCACCGCCATGAAGCTGAGCCGGGCGGGCCTGCGCGATGCGGACAAGCCCATCGGCAGCTTCCTGTTTTCCGGCCCCACTGGCGTCGGCAAGACCGAAGTGGCGCGCCAGCTGGCCACCATCATGGGCATCGAACTGAAGCGGTTCGACATGTCGGAATACATGGAACGCCATTCGGTCAGCCGGCTGATCGGCGCGCCTCCGGGCTATGTCGGGTACGATCAGGGCGGCTTGCTGACTGATGCGATCGACCAGCATCCGCATTGCGTGCTGCTGCTGGACGAAATCGAAAAGGCGCACCCCGATCTGTTCAACATCCTGTTGCAGGTGATGGATAACGGCCGCCTGACCGACCATCACGGCAAGACGGTGGATTTCCGCAATGTGGTGCTGATCATGACCACCAACGCCGGCGCATCCGATGCCGCGCGGCAGGGGATCGGCTTTGGCGCAGGCGTGAAGGCCGAAGCGGGCGAAGAAGCGGTGAAGAAGATGTTCACCCCCGAATTCCGCAACCGGCTGGATGCCATCGTGCCGTTCGATTACCTCGGCACCGACACCATCAGCCGCGTGGTCGACAAGTTCATCCTGCAGCTGGAATTGCAGCTGGCGGACCAGAACGTGCACATCCAGTTCGACAGCGATGCGCGCGAATGGCTGGGCCAGCGCGGGTATGACAAGATGTTCGGCGCGCGGCCGATGGGCCGCCTGATCCAGGACAAGGTCAAGCAGCCGCTGGCGGAAGAACTGCTGTTCGGCAAACTGGCCCACGGCGGCGAAGTCCACGTGACGCTGAAGGACGACAAGCTGGCGTTCGAACTGACGCCAGCGGCGCCCAAGCCGGTCCGCGAAAAGAAGCGCCCGGCGGCACGGCGCAAATCCGGCAGCGGCGCCCCTGCCGACCAGTCGCCCGATGATGCGGGCAACGGTTCGGCCGCAGACGAATGACGCCTGAAGGGGCGGGCCGGAACCACGGCCCGCCCCTTTCCATTTCCCACCCATGATTGCCGATTTTGCATGGATCCGGCCAGAGCCGCACGGCATCCACGTCGTCCCCGCTGATTGCTGGATCGATCCGGCGCGTCCTGTTGCCCATGCGCTGGTGACGCACGGCCATGCCGACCACGCGCGCGGCGGGCACGGCATCACCGTGGCCACGGCGGAAACGCTGGCGATCATGGAACTGCGGTACAACACCCGCGAAGGGGCAACACCGGTTGCCTATGGCGAAACGATCCGCCTGCCGGGCGGGGTGGACGCCACTTTCATCCCCGCAGGCCACGTGCTGGGATCGGCGCAGATCCTGCTGGAACATGGCGGGGAACGGGTGGTGGTGACCGGCGATTACAAGCGCCGCCACGATCCCACCTGCCCGCCATTCGAAGTGACGCCATGCGACGTGTTCGTGACCGAGGCGACTTTCGGCCTGCCGCTGTTCACCCATCCCCCTATCGCGCAGGAAGTGGGCAAGCTGCTGCACCGGCTGGCGGCAGAACCCGATCGCTGCGTGTTGGTGGGTGCCTATGCACTGGGCAAGGCGCAACGGGTAATCGCGGAACTGCGCGCCGCTGGGCACGGCGATACCATATGGCTGCACGGCGCCATGGAACGGATGTGCCGCCTGTACGAACAGTTCGGCATCCACCTTGGCGATCTGCGGCTGGTCAGCGACGCCAGCAAGGACCAGTTGCGCGGAGCCATCGTGGTCAGCCCACCATCGGCGCTGAACGACCGGTGGAGCCGCCGCCTGCCCGATCCCGTCACCGCCATGGCCAGCGGCTGGATGCGGGTGCGGCAACGTGCGCGGCAGCGCAATGTGGAACTGCCGCTGGTCATATCGGACCATGCCGACTGGCCCGAACTGACCCGCACGATCGAGGAAGTGAACCCGGCCGAAAGCTGGATCACCCACGGACGGGAAGAAGCCTTGCTGCGCTGGTGCCAATTGCACCAGCGGCGCGCCCGCGCGCTGGCGCTGGTGGGGTACGAGGACGAGGACGACTGATGGAACGGTTCGCCGCCCTCGTCGATGATCTGGTCTATACCACCAGCCGGAATGGCAAGCTGCGGCTGATCGCGGAATACTTGCGCGCGGTGCCCGATCCCGATCGCGGCTGGGCCATGGCCGCGCTGACCGGCTCGGTCGATTTCCCGGCGGTGAAGGCCAGCACCATCCGCACGCTGCTGATGGAACGAGTGGACCCGGTGCTGTTCGCCCTCAGCCGCGATTTCGTGGGCGATACCGCGGAAACCGCCAGCCTGTTGTGGCCCGAACCGGCAGGTGCCGTCATGCCGCCCCCGCCCCTGGCCGAAGTGGTCGCCGCCTTGCAGCAGGCCACGCGCAGCAGCGTGGCGATGGTCCTGCCGGTCTTGCTTGACCGGCTCGATTCCTCGGGCCGCTACGCCCTGCTCAAATTCGCGACCGGGGCGATGCGGGTTGGCGTATCGGCGCGGCTGGCCAAGACCGCCTTCGCGCAGGCCTTCGATGTGCCGGTGGAGGATGTGGAGGAATACTGGCACGCGATCACCCCGCCGTACCAGCCGCTGTTCGCATGGGCGGCAGACGGCGCGCCACCGCCCGATACCGAATCGATGCCGCTGTTCCGCCCCTTCATGCTGGCGCACCCGCTGGAAGACACGGTGCTGGACCTGACGGACTACGTCGCGGAATGGAAATGGGACGGCATCCGCACCCAGCTGGTGTCCACCGGGGCCGAAACCCAGCTCTATTCCCGGTCGGGCGACAATATCAGCGCCACTTTCCCCGAAATGGTCGCGGCACTGGACATTCCCGCGGTGCTGGACGGCGAACTGATGGTGCGCGGCAGCCATCAGGGCGGGGTGGAAGGCGGCGCGGCCAGCTTCAATGCGCTGCAACAGCGGCTGGGGCGCAAGACCGTCAGCAAGGCGATGCTGGCGGACTATCCCGCCTTCGTGCGGCTGTACGATGTGCTGTTGCTGGACGGGGAAGACCTGCGCGCCCTGCCGTGGAGCGAACGCCGCGCCCGGCTGGAGGCGCTGCTGCCGCGCCTGCCAGCCGACCGGTTCGATCTCAGCGCGGTGGTGGCGGCAGATCATTTCGAACACCTCGCCCAGATCCGCGCCGGCGCGCGCGATGATGCGATCGAAGGGCTGATGCTGAAACGGCGCGACAGCCCATATGTCGCCGGGCGGCGCACCGGGCTGTGGTACAAGTGGAAGCGCGATCCGTTGCTGGTGGATTGCGTGCTGATGTATGCCCAGCGCGGCAGCGGCAAACGCAGCAGTTTCTATTCCGATTACACCTTCGGCTGCTGGGACGGCGATCCCGATGCTGGGGCCGAACTGCTGCCGGTGGGCAAGGCCTATTCCGGCTTCACCGACGACGAACTGAAACAGATCGACCGCCATGTGCGCCAGCACACCACCAACCGCTTCGGCCCGGTGCGCGAAACGGACCGCAGCCTGGTGTTCGAAGTCGCGTTCGATTCGGTCCACGCCAGCAAGCGGCACAAGTCTGGCCTCGCGATGCGTTTCCCCCGCATTCACCGCGTGCGCTGGGACAAGCCCCCGCATGAAGCTGACCGGATCGACACGCTGCGCGGCCTGATCCGCGATTGACCGATTTGCGCTGGCGCAATGCGTGCTGGCACGGCTGACCGCATCTGCGCACCATGACCGAAGCCCACCCGCAATCCGGCCCACAATCCGACCGGCCAGCCGTGCAGACACCTTACGACATCATCGGCGGCCGCGAAGGCGTGCGCCGGTTCGTCGACCGGTTCTACGATCTGATGGACAGCGATCCCGCCTATGCCGCGCTGCGGGCGATGCACGCCGCCGACCTTGCGCCAATGCGCGCATCGCTGGCCGGCTGGCTGAGCGCATGGACCGGCGGTCCGCACGACTGGTTCGAACAGAACCCCGGCAAATGCATGATGAGCGCCCACCGCGCGCTGGGCGTGGGCGCGGATACCGCCGAACAATGGGTGGACGCCATGACCCGCGCGATAGCGGAATGCGGGCCGGATCATGCCGACCTGTCCCGGTTGATGACCGAACGGCTCGGCCTGATGGCCCGCGCAATGGTGGCGGACCCGCAAGACATTTGAAAAACGCCGCCAGCCATGCATGGTGGCCTGCGATGTACCAGTTTGAACGCGCCGAACGCCTGCTGGCCTATGGGATCGCCGCCTTGGCAGGATATGTCGATGCCACCGGGTTCCTCGCGGCGGACCGCTATTTCGTGTCCTTCATGTCCGGCAACACCACCCGGCTGGGGGTCGAACTGGCGCAGGGCAACACGCCGGCCGCCATTGCCGCCGGGCTGATCGCAGGTTTCACTCTGGGGGTGACGCTGGGCGCCATCGTGGCCGAACACACCCGCCGCCATCGCCAATCGACTGTGCTGGGCCTGTGCGCCCTGTTGCTGCTGCTGGCCGCAGGCGGCCACGCTCTGGGCAGCACCGCCATGTTCCTCGGCGGTTCGGTGCTGGCGATGGGCGCGATCAACAACGTCTTCCGGCGCGATGGCGGCGTGGCGCTGGGCGTAACCTACATGACCGGGGCATTGGTCCGCATGGGCGAAGGCCTTGCCTCGCTGTTGACCGGGCAGAAAGGCCGCAAGGGCGCGCTGCCAAGCCTGATCCTGTGGAGCAGTCTGGCTGCAGGCGGGCTGGCCGGGGCATTGGCGAGCAGGGCCGCGCCTGACGTGGTGCCTTGGACATCGCCGGCCATCCTGCTGGCCCTGCTGCTGTTTGCCCGCAGGATTGAAACGCAGGTGGCAGCCTAGGCTTCCGGCAGTTGCACCAGCTTTTCGCGCGATGTCGCGCCGCGCAACAGGCGCAACCTTGACGTCGCCACGCCCAGCGCATCAGCCAGCATTTCCAGCACGGCATCGTTGGCCGCGCCATCCTGCGGCTTGACCCGCACTTTCACCAGCACGCGCCCGTCGGTGATTTCGATCCCTTCGCTGCGCGCACCCGGGGTGGCGCGCAGGGCCAGCCGCCCTTCGCCATCGGCAAGGGCGCGTAGCTCTGCCGCAGGGGGGAATTCAGCCTTGGGCCGCGCCATCAAGCGCCGCCAGATGCCGCTGGGCCAGTTGGCAATACCGTTCTGTCTGGAAGCGGATCTTGGCCACTTGCGCTTCGTCCTGCGTGCGCAGGTATTTCGCCGGGCGGCCAACCCAGATTTCGCGCGCGGGGATTTCCTTGCCGGGGCTGAGCAAGGCGCCCGCCCCCAGCATCGCCCCTTCGCCGATCACCGCCCCGTCCATCGCCACCGCGCCCATGCCGACAAAGGCCCGGTCATGCAGCGTGGCGCCGTGGACCACGGCCATGTGGCCGATCACGCAATCTTCGCCGATGATCGTCGGGCAACCTTCGGTGTCCGGCCGCGGGCCTTCGACATGGAACACGCTGCCGTCCTGCACATTGCTGCGCGCACCCACCACGATGCGGTGGATATCGCCGCGCAGGACGCAGTTATACCAGACGCTGGCCTGCGGGCCGATCGTGACATCACCGATGATGCGCGCACCCGGCGCGATGAAGGCGGTATCGTCGATCTGCGGCACCATGCCTTCGAACGGCAGGATCGTGGCCCACGGGAAACGCTGCTGCGGCGTCATGCCGGATTCAGGCGCCCAGCAGCCGCGCGGCGTGGGCCGCGTGATAGGTCAGCACACCCGAACACCCGGCGCGCTTGAAAGCCATCAGCGTTTCCAGCACCAGCGCATCACGGTCCCCCGCGCCGGCAGCCACGGCGGCTTCGATCATCGCGTATTCGCCGCTGACCTGATAGGCGAACACCGGCACTTCGAAGGTGTCCTTCACCAGCCGCACGATATCGAGATAGGGCAGGCCCGGCTTGACCATCACGCTGTCCGCGCCTTCGGCCAGATCCTGCGCCACTTCGCGCACGGCTTCTTCCGCATTGGCCGGGTCCATCTGATAGCCCTTCTTGTCGCCTTTCAGCAGGCCGCGGCTGCCCACGGCATCGCGGAACGGGCCATAGAAAGCGCTGGCATACTTGGCGGCATAGGACATGATCTGCACGTTGACGTGGCCGGCATCTTCCAGCGCATCACGGATCGCGCCGATGCGGCCATCCATCATGTCGGACGGGGCGACAATGTCCGATCCGGCTTCGGCCTGAACCAGCGCCTGCCCCACCAGCATTTCCACCGTCGCATCGTTCAGCACATAACCGGCATCGTCCACCAGCCCGTCCTGCCCGTGGGCGGTATAGGGATCGAGCGCCACATCGGTCAGCACGCCCAGATCATTGCCCACCGCATCGCGGATGGCGCGGATGGCGCGGCACATCAGATTGTCGGGGTTGAGCGCTTCGGCGGCGTCGATGCTGCGGCGGTCGGGCGGGGTATTGGGGAACAGCGCCACGCACGGGATGCCCAGCGCCACGGCTTCCCTTGCCCGCGCGGCAATGCCGTCCAGCGACCAGCGCGACACGCCGGGCAGGGTGCCGATCGGGTCTTCCACGCCATGCCCGTCGGTGACGAACAGCGGCCAGATCAGGTCTGCCGGGGTCAGCACGTTTTCACGGAACAGCGCGCGGCTCCATGCATGGGCACGGGGGCGGCGGAGGCGGGTGGCGGGGAAATGGCCGGTCATGGCCCGTGGCACTGCCCGAAAACGCCGCCGTGTTCAATCAGCGTGGCACGGGGGCCGAGGCAGCGGGGCCATCAACCCGGTCAATTTCGCGCACCGGTTCGCTTCCGGCAACGCCAGCCGGGGCCAGCGTGCCCAGCGCCGCGCCCGGCGTCAGCCCTTGCAATTGCGCCAGCCGCTGGCGGAATGCCGCCAGTTGCCCGCCCGACAATTGCGCGCGGGTGACGAATTGCACGCTGGCCGGGTTCACCGTCACCCCGTTGCGATACATTTCGTAATGCAGGTGCGGCCCGGTCGAAAGGCCGGTGGAACCGACGAAGCCGATCACCTGCCCGCGCCGCACGGCCTGCCCCGGGCTGACGGCGATGCGGCTCATGTGGCCATAACCGGTCTGCATCCCGCCGCCGTGGCTCAGCCGCACGAAATTGCCGTGGCCGCCGTGGCGCCCGGCAAAATCCACCCGGCCATCGGTGACGGCATAGATCGGCGAACCATATGGCGCGGCAAAATCGATGCCTGCGTGCATGCGGGTATAACCAAGGATCGGATGGCGGCGCAGTCCATAGCTGGACGTCATCCGCCCCGGCACCGGGGCCACCAGTCCCTGCCGCGTTTCACCCACGCCCGATGCTTCGTAAAAGCGCCCGTCAGTGCCCCAGCGGACCAGCTGCTTCCGCGGTTTGCCGCCGCGCATGATCCCGGCATAGAGCAGTTTGCCCGCTTCCACTTCACCGGTGGCGGCGCGTTTGTATTCCACCACCAGATCGAATTCGTCATTGGCCGACAGCCCGCTGTCGAGATCGATTTCCGCGGTCAGAGCGCGCAGATATTGCTGCACTGCGCTGGCCGGCGCGCCCGCCGCGCGGGCCGAACGGTACAGGCTTGGCCCCACCCGCCCGCGCACGCGCAGCGGCGTGGTGTCGACATGGATCGGCCGGGGATCGAGCGCGAGCTGCCCGCCGCGCCGTTCCACCGCCAATTGCAGGTCGAACCGCGCGCGGAACGACAATGCGTCCACCGGGCGCGGCATGTTGGGTGCCGGGCGGCGGCCCAGCGTGATGTCCACCTTTGTCCCGGGTGCGATATCGGCCAGCGGCATTGCATTGCCGACCATCCCGGCGATCTGGTCCGCTTCCACGGGGCCGACGCCGCTGCGTTCCAGCATCCGCGGGAAACTGTCCCCCTGTGCCAGCGTGGCTTCCATATCCAGCCGGGGCCGTTCGGGTGCGCTGCGCAGGTTGGCCAGCGCGCGGGTGGCGCGCATGTGGCGGCCGCTGTCTGCCCCCAGCGCCAGCGGCATGATCATCTGGCTGCGGAATTCATCGCGGGCCTGCTGATCCATCTCGATCGCCGGGGCGGCTTTCAGCGGAGCGAACCCCGGCCATGCCGCCAGCGCGATACCGGTCAGCCCGATCAGCGTGGCTGCACCGCGCAGCCATTGCCGCGATCCGATATCCTGCGCCAGATCGGGGGCAAGGTCGATGCCGGCCAGCCGCGCTTCTGCCTGGGCGATCCATGCGCGATAACGCCCGCCCAGCGAGGGGGCAGGGTGCAGCGCCGGGGCGACGGCGATGGGGCTACCCGCCAGATGAGCAGGCATGGAATGAGCACGGCCCAGCCCCGCGCGATCGTCCGCAGGCTCTCCGCCCGCGGCACAATCGGCATCGGCTGACCTGTCCTTGAACACGCGCCCTCCTGGCGAATGATGATGGCACAATGGCGTCATGCGCCAATGGCCCCTGCGATCCCGCACCGCGATTGCCAAAGGGCTGTGCCGCAATAAAGTTAATTTCGCTTGAACCACGGCCAGCTGGCCGTCCTCCGGGGCAAAGCGAAAATGGTGGTGGGCAACCGCCTTGCGGTCTGCCCGGCGCGTCGCCACAATCGCCTGATCGTGACCCACCATCGCCACAACAGCCGCCTGCGGGCCGTGCTCGGCCCGACCAACACCGGCAAGACGCATCTGGCGATCGAACGGCTGTGCGGCCATTCCAGCGGCGCGATCGGCTTCCCGCTGCGGCTGCTGGCGCGCGAGGTCTATGACCGGGTGCGCGCGATCAAGGGCGATGCCCACGTCGCACTGATAACCGGGGAAGAACGGATCGAACCGCCCGGCGCGCGTTACTTCCTGTGCACGGCAGAAGCGATGCCGCGCACCGGCGGCGATCTGGCTTTCGTGGCGCTGGACGAAGCGCAATTGGCGGCTGACCGCGAACGCGGGCACATCTTCACCGACCGGCTGCTGAATGCGCGCGGGCGCGAAGAAACGATGCTGCTCGGTTCCTCCACGCTGGAACCGATGGTGCGCGCGCTGCTGCCCGAATTCCAGATCGAGGAACGGCCGCGCTTTTCCACGCTCAGCCATGCCGGGTCGCGCAAGCTTTCGCGCCTGCCGCCGCGCAGCGCCATCGTCGGCTTTTCGGTGGAACAGGTCTATGCCGTGGCCGAAATGCTCAAGCGGTTTCGCGGCGGCGCGGCGGTGGTGATGGGCGCTCTCAGCCCGGAAACACGCAACCGCCAGGTGGAACTGTTCCAGAGCGGCGAGGTCGATTACATCGTCGCCACGGATGCCATCGGCATGGGGCTGAACCTTGACGTCACGCATGTCGCCTTCGCCAGCCTGAGCAAGTTTGACGGGGTGCGGCAGCGGCGGCTGACACCGGCGGAAATGGCCCAGATCGCCGGGCGCGCCGGGCGGCACCAGAAAGACGGCACTTTCGGCACCCTTGGCGGGCAGGACGGGCGCAAGGGGGGCGGATCCTCCGCGCTCGAATTCACCGAAGACGAAGTCTACGCGATCGAAAATCACCGCTTCGCTCCGCTGACGAAGCTGTACTGGCGCGAACCCGAACCGCGCATGGCCAGCGTGGCCACACTGCTGGCCGATCTGGAATCGCGCCCGTGCGAACCGCAACTGGCCGCTGCACCCGAAGCGATCGACCTGGCGGTGCTGAAACGGCTGGCGGAAGATCCCGCGATCGCCGCCAGCGTCACCACGCCTGCCATGGTGCGGCGGTTCTGGGACGCCTGCCAGCTGCCCGATTTCCGCCAGCAGGGGCCGGACATGCACGCCCGCTTCGTATCGCGTCTGTGGGACGATCTGCGCGGTGGCCACATCGGCGCGGATTATGTCGCGGCGCGGATTGCCGAACTGGGGCATACCAGCGGCGATATCGACACCCTGCAAGGGCGCATCGCCGCAATTCGCAGCTGGGCCTATATCTGCCAGCGGCCAGACTGGGTGCTGGCACGCGATGAAATGGCCGCCCGCGCCCGCGCGGCAGAGGCGAAACTGTCCGATGCCCTGCACCAGCGGCTGACGGAACGTTTTGTAAACCGGCGGACTGCGGTATTGATGCGGGGAATGGGAAAGGATGCAGGACTTTTGCGGGTAACGCTCGATGATTCCGGCCGGGTGCTGGTTGAAGACCAGCCGATCGGCCATCTGGACGGATTCCGCTTCGTGGTGGATGCCGACGCCAGCCAGGAAGATCGCAAGCTGATGCTGGCGGCGGCGGAACGGCATCTGCCCGCCCTGCTGGCGCAGCGCGCGCAGGCGCTGGTGGAAAGCGAACTGGGCGGGCTGGAAATCGCGGAAGGCGAACTGCGCCGCGATGGCCGCGTTGTCGCCCGGCTGGAACCGGGCAAGAACAAGAGCCGCCCGCGCCTGCATCTGGCCAAGGAACTGGGCGTGATGGACCCGGCGCACAAGGCGCGTCTGGCCGAAGCGCTGGACCACTGGCTGGACACCGAACTGGCGCCGCTTGCCCCCTTGCGCAAGATCGAGAAAGCCGCGCTCGACCCGGATGCCGGCAGCGAAGTACGCGCGCTGCTGCTGACGCTGGCCGAAGGCAACGGCGTGATCCCGCGTGAAGCGGCCAATCTGGCGCTGATGCCGAAGGAACGCCGCCCGTTGCTGCGCCGCCTTGGCGTAACCATCGGCGCGCTCGACGTGTTCATGCCGATGTTGCTGAAACCCGCGCCCCGCCGCCTTCTGGCCGCGCTGGGTGCAGACAAGCGCCCGCTGCACGCATCGATGGAAGCCGTGATCGAATCTCCGCGCGGCCTGCCCGCCGGTTATCGCCGTGCAGGCGATCAGGCGATCCGGGTAGATCTGGCAGAAAAGCTGTTTCGCACTGCTCACGATGCTCGGGCAAAAAGCGGGGCGCTGGGCTTCCGCGTGGACATGGCCCTGCCGACGTCAATGGGCCTGCTGCCTGCCAATTTCATGAAACTGATGCGCGACGCGGGCTTCCGCGCGGGCGAGGTGAAGGCACTGGCGGAAGGGGCGTTCGGCCCCGCGGCCCCGCTCAACTGGCGCTGGCGCGCGCCGCGCGCCGATGCCGCCACTGCCCGCACCCCGCGTGCAGACGATCGCCGGCCCGATCGGGACCACCGCCGCAAGGGCAATGCACCCGCCGCCCCGCGCGAACGCACGCCTGCGCCCGCAGCGCCGGCCGGTGAAGGCAATGCCTTTGCCATATTGGCCAGCCTGGTCCGCTGAGGGACGGTGCGGCTCGACAAGCTGCTCCACCACCTGCGCTTTGCCCGCAGCCGATCCATCGCCCAGCGCTGGATCGGGGAAGGCCACATCCGCCACAACGGCCGCCGCGCGGTGCATCAGGATCAGGCGGTTGCGGTCGGCGATGTGCTGACCCTGCCGCTGGCAAACCGGGTGCTGGTGATCGAAATCGTCGCCCTGCCAGCGCGGCGTGGCCCCCCGGCAGAAGCGCGTGCGTGCTATCGCCCGCTTGACGCTGCGGTGCCATTCGCCATAGCAGGCGGCCAAACCCCTGAAATTGACGGGGACCGGCATCCAGAAGGGAAAACGCCAGAATGACCTATGTCGTCACCGATGCCTGCATCAAGTGCAAGTACACCGACTGCGTGGAAGTGTGCCCGGTGGATTGCTTCTACGAAGGCGAAACGATGCTGGTCATCAATCCTTCGGAATGCATCGACTGCGGCGTGTGCGAACCGGAATGCCCGGCCGAAGCCATCCTGCCCGATACCGAAGGCGGGCTGGAACAGTGGCTGGAACTGAACACCAAGTATTCCGCCGAATGGCCCAACATCACCGAAAAGAAGGACGCGCCCGCCGATGCGGACGAGTTCAAGGGTGAAGAAGGCAAGTTCGAAAAGTACTTCACCCCGGAACCCGGCGAAGGCGACTGATCGCCCGCACGGTCGCGGATCGGCGCTGCGCGGTCATGAAACGGCGCCGCGCCACAGGCCGGACAGGCTGAATCCGGGTGAATCTGCCGGGCGATATGCCCGGCGGAATCCCCCTTGCCACTCCCCCTGCCGGGCCTCGGCGGGCAGGGGTGGCAATTTTGTTGCGAATCTGCTATATAATTGTTCAACTGCCTCCTTTCTTCCGGGATGGCAGGCGGACAAGGAAGGCAGGCCCCCCCGCCAGCAGCGTCATCCACAAGGCAAATCAGGCCGGCGACGGGTCGCCCGGCCTAGAATTTGTTGACGCATCTGCCTGGGCCTGCCGGCAAGAAAGGATTCTAGATGGCTGCAAACGCCCCCGCCTTTGATGTCGGCGATTACGTGGTCTATCCCAAGCACGGCGTTGGCCGTGTGATCGAACTTCAGAACGAAGAAATCGCCGGGATGAAGCTGGAGCTGTATGTGCTCCGCTTTGAAAAGGAACGCATGACGCTGCGCGTTCCGGTCAACAAGGTCGAAGCCATCGGCATGCGCAAGCTTTCCAGCGACAAGACGCTGAAGGAAGCAATGGAAACGCTGAAGGGCAAGCCCCGCGTGAAGCGCACCATGTGGTCGCGCCGCGCGCAGGAATACGAAGCGAAGATCAATTCGGGCGATCTGGTGTCGATTGCCGAAGTGACGCGCGACCTGTTCCGCCCGGAAGACCAGCCGGAACAGTCCTATTCCGAACGGCAGATCTTCGAAGCCGCTTCCAGCCGCCTCGCGCGCGAACTGGCGGCCATGGAAAAGACCGACGAACCCGCCGCTCTGGCGAAGATCCTCGACGTGCTGCGGACCTATGCCCCGCAGTATTACGACACCGCCGCAGCGACCACCGAAGACGCCTGATCGCGTTTTCATCGCTGCCGCATGAAAGGGCCGCCCCGCACTGCCGGGGCGGCCCTTTTCGCATTCGGCGAACCGGCCATTCCAATCGACCAGCGCAATTGCCGCCGCTCCAGCATTAGCGTATTACTGCGGTAATACACAAACACGGAGCTAGGACATGCGACTGGAACGCTTCTTCAAGACCATGGCCCCGGTCATCGCGCTGGCTGCTGTCGGCGGGCTGGCGGCGTGCAAGGGTGGCGAAATCCGCTTTAACGGACACGAGGGCGTACCGCTGTCGGCGCTCGATCTCACCGGCACGGCGCCGCACGAACTGGTGCTGCTCGGCCCCGACAGCGTGGTCATCACGTCGGGCGAAACCTTTGCGGTGACGGTGGACGGCGACAGCGACGCGGCAGAGCATCTGCGCTTCACGCTGGATGATGGCGCGCTGGGTATCCTGCGCGCACGCCGCGATGGCTGGAACGGCACTGGCAAGGCCACGGTGCACGTCACCATGCCGGCCCCGCGCAAGCTGGTGGTGGCAGGCTCCGGATCGATCACCGCGAGCGCACTGGCGGACGAGGCCGAGGTTTCCATCGCCGGTTCAGGTGATCTGGCGACCTCTGTGGTGGCGGCGCGCAAGCTGGATGTCTCGATTGCTGGCAGCGGGCGCTATACTGCCGCGGGAACGGTGGAGACGCTCGACCTGTCGATTGCAGGCAGTGGCAGCGGCCGGATGGAAGGGCTGAAAGCGGGCAAGGCATCGGTCAGCATCGCCGGTTCGGGCGATGCCACCTTCGCTTCCGACGGGGCCGTGGATGCCAGCATCATGGGATCGGGCATGGTAACAGTGCGCGGCGCTGCCCGCTGCACGGTCAGCAGCGTGGGTTCGGGCAAGCTGGTGTGTGAACGCGGCGATTGATGGGGCCAACGCCAGCGGGTTCATTGCCCCGTCAGCGAAGCTGGTGCAGGTGCGGCGGGAACGAGGAACCGCCGATGACCCGCCTGCCCGCCGTTGCCCTGTCGATTCTCGCCACGCCGCTGCTGGGCGGCTGCCTGGCGCAAGCCGCCGTCGGCATCGTTACGGCCCCTGTCAAAGTGGCGGGCAAGGCGGTGGACCTTGCCACCACCAGCCAGTCCGAAGCCGACGAAAATCGCGGACGGGCCATGCGCCATAACGAAGAAGAAGCGCACAAGCTGGAGCGCAAGTACGAAAAGCAGATGCGCCGTTGCCAGAAGGGCGATCGCGGCGCCTGTGATGACGCGCGCGACACGCAGGCGAAAATCGAAAGGATGCTGCGCCGTTAGGCCGCAGCGCGGCGCAAGCGGTCATTGATCGCCGCGCCGATACCCGCATCGGGCACCGGGGCCACTGCCACCCGCGCCTGAGGGGCCGACGCGGCCAGATGCAGGCAGGCGTAAAGCCGCACCGCCGCCTGCGCCAGATCGCCGGTTTCAGACAGCGAACAATGCCCGGCCACCGGGCCAAAGCCGATCAGGAATTCATCGTCCGCCGCGCTCGCAGCCTCCAGCCGCACCGGCTTGCCCGGTGCATAATGGCTGGCGAGCTGGCCCGGCGCCTCGATCCGCGCATCGTGCAACGGCGCCGGGGGCCCCAGCAGCTGCGCCAGATCCTCCGGCGCGATCGGGCCGGGGCGCAGCAATTGCCACGTTCCGTCAGCACGCAAGGCGACGATGGTCGATTCCAGCCCGCGCAGGCATTCCCCGCCGTCGATCACTGCATCCACCCGGTTGCCCAGCGATTGCACCACGTGATCGGCGCTGGTCGGGCTGACGCCACCGCTGCGATTGGCGGATGGCGCCGCCAGCGGCAGGCCGGTTTCGCGCAGCAACTGCTGCATTGCCGGATGATCGGGCATCCGCAGCGCGATGGTCGGCAGTCCGGCAGTGACGGCGGGGGCAATCCCGCTGTTCGGCACCACAGGCAGCACCATGGTCAGCGGCCCCGGCCAGAACCGTTCCGCCAGCCGCTCTGCCCGTGCATCGACCATGGCCCACCGCCGCGCATCATCCAGCGTGGCGACGTGAACGATCAGCGGGTTGAAATCCGGCCGCCCCTTGGCGCGATAGATGCCCGCAACCGCATCATCGCTGTCGGCACGCGCGGCAAGTCCGTAAACCGTTTCCGTCGGCACCGCGACCAGCCGACCGGCGCGCAGCACCTGCGCCGCGCGGGCGATCCCGGCGGCATCTGGGGCAAGCATTTCGGGCACACTGTTGTCGCTCATCGCCGCGCGCTATAGGCGAGGCGGTGATGAAAGACCAAACCGATCCGCTGGTGCGTATCGCCGCCACGCTGGAACTGGCGCTGGAGCGGCTGGCCCCGCCGCCCGTTTTCACCGCCGACTGGCTCGCCGCGCCGGCCTTCGTCTGGACCGCGCAAGGCGCCCGCGCAGTGCCGCGGATCGAAGCCCCGGCACTGGACCTGCTGTGCGGAATCGACCGGCAGAAACTGGCAGCGCGCGACAATGTGCTGCGCCATGCCAGCGGCGCGGCGGCGCACGACATGCTGTTGTGGGGCGCGCGCGGCACCGGCAAATCCGCCCTGGTGCGCGCGACAGTGAAGCACGCGGCAGAGCGGCATCCGGGCCAGATCGCGCTGGTGCAAGTGGCGGCGGATGCAGTGGAACACCTCCCCGCGCTGTTCACCCAGCTGGGGCAGCAGAATCGGCGCTTCGTTGTCTACATCGATGATCTGGGTTTTGCGCCCGGCGATACCATCGGCCCGCGCCATCTGCGCAGCTGGCTGGATGGCGGGGTGGAGGCACGCCCCGGCAACGTGCGGCTGGCGGTGACATCCAACCGCCGCGCGATCCTGTCGCGCGATGCCAGCGAACAGGATGATCCGATCAACCCGCGCGATGCAGTGGACGATCAGCTGGCGCTGGCCGACAGGTTCGGCCTGTCACTGGGTTTCCACGCGCTGACGCAGGACGATTATCTGGCGATCCTGCGCGGATATGCCGCCGAACACGGCCTGCCGCTGGATGAGCACGAGGCGCTGGAATGGTCCAAGCGCCGCGGTGCCCGGTCAGGCCGGGTGGCGTGGCATTACATCACCGAACTGGCGGGCCGCGCCGGAAAGACCGTCTGACCCGGCCCGGCCGCTGTTTCAAACCGCGCCCGGCACCAGATCCGGCGGCGGGTTTTCGAAGGCGCGCGACGGATCGCCCTTGAGTTCGCGCATCGGCGGCAGGCGCGCGCCGTGGATCAGTTGCGGGGCAGCAGACGGCTTCGCACCCGGTGAAGTGACCCGCCAGATGATGTTGCCGGTATCGTCGCTGACCAGCAGCGCCCCGGTCTTGTCCCACGCCACCCACGTCGGGCGGCCATGGGTATCGCCTTCACCGGCAAGGAAGCTCTGCAGCACGTTGACCGGCTTGCCCACCGGGTTGCCGCGCGCATCGAACTTCACGAACACCACGTCATAACCTGCCGCCGGCTTGCGGTTCCACGATCCGTGCCGCGCGATGAAGGCGCCCTGCCCGAACGTGTCGCCCAGCATGGTGCCCTGCTTCGAAAAGGCCAGCCCCAGCGCCGCCACGTGCGGCCCCAGCGCATATTCAGGCGTGCGGGTATACTGGTTGAGGAAATTGGGCACCGGCCATGTCACGCGGGTGTCGAACACCTCGTTCCAGTAGATCCACGGCCACCCGTAATTGGCGCCGATCGGCACGTTGGTCATGTAATCGGGCACCAGATCGGAACCGAGCATGTCGCGTTCGTTCACGGTGGTCCACAATTCGCCGGTCCACGGGTTCCACGCCATGCCGTTGGGGTTGCGCAGGCCGGACCCCCAGATGCGCGACTTGCCGCTGGCAAGATCGAGTTCGTGGATTGCCGCGCGGTCCTTTTCCGCGTCCATGCCGTTTTCGGCGATGTTGGAGGATGAACCGACCGAAACGTACAGCTTCTTGCCATCATCGCTCAGCAACAGGTTGCGCATCCAGTGGTTGCCCGCACCGGGCAGGTCCATCAGTTTCACGCCCTTGCCGGCCATGGTCGTCGCGCCTTGGGCATAGTCGAAACGCAGCACGGCATTGTGGTTGGCGACATACAGCTTGCCATCGCGCCACGCGATGCCGCCCGGGGATTCCAGCCCGTCCTTCAGCACAACCTTCACTTCCGCCCGGCCATCGCCATCGGCATCGCGCAACAGCACCAGCTTGTTGGGGGAAGGCACCGAAGCCCCGGCGCGGGCGAACAGCAGCCCGGCCACGAAATTGGTGATGCCACCGCCCGCAATCACACGGCTGGGGGCATTGCTTTCGCTCACCAGCACGTCGCCATTGGGCATGGTGTAGATGACGCGCGGGTGTTCCAGACCTTCGGCAAAGCGGTTCACCACCAGCCCGGCGGCAGCCTTCGGTGCGGCACCGGCGGCCCAGCCGATCGGCCGGGCGACGCCCACGGTGGGGATGGTCTGCGGATCGGCCTCGGCGATGACGGGATTGGTGCCGGTTACCTTGTCGAACGGCAGTTCCGCCGGGTCACCCCGGATCACCCACCACGCGAACAGGCCAAGGGCCACCAGCCCGATGACGACGACAACGCCGATCTTCTTCAGAATGCTCATGCGCCGTCAACTAAACCAGCAACGCACTTGCGGCAAACATTTCGCTCGCTACCTCAGGCCGATGTTCGACTTTGCCGCTGACCCCGCCCGCCCCAAGCCCGAGCTCTATCGTGACCTGCTGGAAGCAGCCGACGCGCTGACTGCGGGCGAAAGCGATGGCGTGGCCAACATGGCCAATGTCGCCGCGCTGGTGTGGCAACTGCTGCCCGATCTCAACTGGGCGGGCTTTTACCGCATGGTGCAAAGCAGAGCCGATGCCGAAGCCAATTTCGTGGGCGAACTGGTGCTCGGCCCGTTCTGCGGCAAACCCGCCTGCATCCGCATTCCGCTGGATAAGGGCGTCTGCGGGGCTGCGGCTGCCACGGGGGCCACGCAGTTGGTGCCTGATGTCCATGCCTTCCCCGGCCATATCGCGTGCGATGCCGCCAGCCGTTCCGAACTGGTGGTGCCGGTATTGCGCGATGGACGGGTGGTGGCAGTGATCGATCTCGACAGCCCCTCGCCCGCACGGTTCGATGAAGCGGACGCCCGCGGGATCGAAGCGCTCGCCCGGATGCTGGCCACCCGCATCTGATTTACCGCCCCGAAACGGGACAGCGCGCAGCCCACGCTTGGTACCACGAGCCGAATCATCCTAAATTTTGGATTAACCATTCGCGCGCGCCGAGTCCGTGGCCGTGCCAGCAGGGGATCCGAAATGACCATCCGCCCAGCCAGACACGCCGCCCACCGCGCCACGCTGTTCGCCGCCACCGCAGCCGCGCTTACTGCCATGGCATCGCCTGCATCGGCGCAATATGCCATGCCCCGGTCAATGCCGATGCCCCAGTCTATGCCCCAGTCCATGCCCCAGTCCATGCCCCAGTCCATGCCCATGCCAATGCCGGCAGCGGACATGCCGGCTGACGGCCCCCACGCGATGCATGAAGGCATGATGCACCATGGCGCGATGCAGGATGGCCGGCGTTTTGCCTATTCGCCCGAACAGCGAGAAGAATGGCTGGCTGATTGCCGTGCCAACCACGCCCCGCATCGCCAAAAAAGCGGCGGCCTGATCGGCGGCTTGCTGGGCGCGGTCGTGGGTGGGGTTGCCGGCAACCGCATTGCCGACGATGCCCGGTTGGGCGGCACATTGCTGGGCGCAGGCGTAGGCGGGCTTGCCGGCGCGGCAATCGGTGCCGCAATCGACAGCGCCGGCCACCACGAACGGCGAGGCGAAGCGGCGGACTACTGCGAAGATTACCTGCGCCATTATGAAAGCGGTGCCTATGCCCCGCAGGCCAGCGGCTATGGCTATGGCTATGGCTATCAGCAGGGCTATTCCCCGGCCATGGCCATGCCGGTGATGATGGTCCCCGTCATGATGATGCCGATGGCCATGCAGCATACCCCGGCCCCGCGTTACGAACAGGTCGTCGAAGAATGGGACGAAGTTGTCCCCGCGCGCCGGGTCACGCGCACCTATCGCGTGCCGGTGCGGGTGGTCGCACCGCACCGGACCAAGCTGGTCCCGATCCGGGCAGGCAAGCTCCTCCCGGCAAAGTAACGATATTTTTCAATGGCTTGACGGGGAGGCGAGCCACGGCCTGCCTCCCCGTTATGGTCAGAAACCGCCGCCGGTCAGCCGCTGGCAGATCAGGTCCAGCTGGTCCAGCGTGCGATAACGGATCGTCACCGCGCCCGATCGCGGATCGGCATCGGCCGCGATCCGCACCGACAGGCCCAAGAATTCCTCCAGGTGGTTCTGCACCGCCATGATGTCTGCATCGTTGGTGGCGCCGCGCGGTTCCACCGCCGTGCGCCGCTGACGCGGGGCATCGCCCTTGCGCGCCAGCTTTTCGACTTCGCGGACCGACAGCTTCTGGTCCACCGCCCGCTGTGCAAGGTCTGCCGCATCGTCACGGCCAATCAGCGCCCGCGCATGCCCCATGTCCAGCCGTCCAGCCTCGACATGGTCGAGCACCGCTTCGGGCAGGCTCAGCAACCGTTGCATGTTGGCGACATGGCTGCGCGACTTGTCCACCAGCCGCGCGATTTCCGCCTGCGTCAGGTCTTCCCGTTCGGCCAGCCGATGGTACGCGCGCGCTTCCTCAACCGGGTTCAGATCTTCACGCTGGATGTTCTCGATCAGCGCCAGCGCCATCACTTCGCGTTCATCCAGATCGCG
Source organism: Pseudomonadota bacterium (assembly GCA_039804965.1). Lineage (GTDB taxonomy): Bacteria > Pseudomonadota > Alphaproteobacteria > Sphingomonadales > Sphingomonadaceae > Croceibacterium_C. Next base: position 19,697 of record JBDLVD010000023.1, read on the forward strand.
GATCAGCGCGGGAATTTCATGCACCTGCGCCTTCTGCGCCGCGCGCCAGCGGCGTTCGCCCGCCACCAGTTGATACCGGCCACCGGGCAACGTGCGCAGGATCACCGGCTGGATGACGCCCCGCGCCTCGATCGAAGCCGCCAGTTCGTTCAACGCGGCTTCGTCGAAATGGCGGCGTGGCTGATCAGGGTGCGGCTCGATCGCGGCGACCGGCACGCTTGCCAAGCCGGATGCCGGTCCGGATACTGGCCCAGATGCTGCCACCGCTGCCAAGGCAGCCGTCGTTGCCGGGCTGGCCGCAGCAGCTGGCACCACCAGCGGCTCTTCGCGGCGCATATCGCCCATCAGGGCACCAAGCCCCCGGCCCAATTTGCGGCGGGGGGCAGCTTTTTCGCCAATGGCGTCGCTCATGCGGCGATCCTTTCCTTGGGCAGTCGACTGATCAGTTCACGCGCCAGCGCCATGTAAGCGCGGCTGCCGGTGCAGGAATGATCGTAAATCAGGGCGGGCAGGCCATGGCTCGGCGCTTCCGACAAGCGGACATTGCGCGGGATGACCGATTCAAAAACCAGCTTGCCGAGGCATTCTCGCACATCGTCTGCCACCTGATCGGTCAGCCGGTTGCGGCGATCGAACATGGTGAGCGCGATCCCGACAATGCCGAGATCGGCGTTGAAGCGCTGCTGCACCTGTTCGACCGTCTGCAGCAGTTGGCTCAACCCTTCCAGCGCGAA
>JBDLVD010000024.1:0-20225 GCA_039804965.1 Pseudomonadota bacterium
CAGCAAGCTGCAACAGTTGCCCGTCCGCCAGTAAGCCGGGCCATAAGCGGGCCAGCGCCGCAGCTCGCTCTGGGCCCCATTGCGAATTTCAGGTTTCAGGGGCGCAGCCGTGCGTGCTGGCCCCCAAACTCGCGCCCGCCCGCACTATTCACTTGGCGATGCGCCACACGATTGCTAACCGCCGCCGCACGCACCCGTAGCTCAGCTGGATAGAGCGCTGCCCTCCGAAGGCAGAGGTCACAGGTTCGAATCCTGTCGGGTGCACCAGCTTTTCAAACCTGTTTTCCTCACGCCTTCGTCCCGCGGGCGAGGTGGAGCAATTCCGACAATAGCCATTGCAGCGCTGCGTCATCGCGGCGGGTGGCGTGGAACTGTGCCATTTCGCGCATGGGCGGAAGATCGAAGGGGGGCGGGGCGATGCGCAGGCCCATGGCGGGGGCGAGCAGCCGGGCGAGGCGTTCGTGCATCAGCGCGATCCGCTGTGTGCCGGGCAGCAGCCACGGGGCCTGCACGAACGAAGGCGCGTAGACTTCGACCCGGCGGACAATGCCCAGCCGGGCCAGCTCGTTCTCGATATAGGTGTTGCGGCCATCGATCCGCACGGCGACGTGGCCCTGTGCCGCGAAGGTTTCCTGCGTCATGGGCCGGGCCATGAACGGGTTGCCCGCGCAGCCGATGACCACGTGCCTTTCTTCGAACAGCAATTGGGTCGGATGGTCGGGCAGCGCAAATTCTTCTGGCGTCAGGATCAGGTCGAGTTCTCCGCCCGCCAGTTTGCGGACCGTTGCATCCGATGGCAGGGCGATGTCGATCTGCATCTGCGGCGCGATGACCGCCAGCCGCCGCGCCAGCGGGGCAAGCAGGACGGTGGCGATATAGTCCGACGCGCCGATGCGGAAGGTGCGGGTGCTGGTGGCGGGATCGAACGGCCGAGGGGGCGAAACGATGTCCTGTACCCGGTTCAGCAGGTCGCTGACGTGTGGCACCAGTGCCAGCGCCGCCGGGGTCGGCACCATGCCACGCCCATGACGGATCAGCAGCGGATCACCCACGGCATCGCGCAGGCGCTGCAGGGCCGCGCTCATGGCTGATTGGGTCAGGTTGAGGCGGCGTGCAGCCGCTGTCACGCTGCGTTCGGCCAACAAGGCATCGAACGCCACCAGCAGGTTCAGATCGAAACGATCAAAACGCACATCAATCCAATCGATAATTTACCAATAAATATATCGATTGGACCGATTTTACCGCGCGTGCAACTCCTCTCGCCAGAGGAGAGCGGAATGCACGGTCTGGAAGTGCTGGTCATCGGCGGGGGCATCGGCGGCCTGACCAGCGCAATCGCGCTGGGCAAGCGCGGCCACAAGGTGACGGTGATCGAAAAGGATCCCGCATGGTCAGTCTATGGCGTGGGCATTATCCAGCAGGGCAATGTCCTGCGTGCGGTGGATCAGCTCGGCATTCTGGATCGCTATATCGATGCAGGTTGCGGGTTCGATGCGGTGGAGGTGTTCACGCCTGCCGGGATCAAGGTGGCGCGCGTGCCATCGCCCCGCCTGCTGCCGGATTATCCGGCGAATGTCGGCATCTCGCGCCGCGCCCTGCAATCCGTGTTGGGTGATGCCGCGCGCGAAGCCGGGGCCGATGTGCGCTTGGGCCTGACGGCGGACAGCATCGATGACAGCGGCAGCGCCGCGCGGGTCGGTTTCGCGGATGGCACCAGCGGCAGCTATGATCTGGTGGTGGGCGCTGACGGGGTCTATTCCCAGACGCGCGACATGATCCTGCCCGACGCGGAAAAGCCGTACTTCACCGGTCAGTCCGTCTGGCGTTACAACCTTCCCCGGGCAGCGGGGATGGATGCCTTGCAGGTTTACAATGGCCCCACCGGTGCCGGGCTGGTGCCGATGTCCGGTGGCCTGATGTACCTTTACCTGACGACGCCGGAGCCGACCAATCCCCGCTTTGCGCGCGAAGGACTGGCCGCGGAAATGCGCGCCCGTGCGGCGGGGTGTGCCCCGGCGATCCGCGATCTGGCCGCGCAGATCGTGGATGACGCAGGCGTGGTTTACCGCCCGTTGGAAGGGGTGCTGGTGGAAGGGCCGTGGCACAAGGGCCGTGTGGCCCTGCTGGGCGATGCGGTCCATGCGACGACACCCCATCTGGGGCAGGGGGCTGGCCTGGCCATCGAGGACAGCCTGGTGCTGGCCGAGGAACTGGATCGGGCGAACAGCGTGGAAGCCGCGCTGACCGCCTATCGGGATCGCCGGTTCGACCGCTGCGCCTCGATCGTGCGCGCCAGCATGGCGATTTGCATGGGGCAGCTCGGCAAGGGGCCACCGGTCGATAACGCGGCGGCCACCGCCGACATGTTCGCGCTGACCGCGCAACCGATCTGAGGCTTGTCATGACTGCAAAATACATTCGCAACTGCTGGTACATGGCCGGCTGGAGCAGCGAGATTGGCGACGAGCCGCTGCGCCGGATCTTGTTCGAACAACCGGTGGTGCTCTACCGGTTGCAGGACGGGCAGGTTGCCGCCCTGATCGATCGTTGCCCCCACCGCTTCGCGCCGCTTTCGGCGGGAACGCGCGAAGGTGATACGCTTGTCTGTCCCTATCACGGGCTGGCCTTTTCCGCGGAAGGCACCTGCGTCCGCAACCCGTTCTCCCCGACCATTCCCAAGGGGGCGCATGTCCGGCGTTTCGCGGTGCTGGAACGCGACGGGATCGTCTGGCTGTGGGCTGGCGATGCAACCGCAGCCGATCCTGCGAAAATTCCGGACTTTTCGGCCTTGTGGATCGAAGGGCAAGGTGGACCGATCGAAGGATACCTGCCGCTGCGGGCGGATTACCAGTTCGGCACCGACAACCTGATGGACCTGAGCCATATCGAATTCGTCCATCGCGGAAGCTTCGCCGGGGCGGGCGTGATCTTCGCCGGGCAGCATCAGGTCATCGAAGAAGGCGAACGGCTCCATTCGAACTGGTGGATGCCCAATGTCCCGGCGCCATCGCACACTTTTGGCATCTATGACCGGGCAATGCAGTGCGATCACTGGCTGGAAATGCGCTGGGATCCGCCGGCATCGATGTACCTCCAGATCGGATCGTGCCCAACGGGCGGCAGCCGCATGGATGGCGTCATCGCCCACCAGCTGCATATCCTGACCCCGGCAGAGGCGGGCAAGGCGCACTATTTCTGGGCCACGTCCCGCAACGCACCGCCCAATCCGGGAAGCGACGAGTTCCTGCGATCGATGATGCAAGCGGCGTTCATCGACGAGGACAAGCCCATCATCGAAGCGGCTTGCGACAACCTTGGCGGGGCCGACTTCTGGGACTTGCAGCCGGTCTATCTGGGAATCGACGCCGGCGGAACGCGGGCGCGCCGCATGATCCAGTCCATCATCAACAGCGAAAGCAGCCAGACATGTCCCGCGTAACCGACATCCGATCCATCGCCTATGGTGTGGCCGACTTCGCTGCCGAGCGCGCCTTCTACGCGCAGGACTGGGGGCTGGAAGAAGTGGGCGGGGTGGATGGCATGGCATGGTTCGCCGCAGCGGGAAGCAGCGAACATCATGTCGTCCGCTTGCGACAGTCGGACTGCAACCACGTCGACCTGATCTCGTTCGCCACCGATACCGAGGCCGACGTTGCCGCCCTGTTTGCCCGGGTGCGGAATGCGGGGTGCAAGATCGTGACAGAACCCGGCTCTCTGGCGGGGCCGGCGGGCGGTTACGGCTTCCGCTTCTTTTCTCCGGATGGCTTGCCGCTGGAGATTTCGTGTGGCGTCGTCACCCGCACGCCGCGTGCGGTGGAACGCTGGGAAGGTATCCCGGTCAGGATCAGCCACATCGTGCTGCATTCACCAGACCATCAGGCGATGGTCCGCTTCTTCACCGATGTGCTCGGCTTCCGCATCAGCGACTGGCTGGGTGATTTCATGTGTTTCCTGCGGTGCAGTTCCGCCCACCACCGGGTTGCGCTGCTGCCGGGGCCGCCCTGCCTCAACCATGTCGCCTATGACATGACGGACGTGGACGGCATGATGCGGGGCATTTCGCACCTGAAGCACCGGGATATCGACATTCGCTGGGGTCCGGGGCGGCACACCGCCGGCGACAATGCCTTCAGCTACTTCGTATCGCCCGCGGGCTTCGCCGTCGAATACACGGCCGAACTTGAAGAGGTCGATTTCGAGACGCACGAAGCCAAGGTTCACGCCCCGGCGCCGCGCATCATGGACCAGTGGGGCATTGGCGTTGGCGGGCCGCAAACGATGCCCCATGCGGATGCCGATCCCCGCCTGTTCGTGCCTGCGGAGGCCTGAGGCGTGGCGCTGTTCCAGTTCTTTCCCAACTATATCTGGAATCTTTCGCTTGCGATGGCGCTGGAAAGCGGCGGCCGGATCGGCGAAATCATGGACATGTGCCTGCCGCTGAAGGAAGCGGCAGAAACAGGGGCAGATGCCGGGACGCCGGAATTCATGCGGCAATGGGTCCGTACGGCCGATACGCTGCGGGAACTGGCGAGCGAGGACGAGGCTGGGGGGCGCGCCTTTTCCGCTTCCGACAAGCTTGAACGGGCGGCGCTGTACCTGCTGGTGGCCGAACGGATGCAGGCGCAGGGCAGCGCCGGGCGCGAACAGACCTATGCCTGCGCATTGGCAGCCTTTGAACGATCCACCACGCTGGGAAGGATCAACCGCGAACGGGTGGAAATACCGCTCGATCATGGAACGATGCCCGCGCTTTTCACCCGCGCGGCCGGGCCGGGGCCGCATCCGGTGGTGGTCTATTGCAACGGCCTCGATAGCTGCAAGGAACTGCTTTACTGGTCGCGCCTGCCCGAAGCCTTGGCCCGACGCGGCGTGTCGACCCTGTGCGTAGACCAGCCGGGCAGCGGCGAGGCATTGCGCCTGCAGGGCCTGCCGGTAGATCCGCACAGCGAAAACTGGGCTTCCCGCGCGGTCGATTGGCTGGAAAGCCAGCCCGACATCGATCCTGCCCGCATCGGCATGGCTGGCATTTCGCTGGGTGGCCATTTCGCGCCCCGCGCAGTGGCGTTTGAACCGCGCTTTGCTTGCGGCGCAGTCTGGGGGGCGAACCACAACTGGGCGGAAGTGCAGCAAAAACGGCTGAAGCGCGAAGGTGAAAACCCCGTGCCGCATTATTGGGCGCACGTGATGTGGGCGTTCGGCACCAGCGACATGGAACAGTTCCTCGCCCGCGCGGCCGATATGACGCTGGACGGCGTGATGGAACGCATCCGCGTGCCGTTCCTCGTCACCCACGGCGCGAAAGACCGCCAGATCGCGCTCGATTACGCCCGGCAGAGCTATGATGGCCTGATCAATGCCCCAGTGCGCGAACTGAAGATCTTCACCGAGCGCGAAGGCGGTGTCGAACACGTCGGGGCCGACAACATGAGCTTCGGACGCGATTACATCGCCGACTGGCTGGCGGAACACCTTGGCGGGAGAGTGCAGGCATGAACGGTGATTTCAGGGAAGCGCCCGTGCGCCGCGTGGTGACCGGGCACGATGCCCATGGCCGCGCCGTGATCCAGCAGGATGGCCCGGTGCCGCGCGTGCAGCGGATCGGGGGGGAGCATGGCCCACTGTTCTTTGAAGTATGGAACACCCGCGAAACGCCCGCCCGGATTGACCGCGCATCGGGCGAGCCGCCGGAACAGGGCATAACCCTCGGCGCCCCGAAGGGCGGCACCCGCATCCGCGTGCTCGACATCCCCCCTGATGGCGACCGGTTGGACAAGGTTACGCCAGAACAGGCGCAGGCCCATTTTGCCGAAGTGAACGCCGGATCAGCATCGTCCCACACCGGCACGGGCAGTCGCCACGCGCACATGCATCGGACGGAAACTGTCGATTACGGCATCGTGCTGGAAGGGGAACTGGTGCTGCTCGTCGATGAAGGTGAAACCACCGTTCGGGCGGGGGATATCGTTATCCAGCGCGGGACAAACCACGGGTGGGCCAATCGCAGCGACCGGAACTGCCGCATCGCCTTCATCCTGATCGACGGCGCGTTCGAGGACGGATTGTGAGGCTGGGCACCCGCGATAACGGCACGCCCGATGGCGAACTGGTGGTCGTTTCGGCTTGCGGCCAGCGCCTGTTACCCGCCGGGCCGGATTGGCCTGATCTGTTGCGGGCCATTACCCGATGGGACGCCGCCGAACCGCATCTTCGCGCACTGGCCCGCGACGCGGATGGCGGCCTTGGCGAACCTGCCGCCGGAACGGTCTGGCGCGCACCCTTGCCCCGTTCGTGGCAGTGGCTGGATGGGTCCGCCTTCCAGACCCATGCCGACCTGATGCAGGTGGCGTTCAACACTGACCGGATCGAACATGACAAGCCGCTGATGTATCAGGGCCTGTCCGATCGCTTCCACGGCCCGGCAGACCCTGTCCCCTTCCGCAGCGAAAGCGACGGGATCGATTTCGAAGGGGAATTCGCGGTCATTGTCGATGCCGTGCCCATGGGCACCCCGGCCGAAGCGGCGATGAAACATATCAAGCTGGTGGTCCAATTGAACGACTGGTCGTTGCGTGCCTTGGCTGTGCCGGAAATGAAAACCGGCTTCGGCTGGATTCACGCCAAGCCAGCCTGTTCGATGGCGCCGTTCGCGGTCACGCCGGATGCTTTGGGCAACGGCTGGCAAGATGGCCGGGTCGGACTGGACCTGCATATCGCGTGGAACGGCGCGCCTTTCGGGCGGGCGAACGGGCGCGAAATGGGCTTCGGCTTTCACGAACTCGTCGCCCATGCCGCGGCCACGCGCGATCTTGTGGCGGGCACGATTATCGGTTCAGGCACGGTTGCCAACGCCGCCTATGCTCAAGTCGGCTCCAGCTGCATTTCCGAACGCCGCGCGATCGAAATCATCGCCTATGGCAAGCCTGCCACGGGCTTCATGGCTTTCGGCGATACCGTTCGTATGGAAGCAACCGCCGCCGATGGCAGCACGCCGTTCGGCGCGATCGATCAGCAGGTCGAGCAAGCCAGCAGCCCCGCCAACCGTTGAAGGAGCAGGACATGAACCGGAAATCCCTGAAAATCGCGCTGGCCGTCGGCCTTGCGGCATCGATCGCCCTGCCCGCAGCGGCCCAGACGCAACCGCCGGCGCAATCGCAAGCACATGCGGGGCGTTATTCGGTGAGCGAAACGCCGGTTGGTACCTTGCTCGATGATCCGGCTGCCGCAGCCATCCTCAAACAGCTGATCCCCACGGTCTATGCTAACGACATGTTCCAGACGATGGGGCGCACGCAGACCCTGAAGGCCATCCAGCAATACGAACCCGTTGAACTGAGCGACGAGAAACTGGCCAGGATTCAGGCCGAGTTGGACAAGTTGCACGGCTCATAAGCGGTATAGGACCGAACCTGCAGTGCGCTTTACAGGTGTCGCTGCGGGTATGGCGCGGACCTTGCCATCGTCGAGGATCCACACGTAATCGAACGCGGCGCGTGGCAGGCGTGATAACTGCCGCGTAATTGTATTGGGCTTATCGCACCCATCTTGCTTGGCGATTTGCGAATAGTCGGTTGCGAATTCGCCAGCCAGCGGCGCGTGCACCTGCAGCAGTTGGCCCCCCGGTATCACCCATTGATCATTCGAAAAGGCGTGGTGCCTGACGATGGCATAGCCGCCCAGATGCCCACGCCGTTCGCGCCTCCACGGCAAGATCGACACCGTGCAGGGCTCCACCACAAACGACGCCAACCGGCTCCCTTGCGGGAGACTGTCGAGTGCGTGCAGATCGGCTGCCATGGCTTGGCCTGCCAAGGATAAGGACACACAATTCCCTAACACGCGGGCCAGCGCAAAACCGCCTCCCAACCATGCTAAGCGTGCCCGGCTTAACCACCCGTTTCGAGGATAGGCTGGCGCGGCTGCCACCAGCGCAATGATCAGCATAAGGGGGAGCATGCGCATATCAGCCATGCCGGATCCGAAAATGGTGCCGGGCATCAAGGCGTAGATCACCGCCAGCGCAAGCACGCCCAATTTCAACCCGTGCGCGGGCGCGTTGGCGGGCTGTTCAGTTTCGCGCTGCCAAGCCCATGCCACCAAGCCCAGCAGCAAAGCAGACCCAGCTATATCCCACAAAGCCCAATGGTCCCGAAACACCATCAACGGATAAAGCAGTTTGGTAACTGGTTTAAAGAAATCGCCCGTCTGGGCATGGCCACTGGATGGGAGAGGCCAAACGAGCCTGAGCAGTTGCGGAACGAGCAAGCAGGTGCCGCCCAGCGCCGTCCGGCCAAGTGCTTGCAAATCGATCCGGCCGCGCAGTCTGGGCGCCAGATCATGCATCCCGGCGAAAACGCAAAATAGCCCCCAGCAAGCCAGGTGGCAGACCCAGAGTGCAACAGCAATCGGCACGAAAATCAGCCAACGCGCCAGCTGCCGCTGCGCCATGAATATCCATAGCGCCAATGCCAGCGTCGCCAGTGCTTGGCCTAAGGCGAAATTGACGAAGCCAAAATGCAATGGATAGGAATAACTTATTGGAAGCGCGAATAACGCCAAGGGCGTAATGCGACCATGCACGCTGCGCGAGAGGCATAGAATGCCCAGGACCTGCAACAGGGGAATGGCCGCCGCTATTACCCGAACGGCGGGTTCCAAGCCCATGATGGGCGCAAGCACTTCCACCAGCAGATCGACGCCCAAATTGGGGATCAGCTGCCAGTGAAACGTGTACCATTGCGCCAAATCGGCAGCCTGTCCGTTTGCGAGCTGCACGGCGTAGCGGCCGATGTGCCCCCCAAGATCGGTCAGCGGAACAATCGGCGGCAGCAAAAGCGGCACCGCCGCAAGCGCCATCGCCGCAAACCAGAGCGATCGGGATTGCAGCCAGATGCCAGTCTGCAAATCGCTGACCATAGCATCTCGGGGATTGGGGGGTGATGTCATGAAACTCGTTCTCACGTCGCCCTTTCCGCACGGAGCAAGCCGCAGAAGCCTATCGGGAGCTCCTGAACAGCGTCGTCGAAGAGCGCATCGTCGGTGTCACATTGACCCGTCGCCCTGCCCTGTCCGGGTGAAGACGACAAACCGCGTCAGCAGAAAAAACACGATTGAGTAGGTGCCGATGGCTATGGCTTGTGCCGCAGGGCTGTCCATGAATCCGGCCGAACGGGCGACATAGAGAACGCCGACATTGCATGCATAGGCGGCTCCAACCGCCAGTCCAAACCTTCCCAGCTCAGTCAAGGACGGCGGATCTTTTGCTGCAAAAGTCCAATGGCGGTGCATCCCGTACGAGAAAAAGAAGCCGACCACGTAGCCGGCCGCGTTGGCGGCATAGTCGCCCAGACCAAAGCGAAGGCCGAGCATAACTGCGGCGTAGCCGAACAGCGTGTTGATCAGGCCAACCAGAACGAAGCGCGGAAGCGTCCTCATGTTCCCGACGCTTCAGTTGCCGCTCAGGCAATATTGGGCGCCGAGCGGAAGCCAGGTAAGATAACGCTCCAATGGCCGTAACCGCGCGAACAGTGCGGGGAAGAATATGCGATAGCGAATGGGCGCACAGCAAAAGCCTGCGGATTTAAACCGGCGCATCATTTCTGGCGCGGAAATCAAGACCGCGTTCGCATCGAACGGGCAATTGGCAACTGCGTGACGCGTCAGGGGATTCCAAGGGTTGTGTTCAAACAGAATGAAGCGGCCACCCGGCTTGAGCAGGGCCTTGATCTGACGGAGCAGCGCGATGTGTTGCGCGTGCGGGATATGATGAAATACGCAGGCGGTGAAGATCAGGTCGAAGCGGCCAATGTCCGCCGGAATTTGCAGGCCGTCATAGCTTCGGTATTCCACGGTGTCTCCGTGGACGTTTCGCGCCACCGCTAACGATTCCAGTGACACATCGAGGCCGGTTATCTGCGCTTCGGGAAAATGTTTGCGCAGTGGCGCTATCGAATTTCCCACCCCGCAACCGAAGTCGAGAATGTTTTCCGGCTTCAGACCAGCCAAGCTGACAATCTGCCGAGCATCTTCGGCCTTGTAGTTCGCAAAATAGGCGGGTTCCTCCCCGCTCAGGCGAATAGAGGCCGCGTGCTGCGCTTGATAGTCATCCGCAACGCGGTCAAATTCAGCTTCAGTCATCGCAGGATTGCACCAGAGAGCGTGGCGGGACAGAGGCGGGCATCCCGAAAGCAGGTTGGCCGCGGATTTCCCGCACCACAAAGAGCGGCCGCCGCTTGGTTTCCATGTACATCCGGCCGAGATATTCGCCAAACATACCCAGGATCAGCAGTTGCACGCTGCCGAGTATCAGCACCACCGCGATCAAGCTCGCCCAGCCTGCAATTGTGACATTATCAAGCCATGCAACCAGTACCCAGCCCAGCATCCCCAGGCCGATCGCGCCGAATGCCAAGCCCAAGTGCGATGCCAAGCGCAGCGGCAGTATGGAAAAACTTGTCACCGCGTCTAGCGCCAGTCCAACCATCTTTCGGATCGGGTAATGGCTGTGCCCGGCATAACGTGCGTCGCGCTCGTATGCGATCGGAGCCTGACAAAAACCGACCCAGCTGACCATGCCGCGAATGAAGCGATAACGTTCGGGCATGGCATTCAGATGATCGACCACGCGACGCGTCATCAAACGAAAATCACCGGTATCCGCTGGTACAGGCACATCGATAAGCTTGCCGAGCACGCGATAGAAAATCGCTGCGGTAGAACGTTTGAATATCGTTTCGCCATGACGGTGGGTGCGCTGGCCGTATACAACATCGAAGCCCGAATTCAGCTTGGCGAGCATCGCTGGCAGCAGTTCCGGGGGATCCTGCAAATCCGCATCAATCACCAGCACGAGATCACCGCGACAGATCTGCAATCCTGCCGTCAACGCAAGTTGGTGGCCATGATTGCGGGCCAGATCGACCCCGACAACATGAGCCGAACGTTCCGCAAACTGGCAAATCAGCGACCATGTCCGATCGCGTGAACCGTCGTTAATCAGCACAATCTCATACGACCCGGGGAAACAATTTTCGCAAATCGGGGTCAAGCGCGCAATCAGCGCACCGAGCGCTGCTTCTTCGTTATAACAGGGGACCACTACCGATAACTGGACAGCGCCTTGCTGCTGACGGAGGCGAGATTGCATTGCGTCCATTGTCTCAAGCGCTCCATGTGTGCTCAACAGCGCTGGGGTGTCCGACTAGAGCGGAGTTCAGGACAAAGTCGAAACGTAACGGATAGCGCTTCAGCACTAATGCACAGCGTGCCGAAGTTTTGATCAGGGGAAATATATACAGGTTCGCGGACCTAGGTGATCTGGCGGTATGCGCTCTGGTTGCCTTGGCTCAGGCAACCCCGATGGCCGGCCCGGCAAGGGCAATGCCGTGTTCCTCATGATCAAGGATGAAACGGGCAACATCAATGCGCTGTTGTGGGCGTGCGATCCTGCACCACGGCCACGGCAAGGGTGTCCGGTGGCAGGGTCACGATCAGCGGGCCCGCGGGCAGCCGCGATTGCGCCGGGGGGTGGCTGAAGGCCGGGTGGCTTTCGGGCCCGGCATCGCGCCAGGCATATTGCGCCGGGCCATAGCTGTAGAGCGTGCCGCGCCCGCCCAGCGGCGTGACGGCGCCCAAGTTGTCCTTGCGGGTGAGCGCGAGGCGGACGGGGTGGTCAGGGCTGCGGTTGATCATCAGCACAGCCAGCCTGCCGTCCGGCCGCCGCACGGCATAGGCAACCGCTTCGCCGCCGGGCATTCCGACGATGTCGGCACCAAGCAGCCGGTGCAGCGCGTGGCCGGGTTGCAGCCAGTGCCGGGTCAGCAGCCGCGCGGTGTAAAAGCTGGGCATGGCGGTTTTGGCCTGCCCGGCGGCATCGGCCATGAACAGCATCATGTTGCCATATCCAGCGCAGGGCTGGTGCTGGTTGATCGGCGTGTTGGGCTGATAACCGAACATGTAGGTGGCGTTGCCGCCCAGTTGCAGCCACTGCCCCGCGATACCCGCCATCAGCAAGGCGCTGGGCATTTCCGCCATCGCCCGCCCGGAAAAGGCGGAGAAGCCATATTCCGAAATGATCCGCGGCACGGCTGCCGGCACCCCATCCTGATCGAACCGGTGCATCGCCGCTTCCAGCAGCGCGTTCTGCCCGATCAGCTTGGCGTGGATATCGCCACAAATGTCATCGAACGGGTAATATTCGAAAGTGACGAAGCCCAAGTCCCCCAGCCGCTGGTGGCGTTTGAGATAGGCGGTGAATTCGCCGTTCCATGATCCCGTGGGCTGGGTCTGCATGTACAGGTCGGTAAAGGCGCTTTGCAGGCTTGGCCCGCCAAAGCGCGCGCCCGGCACGATGCCCTGCAAGTGATCGACCGCCGCCAGATAAAGCGCGCCGTAATCCGCAGGTGAACCATATTGCCCATCCGGTTCTTCGCCCAGTTCGATCTGCCGCACCGGGTAATGTCGCCGGGCGATGTAACGCAGTTCCGCGGCTTCGTTTTCAGGGGTGTCGAACAGCAGGCCGGTGGGCATCATCACCGGCAGCCCGAAGCCCAGTTTGCCAGAAAAGATGCGGTCTATGCCTGCCTGTTCCAGATCGGGGTTGCGATCTGCGGCGCGGTGCCACGGGTCGGTGGACGATACGTGGGCAAAAGTCTGCCCGTCATGCGCGGGTGCGTGGACCACGGCATCATCCAGCGTGCCATCGGCCTTGCCGGTGCCGAACGCCACTTCGCGGACGGCAAAGCCCATCCTGTCGCGCCAGTCGCTGCTGCCTTCGGGCGCGGTGCCGGAACCCGCCAGCAGCAGCACGCGCACGAAACGGGTGCTGATCGGCTGGTCTGCCAGTGCCAGCATGGCAGTGCCGCCTTCCCCCTGTTCGACAACGCCGTTGGGGAATGCCTGCCATCGGCCCGAAATGCCCTCTGCATCACCGATCCAGTATTCCACCGCATATCGCGTTGCGAACGGCGCGCCCCAATCGATCTGCGCGCGGTTGACCGGACGGGCGTGGTCGAACCGCAGGATCAGCCATTGCGGATGGGTTTCGCCATCGTGCAGCACAGCAGGATCGAGGTAGGGGTTGGATTTCCAGAAGCTGCCCCGGTCCCCGTCGGTCAGCCGCGAATAGTCATCGTTCGTGGCATTATCCACGGTGTCGCCACGGCGGGGCAGGCGGTATCCCCATGACAGCCGGATGGGCGCGGCGGGTATGTCACTGGAGGTCCAGTAGCCTTGCTGGTGGGCAGGATCGCTCCAGCTGCCCACCGGGTTCCAGTGCCATGCCTGAATCCCCAGTTCCGTCCGCAGCCGATAGCTGAGCGGACGCAGCCCGGCGCTTTTCATCGCAGCGATGTTGCGCGGTGTCAGATACTGATCGATCGCCCCGGCTTCCGCGCCGTCGAATGCCGCGCCAAGGGTTTCATCCGGGCGGAAGGATCGCGCGCTGTCTGCCGGGGGCGTGCTGATGACCAGCGGATAGGCGGGGGGCTGCGCCTGCTGTGTCGCCTGCTGCGTCGCCATCTCCGGCGTCGTCCCCGTTTGCACACCTTGCGCCACACTCGGTGCGCCTGTCAGGATCGACAGGGCGAAGGTGATCAGCGTGAGGGCCGAAATGGTCCTGATGCCAAACTGCTTCTGGTTCAAGGCGGCAGGCTTCCAGTGGTGCCCGGATCAACCGGGCGGCGGAACGGTGCCGCGCCCCTAGCATTGCGTATGGCGCCAGCCTAGCGGCCAGTAGCGGCACTGTCGCGGAACAGACCGCGAATTGAGATTCCCCTGTAACATTTGCCAGCCAATGCTTGGGCCAAGGGTGGGACAAGCAGCGGGACTTGCGTGATGCTCGGCAAATACCGGCACGACGATATCGGCACCGATGCGCTGGTCAGCGCATTCCCCCATTTCGATCTGGCGCAGGAACCCGCCTTTCCGGAACCGGAAGGGCCGGAACGGCGGCGGTTCCGCACGATCTGGATCAGCGATGTCCATCTGGGCACCAAGGGCTGCAATGCCGAAATGCTGATCGATTTCCTCGACAGCTGCGATTCCGAAACGATGTATCTGGTGGGCGATATCATCGATGGCTGGCGGCTGAAGCGGCGCTTTTACTGGCCGTCGGCGCATAACGATGTCGTGTGGCGTATTTTGAAGCGCGCCAATCGCGGCACGCGCATCGTCTATATCCCCGGCAACCATGACGAAATGTTCCGCCAGTTCACCGGGCTGAATTTCGGCGGGGTCGAAATCCGCCGTGCTGCCTTTCACGAAACCGCAGACGGGCGCCGGCTGATGGTGCTGCACGGCGATGAATTCGACGGCGTGATGCTGGCGCACCGCTGGCTCGCCTTCGTGGGTGACGCGCTGTATCACCTGATGATGGGCCTCAGCCGGTGGGTCAACGTGGCCCGCCGCGCGTTCGGCCTGCCTTACTGGTCGCTCAGCAAGATGGCCAAGAAGAAGGTCAAGAACGCGGTCGAATTCATCTACAAGTTCGAGGAAGTGGTGGCCCGCGCCGCGGCGCAGCGGCGGGTGGATGGCGTGGTCTGCGGCCATATCCACACCGCCGAAATGCGCGAATTCGACGGCATCGCCTATTATAACGATGGGGACTGGGTGGAAGGCTGCACCGCGCTGGTCGAACATTTCGACGGGCGGATGGAAATCCTCCACTGGGCTGATGAAATGCAACGGCGCAAGGATCTGCTGCAACAGGCCGATCCCACGCTCGCTACTGTGCCTGAGCCTGCCCGCCAGCTGCTGCCCGCTGCGGCCTGACGTTCTGACGCTGCCGCACGGGCGGGGGCGCAGGTATTCTTCCGCAGCGCAGGGCGCTTGATCCCGCCCGCTTCGTGGGCGCAGGGTGCGCCGCTGTGGCAGCATCAGGCTCGCCGCGAACCGGGTATTACGATGATCAGGAAGACGTTGGGTGCGATGACGCTGCTGGTGGCAGGCCCGGCGCAGGCCGATGCTTGGGATATGAACGTCATCAACAAGACCGGCAAGCTGGTGAAATTGATGCGGATCAGCGCCAGTCCGGCGGCAGACTGGTCACACGCATCGCAGACCACGGCGCCCTTGGCGGACGGGGCGCAGGCGGTGGTGCATTTCGACAAGCCCGCAGGCACCTGCCGATATGATCTGCAGGCCACCTTCAGCGATGCGACCGCTGCAGTCTATTCCACGATCAATGTCTGCGATTTCGCCACCATCACGATCAAGTTCGCCAGCGGGAAGCCCACCTACAGCGCGAACTAGGGGATGTGGCAGGTTGGCCGTGCGGCCAGCCGCTCATCCCCATCCCTGATGCAGGAACTGCATCGCGCAACCGGCGAGGAAGGCGGTGCCGCGCGGCAGCGCCGTTTCGTCCACCACCATGCGGCTGGAATGGATGCCGCAGCACTGTGACCAATCGGCACCCTGCGCCGCGACGCCGAGGAACGCCATCATCCCCGGCACCTGTTCCAGCACATAGGAAAAATCTTCCGCGCCCATGATCGGGTGATCGAGTGGCTCGAACTCGCCACCGTCCAGCTCCAGCGCCACCTGCTGCGCCAGTGCCACCGCGCGGGGATCGTTGATGGTGACGGGGAAGCCGTCGGTGATGACCACCTGTGCGCTGCAATCGTGCGCGGCGGCGATGCCTTGGGCCAGCTGCCGCAGGGCGGCGCGCACATCCTGCCTCCGTTGGGGGGAAAGGGTGCGGATGGTGCCGCGCAGCACGGCCCGGTCGGGGATGACGTTGTGCGCGCTGCCCGCGTCCATTCGCGCGATGGTGACAACGGTGGCTTCCGAAGCGGCGAAGCGGCGGGTGACCATGGTCTGGATCGCCAGCACCAGTTCCGCCGCAACCGGCACCGGATCGCGCGTCTGGTGCGGCATGGAGGCATGGCCGCCGCGCCCTTCGATGGTGATTTCCAGCTGGTCCGCCGCCGCCATCAGCGCGCCTGCGCGGCTGGCCAGCACGCCGTGGCGCGCATTGGGCATGATGTGCAGCGCAAAGGCGGCATCGGGCAACGGGTGCAGCAGGCCATCGGCGATCATGTGGCGCGCCCCGTGGAAACCTTCTTCCCCCGGCTGGAACATGAAGCGCACTTCGCCTGCCAGCTCTGCCGCATGGGCCGCCAGCACCCGTGCGGCCCCGGCCAGCATCGCGGTGTGGGTATCGTGGCCGCAGGCGTGCATGCGTCCGGCAATGGTCGAAGCGAATGGCAGGCCGGTATCTTCCGCCATTGGCAGCGCGTCCATGTCGCCGCGCAGCAGCACGGCGGGGCCGGGCCTGCCGCCGGAAAGGATCGCCACGGCGCCGGTTGTGGATGGCCCTTCCACCCAGCGCAGCGGCAGATCGGCCAGTTCGGCGCGCACCTTGGCCATGGTCAGCGGCGTTTCCAGCCCCAGTTCGGGTTCGGCATGGATCGCCCGGCGCAACGCGGTGATGCGCGGCGCGATGGCGCGGGCTTGCTGCAACAGATGGTCGGCCTGCATCGCCGGTGGATACCCGCAATCGGGCCATCGTTGCAATCCGCGTGCCTTGCCCGGGCCCGTGCCAGCTGCTGCGCCTGCTTCATTAGTGGAAAAAGCGTAGCAATTTATGGAGCTGAGTGCTTAAGGCGCAGGATATGCAAGGCACCGTCCACCTGTTCGACCAGTTGCCGGAGGTCGATCGGCCTGCGGCACCGCTGGCCGATGGCACGGGGCCTGATGCCGGTGTTCCGGCGCGCAAGGTGCCGCTGGTTGGCGTGATCCGCAACCCGCGCAGCCACCGCAACGGTGATGGTGAACCGGAATGGAGCGGGCGGGCCACGATGATGGTCGAAACCCCGCAAAAGCGCAGCGAGCTGGAGGCGATCCTGCGCCGCTTCGCCGCCGCGCGGGTGGACCTGCTGGTGGTCGATGGCGGCGATGGCACCGTGCGTGACGTGCTGACTTGCGGCGCGGGCGCCTTTGGCGATGTGTGGCCGGAACTGATCATCCTGCCCAGCGGCAAGACCAATGCGCTGGCGATCGATCTGGGGCTGGGCGATAACTGGACTCTGGACCGCGCGATTGCCTGCGCCCGCGAAGGACGCGGCGTTGCCCGCCGTCCGATGGTGATCGCCATGCGTGAAAATCCCGCTGCCCGCGTGCAGGGCTTCGTGTTTGGCGCGGGCGCTTTCACTGCCGCGATCAGCCTTGGGCAGCAGGCCCATACAAAGGGCGCGTTCAATGCCATGGCGGTGGGTGTAACCACAGCATGGACCCTGTTCCGCGCACTGGTGGGCGATCCCGGCAACGTGTGGCGGCGCGGCACCCGGATGCGGTTGCTGCGGCCCGATGGGCAGCCTGTCGACCATAGCGGCCATGGCCCCGCGGACGAACGCTACATGATCTTCGGGTCCACGCTGGAACGGTTCCCCGCCGGGCTGGATCCGTTTCGCGGCATTGCCGAACAGCTGCGGTTCCTGGTGATGGATACTTCGCGTGCGGGGCTGCTGCTGCGGCTGCCGCTGGTCTATTTCGGCATCGGCATCGAAGGCGCGCGCAAGCAGGGGTATCGCCCCTTCGGCACGGAGGCGCTGGATATCGACATCGAAGGCAACTTCATCCTTGATGGGGAAGCCTTCCCGCCCGGTTCCTATCGCATCACGCTGGGGCCGCACTTGCGCTTCGTGGTGCCGTGACCGGCGCCCTGGCTGCGCGCGTCACGGCCGCTCTGCAACGCCGCCCCGATCCCGCGATCGCCCGTTTCGCCGCCCGCTTGGGGGAGGAAGCGGGCGCGCTGGCAGTGCTGTTCTATGGTTCCAACCTGCGCACCGGGTCGCTGGAAGGCGTGCTGGATTTCTATGTCCTGCTGCCCGGCCCGGCGGAAAGCGGCATCTGGCCGCGCGTGTCCTATCGTGAATGGGATGACGGGGGCCTGCGCCTGCGGGCCAAGATCGCCACCATGGCGCTGGCCACTTTCGCCGCCGCTGCTGCGGGCGAACGGATCGATACCACCATCTGGGCGCGGTTTGTGCAGCCGAGCACGCTGGCGTGGTGCGCGAACGACCATGCCCGGCATCAGGTGGAACGCGCCATCGCCGCTTGCACCACCACGGCGGCGCGGCTGGCGGCGGCGCTTGGCCCTGCCGCCGGGGCCGAGGCCGAATACTGGCGCGCGCTGTTCCGGGCCACCTATCGCGCCGAACTGCGGGTGGAAAAGCCCGGCCGCGAGGAATCGATCCTTACGCTCAACCAGCAGCATTTCGATGGCCTACTGCCGGAAGCGCTGGCAGCGGCGGGCATTGCCTGTTCGGCGCAGGGCGCCGTGTGGGCTGTGGACATGCCGGCAGCGGAGCGGCGCCGGGTGCTGCGCTGGTGGCGCCGTCGCCGCCGGGCAGGAAAATTCCTCAACGCCGTGCGGCTGATCCGCGCTTCCACCACTTTCGACGGCGCGGCCCGCTATGCCGCGTGGAAAGTGGAACGACACACCGGCGTGGCGATCGAAATCACCCCGTGGCGGGAACGCCATCCCGTGCTGGCCGCCCCTGCCGTGCTGTGGAAAGTGTGGCGCAGCCGGGTCTGATCCGTCAGAGGTAACGCATCCGCACGGCCATCGGTTTCACGTCGTCACCCACGGGAAACACCGTCTTGCCGACGCCGGGCTTGCCCAGATTGAAGATGTTGATGCTGGGGTTGTTCGACATTGCCCCGCCATCCTGCATGATATCGGTTTCGCCGTTGCCGTTCACATCATGGCGCACGGCGATGGCATAATTGCCGGGGCGCGGCACGGGAATGCAGAAGTTCATTTCCCCGGCCCGCGCAGGCACTTCGATGCGGTTCAGCCATCGGCCCGAAACCAGCCAGTCTTCCTTGGTCCCGCGATACAGCTGCACGCGGATGGAACCGGTGCCGGCCTTGATCCCGGTGACGGACAGCCGCACCGCCGGGCCAGCGCCTGCGCGGCATTCTGCCGGATCGTTGCGCAGCACTTCGCCATGTTCGGCCAAGGCCGGGCTGGACCCGGCGGCGGCGATGGCGACGGCAGCAGCCAACGCCCAGCGGGCAGGCTGGTGGGCAGGCAGGGGGGGAAACGGGCGGCTGGTCATTTTCGCGATGGTCATGTCCGAGGTGGTTCCTGTCGAACAGGGCGGGTACGGGCCGCGCGGTGAATTGGTTGTGAATTCCCCTGTCAGCTACCCGAAAGCAGCTTCTGCCCTCCGGCGAACGGCCTGCGCCGCTCTTCGGAAGCGGCTGCATATGGCACCGGGCGCCGACATAAGTGAAGCCCCGCAGTTACAAGGGCGCGGCGATAGTGTGTCCCCCGTGTGGAAATGTCCGCGCCTTCGCTTGTTACCCGAATTGCGGCAGCGTAGGGCAACGGCCGAGGAACACCTTATGCGCGAAGTGCTGATTTCCCCGTCGATCCTGTCTGCCGACTTTGCCCGGCTGGGCGAAGAAGTGCGCGCGGTGGATGCCGCTGGGGCTGACTGGATTCATGTCGACGTGATGGACGGGCATTTCGTGCCCAACCTCACCATCGGGCCTGCCGTGGTCAAGGCGCTGCGGCCGCATTCGGCCAAGCCGTTCGACGTGCATCTGATGGTCGATCCGGTTGATCTGTGGATCCCCGCCTTTGCCGAAGCGGGTGCGGACATCATCACCGTGCATACCGAAGCCGGGCCGCACATCCACCGCAGCGTTCAGGCGATCAAGGCGCTGGGCAAGAAGGCGGGCGTGGCGTTGAACCCCGGCACGCCGGCCAAGATGCTCGATTACCTGATCGATGAAGTGGATCTGGTGCTGGTGATGAG
The DNA here is from genome assembly GCA_039804965.1 of Pseudomonadota bacterium. Lineage (GTDB taxonomy): Bacteria > Pseudomonadota > Alphaproteobacteria > Sphingomonadales > Sphingomonadaceae > Croceibacterium_C. The sequence goes on from JBDLVD010000024.1 coordinate 19,767, forward strand.
CGTGAACCCCGGCTTTGGCGGGCAGAGTTTCATCGCCAGCCAGCTGCGCAAGATCGAAGCCGTGCGCAAGATGATCGACAAGACCGGGCGCGATATCGTGCTGGAAGTGGATGGCGGGGTTACTGCGGCCAACGTGCGGCAGGTGGTGGAAGCGGGCGCAGATGCGCTGGTGGCCGGATCGGCCACTTTTTCCGGTGGGCCGGAACGCTATGCCGCCAACATCGCTGCATTGAGGAACGGTGCGTGAAGGGTTTCACTTTCCGCGCGCGTTCCGCTGCGGGCCCGGCGCCCGTGGGGGAACCGGTGGGAAGTGGTGCTGACGCGGCGTCTGCCACTGCGGGCATTGCCACCCCGGCAATTCCGCTGGCGGCGCGGGCAGAGGACCAGCTGGTGGAAGCAGTGCGCGACAATGCGCCCGGCGGACAGCCGGAAGAGGGTGGGGAAGTTCCCGCCGCGCCA
>JBDLVD010000025.1:0-19347 GCA_039804965.1 Pseudomonadota bacterium
TCGCGGAAGGTGGTGGCCACCGAAACGCTGTCGAACACCGCGTCCACGGCCACCTTGCGCGCGCCTTCGACGCCGGCCAGCACCTTCTGTTCCTCGATCGGGATGCCCAGCTTCTTGTAGACTTCGAGGATTTCAGGATCGAGCTCGTCGAGGCTTTTCAGCGTCGGCTTCTTCTTCGGCGACGCATAATAATAGGCGTCCTGATAATCGATCGGCGGCACGTTCAGCTTCGCCCAGTCGGGCGTGGGCATGGTCTGCCACAGGCGGAACGCCTTCAGCCGCCAGTCCAGCATCCATTCGGGTTCGTTCTTCTTCGCGCTGATGAAGCGGACGGTGGATTCGTCCAGCCCCTTGGGCGCGAATTCGGTTTCGATATCGGCGGACCAGCCGTGTTCGTAATCGGCAACCTTGCTGGCCGCATCGCGGGCAGCCTGATCCTTCAGGGCAGTCTGTTCGGTCATGCGGGCACTTCCATCCGGGCAAGGCGGGTCAGCGGCACATCGGCCAGCGCACCGCGCAGGGCAGCGTTGACCAGCCCCCAGTGCGGGCGGACGGTGCAGCAGCTTTCCAGCGCGCAATCGGCCTTGCCGCTTTCCACGCAGGCGGTCAGCGCGATCGGGCCTTCCACCGCTTCGACAATATCGGCCAGCGTGATCGCCGCGGCCGGGCGGGCCAGCTGGATTCCACCCCGCGCGCCGCGGATCGACCGCAGCAGGCCCCGCGCCGCCAGCAGGCTTACCAGTTTTTGCACCGTGGGCGCAGGCAGGCCGGTTTCTTCCGCCAGAGCAGTGGCGGAAACCCGCTGCCCGCCGCAATGGCGTGCGGCAGCACACATCGTGACCACGGCATAATCAGCCATGCTGGACAGGCGCATTGCGAGGTTCCCGGTAGCTCAGCCCGCTAATCAGACTGATTCGTTCCGATTTCACCTAGGCGCGCCACCCCCGGATTCAAAGGGGGTGTGATTGAAAAAACACCAAAAAAGAGGGCGGCCAGGCACTGCCCAGCCGCCCCTTGAAGTGGAGAACTCGTTGCAAACAGCATCGAGCCCTACGGGTCGCAAGGCAGGGGTTACGGTGTTTCGCGCAGCAGTAATTGTAGGAAAGCGACATTCGCCTGACAATTTCGCACCTGCAACGGCACGTCCGCTGCGCGTGCAGAACCGGGAACAGCCGGAAAAGCGCGTAGTCTGGCGGCGCGGTGGACGGCGCGGCGGTGCGCTGCCATAGAATCGGGCCGATGCTGTACCGCCTGCTGCGCCCCGCCATCTTCACGCTCGATCCCGAACGCGCCCACCTGCTATCGGTCGCCGCGTTGCAATTGCTGCCCGAAGGCAAGCGCGCCGCGCCCGATGGCCCGCTGGCCACGCAAGTTGCCGGGCTGCATTTCCCCAATCCGCTGGGCATGGCCGCCGGGTTCGACAAGGATGGGCAGGTGCCCGATGCGCTGCTGGGCCTTGGCTTCGGCTTTGCGGAAGTCGGTTCCATCACCCCCTTGCCGCAAGCCGGCAACCCGCGCCCGCGCCTGTTCCGGCTGGCGGAAGACCGTGCGGTGATCAACCGCATGGGTTTCAACAACGGCGGGGCATCGCTGGCTGCAGAACGGCTGGCTGCGCGCCGTGCGCGTGGCGGGATCGTGGGCATCAACATCGGCGCGAACAAGGATTCGGCGGACCGGATTGCCGATTACGCCACGATGACGCGGATCATGGCGCCGCTGGCATCCTATCTGGCAGTCAACATTTCCAGCCCCAACACGCCCGGCCTGCGCGCCTTGCAGGATGAAAGCGCGCTGGCCGGCCTGCTGGACGCGGTGTTGGCCGAACGCGGGGCCGATGGCCCGCCGGTGTTCCTGAAAGTGGCCCCCGATCTGGAACCGGCGGATGTGGACGCCATCGCCCGCATCGCGTTGGAAAAGAACCTTGGCGCGCTGATCGTGTCCAACACCACCATTGCCCGCCCGCCGCTGCTGTCGGCGCAGGCCGGCGAAAGCGGCGGCCTGTCTGGCGCTCCTTTGAAAGACCGCGCGCTGGAGGTGCTGCGCGCCTTCCGCAAGGCCACCGATGGCGCACTGCCGCTGGTGGGTGTCGGCGGGATCGCCACGGCGGAAGATGCATGGCAGCGCATCCGTGCCGGGGCCAGCCTGGTGCAGCTGTATAGCGCGATGGTCTATGCCGGGCCGGGGATTGCGCGGCAGATCACCCACGGTCTGGAACAGCTGATGCGGCGCGACGGTTTTGCCTCCATCGCCGCAGCCGTGGGAAGCGAATGATGGCAGGCCGCCTGCGCCATGTCTTTGTGTTGCTGGCGCACTCGCTGCTGGGCGCCTGCGCCATGGTGCCTGCCGCTGTACCGGTGGCGGCGCCGCATTCCTATGCCCGCGGCGTCGTCAGCGCGGCCGATCCGCGCGCAGCGGAGGCCGGGGCGGCCATGCTGCGGCAGGGTGGCAGCGCCACCGATGCCGCGATTGCCACGATGCTGGCGCTGACCGTGGTCGAACCGCAAAGCAGCGGCATCGGCGGCGGCGGTTTTCTGGTGGAAGCCGCTGCCGATGGCACGGTGGAAACGTGGGATGGCCGCGAAACCGCACCCGCCGCTGCCACGCCGGAATGGTTTATCGGTTCCGACGGCAAGCCGGTGCCGTTTCCCCAAGCGGTGAAAAGCGGCCTGTCCATCGGCGTGCCCGGCAACCTGCGGCTGGCGGCAGAGGCGCACCAGCGGCATGGCAAGCTGGGCTGGGCCGCGCTGTTCCGCCCGGCGATCACGCTGGCGGAAAAGGGTTTTGCCGTCACCCCCCGCCTGCACGATTCGCTGGCCAGCGCGCAAGATCGCGCGGCGCTGAGCCCGGCTGGTGCGGCACTGTTCTACGATGCGGCGGGGCAGCCGCTTCCGACCGGCACCGTGATCCGCAACCGCGATCTGGCGCACACCTTGCGCCGCATCGCCAAGGAAGGGCCGGACAGCTTCTATACGGGCGACATGGCGGACGGGCTGGCGCAGATCGTGGCTGGATACACGCCTGTTGCCAACCACATGGTCGCGGCCGATCTCGCCACCTATCAGGCCAAGCCGCGCAACGCGCTGTGCGGGCAATACCGGCAGTATCGCATCTGCGGCATGGGCCCGCCATCGTCTGGCGCGACCACGGTTTACGCCATCCTGAAACAGCTTGAACGGTTCGATTTGCACGCGCTCGGCCCGCAATCGGTGACCAGCTGGCACCTGTTCGCGGAAAGCCAGCGGCTCGCCTATGCCGATCGCGACGCTTATCTGGGCGATACCGATTTCGTCAGCGTGCCGGTGGCCGGCTTGATGGCGGGTGACTATCTGGCCGCGCGCGGCACCCAGATCGATCCCGCACGGCGGATGGCCACGGTGCAACCGGGTATCCCGGTGGGAATCGCGCAGGCCGGCCCGCAGGGGCTCGGGCCGGTGGAACAGGGCACTACCCATTTCGCCATTGTCGACCGGGAAGGCGCGGTGGCCAGCTATACCTCCACTGTGGAAGGGCCGTTCGGATCGGGCCTGATGATCGGCGGGTTCTTCCTGAACAACGAACTGACCGATTTCAGCTTTGTCCCTGCACGCGATGGCCGCCCGGTGGCCAACCGCGTGCAGGGGGGCAAGCGCCCGCGCAGTTCGATGGCGCCGACCGTGGTCTTCGGCCCCGATGGCAAGGCCGTGCTGGTGATCGGTGCAGCCGGCGGGGCGACGATCCCGGTGCAAGTGGCCAAGGCGCTGATCGGGGTGCTCGATTTCGGCCTGTCCGCGCAGGAAGCCATCGCCCTGCCCGGCCTGTTCGACCCGGATGGCACGATCATGCTGGAACCCAATTCCCCGCTGCTGGTGATGAAACCGCAGCTGGAGGCGCTGGGCCATGCAGTGGTGGTGCGGCCGATGCCGTTCAAGGCCAATGCCGTGCAGCACACCCCCGGCGGCTGGACCGGCGCGGCCGATCCGCGCAGCGAAGGCGCCGCCGTTTCGGAGTGAACTTGCTGCACCCGAACTTGCTGCATTCGTGCAGCTTCCCTAGGTTGTCGGGCGGGAGCAGGGCCGAACCACGGCCCATGCAGGGATGGAGGCGCTGCGCGTGCGGCTGGAGGACATCGACAATGCGCACAGTCTCGTGGCGCTATTCCTGCAGCGCGCGGGCGAACAGGGCAATCGCCCATTCCTGACTGCGAAAGTCGACGGCAGCTGGCAATCGATCACTTATGCCGAGGCGGAACGGATGGTCTGCCTGCTGGCCGCGTCGCTGCGCCGCATGGGCCTGGCCGATGGCGACCGGGTGATGATCGTATCCGAAAACCGGCCCGAATGGTGCATCGCCGATCTGGCGATCATGGCAGCAGGCTGCATCACCACGCCGGCCTATACCACCAACACCGAAAGCGACCATCGGCACATCCTTGACGATTCCGGTGCGCGCGCGGTGATCGTATCCGATGCCAAGCTGGCAAAGTCGCTGCTGCCGGCCATCATCAAATCGGGCGAAACGCGGCAGGTCATTGCCATCGAACCGATGCCGACCGCCCAGTCCGGCGCGGTCGAACTGCACCAGTGGGACGCACTGCTACAAGGCGATTACGCAGCGGCCCGCGCCGAAATCGATCAGCGGCTGGCGCGCACGACGCGCGATGATCTGGCCTGCATCATCTATACCAGCGGCACCAGCGGTGCCCCGCGCGGGGTGATGCTGCACCATGGTGCGGTGCTGCGGAACATGGCCGGGGCAGCGGAAGTGCTGTCGGCAGATTTCGGCTGGGGTGAAGAACGGTTCCTGTCGTTCCTGCCGCTCAGCCATGCGCTGGAACATACCGCCGGGCTGTTCCTGCCGATCGGGCTGGGGGCGGATATCTGGTTTGCCGAAGGGCTGGACAAGCTTTCGTCCAACCTTGTCGAAGCACGGCCAACCTTCATGATCGTGGTTCCCCGCCTGTTCGAAATCCTGCGCGAAAAGATCATCAAGCAGGTCGAAAAGCAGGGCGGCGCTGCAGCCTATCTGCTGCAACGCGCGGTCAGCCTGGGCGAGCGCCAGCTGGATGGCACCCGGCGGCTGCGCGACCGGCCGCTGGAATGGCTGCTTGACCTGACGCTGCGACCCAAGATCAAGGAACGCTTCGGCGGACGGATCAAGGCGCTGGTTTCGGGCGGGGCTCCGCTCAATCCGGAAGTCGGCGGGTTCTTTCAGGCGATGGGTCTGGTCATGCTGCAGGGCTATGGCCAGACGGAAACCGCGCCGGTGGTCAGCTGCAACTATCCCAGCACCGGCATCCGCCTGAACACCGTCGGCCCGCCGCTGACCGGGGTGGAAGTGCGGATCGCCGAAGATGGCGAGATTCTGGTGCGCGGCGAACAGGTGATGAAGGGATACTGGCGCAATCCGGCCGACACCGCCCGCGCGATCGTGAACGGCTGGCTGCATACCGGCGATATCGGCCATTTCGACACAGGCGGCCGGATCGTCATCACCGATCGCAAGAAAGACATCATCGTCAACGACAAGGGCGACAACATCGCCCCGCAGAAACTGGAAGGGATGCTGACGCTGCAACCCGAAGTGTCGCAGGCGATGGTCGCGGGTGATCGCCGGCCGCACATGGTGGCGCTGCTGGTGCCCGATGCAGACTGGGTGGCCGAATGGTCGAAGGCCACGCTGGGTGAAAAGCGCGAACCGGGGCAGGTGGCCGACGATCCAGCCTTCCGCGCCGCTTTGAAAGCGGCGGTGGACCGCACCAATGCCGACCTGTCGGTGATCGAGAAGATCCGCAAGTTCGCGCTGGCGGACGAAGCCTTTACCGTGGCCAACGGCGAGATGACCCCGACAATGAAGATTCGGCGCCACCAGATCCGTGCCCGCTATGGCGAACGGCTGGACGCGCTGTACCGATAACGGATCGGGTCAGACCCCGTAAGTCAAGTCGGGTAATTCAGGCCGGGTAATTCAGGCCGCTTCGGCTTCGATCTTTTCGGGATAGAAGGCCGGTTCGCGCGTGGACCACGCAGGCGCCGTCGCCGCCGCTTCACTCAACGATTGCAGCAGTTGCTTGCGGTGGTCGGGGCGGATCGTGGGCAAGGCCGCCGCGCCGCAGAACGCCGCCGGCAACCACGGGCGGACGCCAGCGCCCAGTAACCGTTCGTACAGGAACCGATAGGCGGAAAAGCTGGTCAGCTGTTCCATGCCCAGATCGTTGGCGCTGATCCGCACCAGCGATCCGATGAAACCATCGATACCGCGGCAGGTATCGGTATCGGGCATGTCGGTACGCAAGGCCCGCAGTTCGCGATAGGCGAGATACTGGCTGCGGATGGTGGCGGTGTCGCCTGCTTCACGGCTCCACTGCTTGAAGGCGTCTGCCCGATCCAGTCCGATATCCAGCCCACGCTCGATGAAACGCTGTTCCGCAACGGTGAAGCTGGCGAATTCGCGCAGTTCGGCAATGGTCAGTGATGCAGTGCCGGACTTGGCCATGACGACAGGCTCCCTTGGTCTGCACCAATGTCACCCGTTTTGGTTAGGTTCCGGTAAACGCCGCCAGCAATTGCCCGCTAGGGGATTGTTCAGATCAACCCGGCAAGGGGGCTGGAAGGATCGGCATAGCGGCGCGTGGCCATGCGACCGGCCAGATAGGCTGCGCGCCCCGCTTCCACCGCCAGCCGCATCGCGCGGGCCATGCGGATCGGATCCTTGGCTTCGGCAATGGCGGTGTTCATCAGCACGCCGTCGCAACCCAGTTCCATCGCCACCGCCGCATCGCTGGCCGTGCCGACACCGGCATCCACCAGCACCGGCACTTTCGCGCCTTCCACGATCAGGCGGATCATCACCTTGTTCTGGATGCCCAGCCCGGACCCGATCGGCGCGCCCAGCGGCATGATCGCAACCGCGCCTGCATCTTCCAGCTGCTTCGCGGCGATGGGATCGTCGGCGCAATAGACCATCGGCAGGAAGCCTTCCTTGGCCAGCACTTCGGTGGCGGTCAGCGTTTCGCGCATGTTGGGATACAGCGTGCGCGCTTCGCCCAGCACTTCCAGCTTGACCAGATCCCAACCGCCAGCCTCTCGCGCCAGCCGCAAGGTGCGGATCGCATCATCGGCGGTGAAGCACCCGGCGGTGTTGGGCAGGTAGGTGATCTTTTTCGGATCGATATGATCCATCAGCACCGGCTGCGTCGGATCGGAAATATTCACGCGGCGCACCGCCACGGTGACGATTTCCGCCCCCGCCGCTTCCACCGCTGCGGCATTCTGCGCGAAATCGCGATACTTGCCGGTGCCCACGATCAGGCGCGAATGGAAGGTGCGGCCGGCAACGGTCCAGCTGTCATCCGCCGCCGGGGCCGCATGATCGCCGCCGCCCACGAAATGGACGATTTCCAGCGCATCACCTTCGTTCAGCGGCGCCTGTTCCAGCGTGGAGCGCGGCGCGATCACGCCGTTGTGTTCCACGGCCACCTTTTCCGGTTTCAGGCCCAGTTCGCGCACCAGCGCGGCAATGGTGGCGGCAGCGGAACGGCGGGTTTCGCCGTTGACGGTCAGGGTGCGGGTTTCAGCCATGTCTTGCGCGAAATAGCGTCTGTGGCGGCGCAGGCAAGGCGCGGATGCCGCGATCAGGCGTGGCGGATGTTCAGATAGTGGCCGATCGATACCATGGCGACGCCCAGCACCGTCAGCACCGCTTCGCCCACGCCATGATCCACCGCCAGCGCGGCGGCCATGAAACACAGGCCCGCGATCGCCACCACAACCGGCGTGCGGCGGCGATGCCGCATCGCCCCCATGCCGATGGCAATGGCCGCCACCAGCGTCGCCAGCAACAGGCCCACGCGGTGGATTGCCGGGTTGAGCAGGAAACCGCCGCTCAGCCCCAGCCCCGCCACCAGCACCAGGCTAAGCACGCAATGGATCGCGCACAGGCCCGACAGATACATGCCGGCGCGATCCATCTGTTCGCGAATCCAGTAAGTGCTGCGGTCCATACCCGACATCTATGTAACTCTATAACATTGCGCAAGGCCCCCACGATCAACCCGCAATCAAGGGGTTGGCCGTTCGGGCGCGCTGGACGCTTGCGATTTGGCGGGCGTGGGAGCAGAGGGCGCGCATGGTCGCAGGTGCAGCTCAAGCCGCCGGGGCGCAGGCCCCCGCCGCAAGCCGGTCCCGCCCGCTGGCGCTGTCGCGCTGGTTGCTGGTGGTGGCCCTTCTCGTCATCGTGATGGTCACTGTCGGGGGCATCACCCGGCTGACCGAATCGGGCCTTTCGATCACCGAATGGAAACCCGTGACAGGCGCGCTGCCGCCGCTGACTGAAGCACAGTGGCAGGCCGAATTCGATGGTTACAAGAAGATCGGCGAATATCGCCAGATCAACGGCCCGGCCGGCATGACGCTGTCGGATTACAAGTTCATCTTCTACTGGGAATGGTGCCACCGCCTGCTGGGCCGGGTGATCGGCCTTGCCTTCGCCCTGCCGCTGGCGTGGTTCTGGGCCCGCCGCACGATTCCCGCCGGATACAAGCCCCGGCTGCTGGCGCTGCTGGCGCTGGGCGGGCTGCAGGGCGTGTTCGGCTGGTACATGGTGCGCAGCGGGCTGTCGGGCAAAGTCACCGATGTCAGCCACTTCTGGCTGTCGATCCACCTGCTGACGGCGCTGTTCACGCTGTCGGGGCTGGTCTGGACCGCGCTGGACCTGATCGCGCTGCACCGCGATCCCGCCGCGCGCCCCGCCCGGCTGACTGCGCTTGGCCTTGGCGCGGGCGTTGCGCTGTTCCTGCAACTGATGCTGGGCGCTTGGGTGGCCGGGCTGAACGCGGGCCTTGCATCCGACACATGGCCGCTGATGCAGGACAAGCTGTTCCCGGATGTCGATTGGGGCAAAGGCGCAGGCTGGGCCTTCACCCACGATCCGTTCCTGCTGCACTTCATCCACCGCTGGTGGGCATGGGTCGTCGTCGCCGTGCTGGTGGTGCTGGCACGGGCAGTGAAGAAGGCCGGCGCGCGTCAGGCCTCCATTGCCATCCATTCCGCGTTCGGCACTCAGGTGATTCTGGGCATCGCCACGGTAATGACCGGGGTGGCCCTGTGGCTGGCGGTTCTGCACCAGCTTACCGGCGCCCTGCTGGTGGCAGCAACGGTGTGGGGGATCCACGCGATTGGACAAAAATCTGCCCGCAAATAGCTGAAATCGCGTGTTATTTCTATTGCGGTATTATTATACCTCCCCGGAAACGGCCTGATTTGCTTGACTCGCACACGGGGGGCGGACACAGGGCGCGCTCTTCGCAAGGGACGGGTGATTCCGCCTGCCCGTTGCGGATCCCATTCGCGGAAACGAGGACGTAACGCCATGAAGGCGCTGAGCAAAGTGACCCGGTCGATCAAGCCGGCCGAAGTCGTGAAGAACTGGCACATCATCGATGCCGATGGTCTGGTCGTGGGCCGCCTGGCTTCGATCGTCGCCAACATCCTGCGCGGCAAGACCAAGCCGAGCTTCACCCCGCACGTCGATTGCGGCGATCACGTCGTGATCATCACCTGCGAAAAGGTCCGTTTCACGGGCAAGAAGCGCGGTGACAAGGTCTATTACAAGCACACCGGTTATGCCGGCGGCATCAAGTCGGTGACTGCCGACAAGGTGCTGGATGGCCGCTTCCCGGAACGCGTGCTTGAAAAGGCCGTGGAACGCATGATCCCGCGCGGCCCGCTGGGCCGTGACCAGATGCGTGCCCTGCACCTCTATGCCGGCACCGAGCATCCGCATGACGGGCAGAAGCCCACGGTGCTCGACGTTGCTTCGATGAACCGCAAGAACAAGGCGACCGCGTAATGGCCACCGAGAACATCGGCGAAACCGCCGTGGAAACCTCCCTGTCCGATCTGGGCAACCTGACTGCCGACTTCGCCAGCGAAGCACCGGCTGCACCTGTCCGCACCGGACCTGCCGCGCCGCTGCGCGAACAGGAACTGGACGCACAGGGCCGCGCCTATGCTACCGGCCGCCGCAAGGATGCCGTGGCCCGCGTGTGGCTGAAGCCCGGCACCGGCAAGATCGTGGTCAATGGCCGCGAACAGGAAGTCTACTTCGCCCGTCCGACGCTGCGTCTGGTGATCAACCAGCCGTTCGCCATCGCTGAACGCGAAGGCCAATACGACGTGATCGCCACCGTCAAGGGCGGCGGTCTGTCCGGCCAGGCCGGTGCAGTGAAGCACGGCATCAGCCAGGCTCTGTCGAAGTACGAACCGACCCTGCGCGCGACCGTAAAGGCCGCTGGTTTCCTGACCCGCGATCCGCGCGTCGTGGAACGCAAGAAGTACGGCCGCGCCAAGGCCCGCAAGAGCTTCCAGTTCAGCAAGCGCTGATCTTCCGCGCTTTGCGGAAATGGATTGCCTATTGGAAAAGCCCGGTTTCATCGCCGGGCTTTTTCTTTGCCTGCAACGCATGCGGTTGCGGCCATTCCCGCCGCGCCATCGTTCAAGGAACACCCCTTTGACCAATACCAGAACCGCGCGCAGCATGGCTTCCGCAGTGTTGAGTTCGGCATTGCTGGCGATCGCCATCAACACCCCCGCCATGGCGGAAGGCGGCAATGCTCCGGTTGCTACCGACGTTATTCATTGCGCAGGCGTCAACACCTGCCGGGGCAAAGGCCAATGCAAAGGTGCAACCAACGCCTGCAAAGGGCAGAACGCCTGCAAGGGACGGGGCTGGATCACCATGGCTCCAAGCACCTGCATGGCCAGCGGCGGCAAGGTCTTGACCAGCTGATCTGCTGATGGCTGTCTCTCGATAAGCCTGCCTCGTCCGGCTGCTGTCCTGGTGGGCATGAGATTGGGATGGCGCTGTGCCGGGGATCTAGCTGCCTGTAGGTCAAAGGGTTGCAGGAAATCGCAGCCCTTTTCTCCATGGCAGAACTGCCAGGCGAAATTCATGCCCGGTGCTTTTCGGCTACGGCGCGCTCAGCCGATCACGGATATGTATTCCCCCTGCCGACGCAGCACTCACGCCTGTTTGTGAGCCACATGTCCGCAATGGAGAAAGTTCATGAACGGCTTTGTTACACTCGCCCTGACTGTGGCGGCTGCTGCCACCAGCACCACGACCTACACCGTGCAGTCCACCGTGACGAAGAATTACTATGGCGCCAGCTACAGCAGCAGCACGTTGAGCTGCAAATCCGGCACTTCCGTCTATACCGAAACCGTGAATTCGGCCCCGGCCGGCTTTGGCCAGACCGCCTATTACGCCAACGCAATTCCCTACACCAACACCTCCATGGGGGCGATGCTGGTCACGCAGGGCCGGTACAATACCTTTGACGACGCCGCGAAGAAGGCCTGCACCCGCTGAGGGAATGAGATGCAGGGCTGGCTGGCCCCTGTCCGACCGGAAAGTCGGCGGGGCCATGCCGGAACCCGCCTGACGGAAAAGTCCCTGCGGAAAAAATCCCGGCGCAAATATTTCTTGTCGCGCCTGCGCTGTCCAGCCACGGGCACTGATTGTCATGCCGCATTCCCGCACCCATCACAGCTCCACTCTTGGACGCCTGCCTCTGCTGGGCCACCTTGGCTGGCTGCGCGGCGCGTTCGGCGCCTTGCTGGGGATCGGCTGCGCGGCCGGGGTGGGATGGCTGCTGCTGGGGCATGATGGATCGTGGCCGTGGCTGGTCGCGCCGCTGGGTGCATCGGCGGTGTTGGTCTTCGCCATCCCGGCCAGCCCACTGGCCCAGCCGTGGCCGGTGATCGGCGGCGATCTGCTGTCTGCCACCATCGGGTTCGGCATGGCGCACCTGCTTGGCGCTGGGCCCCTTGCCTGCGCGCTGGCAGTGGGGCTGGCGATTGCCGCGATGTCCGCCGCGCGGTGCCTGCATCCGCCCGGCGGGGCCTGCGCGCTGCTGGGGCCGCTCGGCGCCGGCCATGCCCTTGCATGGGAAGGCGGCTTTATCGTGACACTGGCGCTGGGTCTGGCGGTGCTGATGCTCGTCGGCTGGTTGTACAACGGCCTGACCGGCCACCCGTGGCCGCACCGCCCGGTGGCCGTTCCCGCAGCCGCACCGCAGGCATTCTACGATCGTGCCGATCTGGATGCCGTGCTGGCAGATTGGGACGAAGTGCTGGACGTCGATCGTGACGATTTGCACGCGCTGTTTCAGGCCGTGGAACGCCGCGCCCTGTCGCGCATCAAGCCACCGGCCAGCTAGACCGCAACGGCGGGCTCAGCCCCCGGACCGCGCGCGCAGCACCTGCCGCGCTACCAGCCAGCTGATCGGGATCGACAGCACGAACCCGCCGGCGGCGGCCAGCATGATCGGGCCACCAGTGCCCATACCCGCTGCCAGAACCGCGGTAACGCCCATACCCATCAGCACGGTGGCCACCATCGCGTGCAGGATCAACGCCAGCCTGAACATGCCACAATCCCCATCGTCGTCTTATGGGAAGGCAAGATGAAAGGACCGGGCGCGCCCGTCCTTGTTGCAGATCAATGGACCGGCGGGTCCACATCCGGGACCATGTGCACCGGGGCGACCGGTTCCCCCGCCTCGCGCGGAGGCAGCGCATCTTCGGGCACGTCCGGAACCTGCATGTCTGCCGTCGGGACGCGTTCCAGATTGCGCACGCGCACGGTCAGATCCTGCCCGTTCCAGTGCAATTCGTTGAAGCTGGGCGGGGTTGACCGCAACCGGCGCGACAGCGTGCCTGCACCGATCATCCGCACCGACTTGCCCACGCCGCCTGCCTGTTCGGGCAAATCGAATGCGTCGTGGACATGGCCGCTCAGCACGGCGACCACTGGCCGTTGCGCCAATTCGTCCAGCGCCTGCTGCCCGTTACGGGTCAGCGCGGTGCCGCGCGTGCCCACTTCGCGCAACGGGTGGTGCGCGGCGACCAGCACCTGTGTCCCGGCAGGCAGGGCATCGATCGCGTCGAGGCACTGTTTCAGCGCCCGCTGGCTGACCCAGCCTTTCGACCAGTTGAGGCGCGGCTGCGCCCGGACCGCCGTTTTCAGCGGCACGATGGCAAGGCCGGGCAGGTCGATCTCGCGTTCCACCAGCCCTTCGATCGCGCGGAACCGGCGGTATGGATCGGTGAAACGTTCGAACAGGTTGAAATAGGGCATGTCGTGATTGCCCACTTCCACCGTAACCGGCACGTCCAGCGACTGGATCCACGCGCAGGCAGCGGCAAATTCGCGGTGCCGCGCACGCATCGTCAGATCGCCGGTTATGGCCACGGCATCGGGCCGTCGCTCCGCGATTTCGCGCTTCACCCAGGCCAAAGCCTCGGTGTCCTCCAGCCCGAAATGGATATCGCTGAGGTGAAAGAGCAGTCTGCTATCGGCCATGCGCCACGGTTGCTAGCAAATCGACGCCGCAACTGGCCAGCGACACTTCCGTTTCGGGCCCGGTTTCCTTCGGTTCGCCATCGATCAGCAGACCGAATGGCTTCCCGTCCGAACTGCCAAGGCGCAGCCGCTGGACCAGCCCCAGATCATCATGCGGCCCTTGGCGGAAATCGCGCTTCAGCAAGGCCCAGCCTTGCGCCACGTATTCGCCAGCGGATTCCGAATGATAGGCTTCCACCACGATGCCATCGTCCTGCGGGGTCAGCATCAGCAGCGGATAACCGGCGGGATCGCCCAGCGCAGGCTGGCGACAGGCGATGGTCGCCCCGGCCAGTGTCTGTTCCAGCGCCTTGACCGTGCTTGCCGCCAGATCAACCACGGCCCCTTCGCGCAAGGCTTCGCGCACGTCGCACCAGCTGGTCCCCGGCCCCGCCATCAGGCCGGCCAGCGCCTGCCCATGCGCGGAACGGACCACGCCCGGCCGCACCCGTCGCGCTTCTCCGCGGGCGACGCAGGCCAGCACCTGGTCCATTTCCAATTCACCATGCAACCGGTGGTATAGCAGGTTCATCGTCCCGCCGCGCATCACCAGCACGGCGCCGGACCACCCCGCATAGTGCGAAATGACCGCGTTGATGGTGCCATCCCCGGCATAGACCATCACCACGCCTGCCCCAGCCGCTGCCAGATCGGCCGGGCTGGGCAGACCATCGGCGGGAAAGGCGCTGCGCCCGGCAATCGGCACGGCCTGCGCCGCACACATCGCTTCCAGCCCGGCGATTGCATCGTCACTGTTGCTGCCGCTGGCTTGGTTGGTGACCAGCCAGATCGTCTTGTCCGCATCCATGCCGCCACAGCGATCCTGCATCCGGCAGGTTCCCGCGCCGCGCCCGCCGTCAGCGCGGGCGATGGCGCAAGATCAGCCAGCCGGCACCGCCATTGATCGCGGAATAGCCGAGATAGGCCAGCCCCCATCCCGGATGGCCCAACGCCACCAGCAGCAAGGCCCCTGTCAGCACCGCGAATTCTGCCACCAGCATGATGCGCCCGGTGTGGCGGCGCAGAAATGGCGGCAGGTGGTCGATCGCCGGGCGCACGCTGTCCAGCACCGCGCGTTGCAACGCGAAATTGCCGATGCCCAGCAGGAAAGTGATGACAAGCGCCATTGCCGGCAATCTGGCCCCGTCCCCGGTCGGCTGCAATCGGCTGTTCGACCGCCCGTTGGTGGCATTGGTCCAACCGCCGATTCTTTGGTCGGAACAGGCGGCAACACGGTCGAAACCCGCGCGAACAGGCGCGGCGAAGTGCGTATTTCCTGTCTTGCGACACGGCCCTGTCACGCAGTCCCGGCAGGGCCGTGGCGCACCAGCAGAAGGAGGAAATGCGATGAAACTGTTCCAAGCGATCATCACCACCAGTCTCGGCGCAGCTATCGGGGCCACGGCCATCACCGCGGCCATCGTGTCCCCGGCAGCCGCCGAAACGGTTCGCAAGGTGTCCTATGCCGATCTGGACCTGACCACCCGCGCCGGGCAGCATCGCCTGCAGGACCGGATCGACAGCGCCGCCCGCGCGGTCTGCCGCAGTGGGCCTGACGGCAGCTATCGTTCCAACGGGGAACGCTATGCCTGCTTCAAGCAGTCGCGCCGGGACGTGGCGGTGCGCGTGGCGGCGCTGAAGGCGAACGGGCAGCTGGGGGGCTGACCCCCGGTGCCACCATCGATCACCGCCCGGCCATGGCCTTGACCTTGCGCAGATAGGTTCGCCCGATGCGCAAGGCATCGCCATTGTCCAGTTCCACCGACCACACGCCCAGCCCTTCGTGGCGCAGGCCGCGGATCATGTCCCGGCGCAGGATGGTGGAACGGTGGATGCGCAGGAAGCGTTGCGGGTCCAGCCGCCCTTCCAGCCCGGCGATGGTCTGCAACAGCAGGTAAGTACGGTCCGCCAGATGCAGGCGGACATAATCGCGTTCTGCATCTATGCGCTGCACTTGCCCAGCTTCGATCCGCAGCAGTTCCGAGCGGTGCGGCACCCAGAATTCATCGAGCCACGCGGCGGCCCCGCCACTGCCAGCATCGGCACGATCGCGGCGGCTGATGGCGCGATCGATCGCGCGTTCCAGCCGTTCGCCCGCCACCGGTTTCAGCACGTAATCGACCGCTTCGATATCGAACGCCTGGACTGCGAAATCCTCGTGCGCGGTGACAAAGATCACCGCCGGGGGATTGCTGCGCCGCGCCAGCTGGCGTGCCACGGCCAGCCCATCCAGCCCCGGCATGGTCATGTCCAGCAGCAGCAAATCGGGCTTCAGCTTGTCCGCCAGCCGCAGCGCCGCTTCGCCATCGCTGGCCGTGCCGATCACCGCCAACTGGGCGATTTCCGCGCACAGCACCTGCATCCGTTCAATCGCCAGCGGTTCGTCGTCGACGATCAGCGTCCGCAATGCGCCCTGTTCCGGCGTGCCGGTCATTCGCTTTCCCCTTGCTGCAACATCGGCAGGCGCAGATGCGTGGCATAACCGCCATCAGCCCCGACTGGGCCGGAAACCACGCTGGCATCCCCGCCAAACCGCGCCGCCAGCCGTTCGCGCACATTGGCAAGGCCGATGCCATGGCCGGCACTGGCCGCCGCCATGCTCGAATTGCGGACCATGCCCGGCCCGTCATCGGCAACAGAAACCAGCAGGTGGCCGAATTCCTCGCGCGCGCGCAGCGTGATCGTCACCTGATCGGCGGTGGTCGCCACCGCGTGCTTGACCGAATTTTCCACCAAGGGTTGCAGGATCATGCCCGGGACCAGCGCTTCGGCCAGTTCGGGCGGCAGATCGTAAACCACCTGCAACCGCGCCGGAAAGCGCACGGCTTCAATATCGAGATACAGCTTCTGCAAGGCGAATTCCTCGCGCAGCGGCACGTCCGCGGTCGGATCTGCCGCCAGACTGCGGCGATAGAAGGTGCTGATCGTCTGGATCATCTTTTCCGCCGCCTGCGGACGCCCGGTCAGCACCAGCGCGGAAAGCGAATTGAGCGTGTTGAAAAGGAAATGCGGGTTCACCTGATACCTGAGGCTGCGCAGTTCCGCCGCCTTGGCCGCCCGGCGATAGGCGCCTTCGCGCCGTTCCGCCGCGCGCGCCTTTTCGCCCGTCAGCAACGCCAGATACAGCGCGCACCATGCCAGCACCATGAAGTACCGGCCAAAGAAGACCTCGGTAAAACTGGTGCCCGATTGCAGCGCCTGCGGACGCAGCGCCATCGGCCCGTGCAATTCCTGCCGGCCAGGCCCGATCACCTCGAACCCCGGCATGTCGACCAGCAGTTCACCACCGCTGTCCTGATGGACCTTCAGCCCTTGCTGCCCCGCCACGCGCACCAGCACCTGCCGTTCCAGATCGGCAAAGACCAGCTGGTTGCTTTGCGCGATCGCCACCGCCACCGGCAGCGACAGGGCCAACGCGGCCACGATCTTGGTCCACAACGGGTGGCGATCGAACAGCCGCAGCACCAGCCACAACCCCAGCGTGATGACGATCCCCGCCAGCGTGGCCAGCGCCCGCCGCCACAGCATGTCCTGTGCATAGCCAAGATCAAGCAACCCGGCGCGCAGCGTCGTCAGCAGGAAATAGCACAGCCACAGCCCGATGACCGATGCCAGCACGGTGCGGAACGGCACCCGGGCCACTGGCCCATCATCGGCTGCGTCATGTGAAATGGCTGCGTTCATCCCGCCCATCTAGCGGTGCCGCGCGGCCCGGCGCCAGCCCGGCGGTCGATCCGGGTGGCGCGTTGGTCGATTGGGATGGCTGCGTTCAGGACGGCAACAGGTGTTCCTTGGCGATCCTGTCCCGCCAGTGCTGCGGGGCAAGCTGGTGGACATTGCTGCCATCGCTGTCCACCGCCACGGTCACCGGCATGTCCTGCACGGTGAATTCGTAGATCGCTTCCATGCCCAGATCTTCGAACCCGACCACGCGCGATTGCTTGATCGCGCGCGCCACCAGATAGGCCGCGCCGCCGACCGCCATCAGATAGGCGCTCTTGTGCCCGGCGATGCTTTGCGTGGCGGCGGGGCCGCGTTCCGCCTTGCCGACACAGGCGAGCAGACCCTGATCCAGCATCATGTCCATGAAACTGTCCATCCGCGTGGCCGTGGTGGGGCCAGCCGGACCGACCACTTCATCACGCACAGGGTCCACCGGGCCGACGTAGTAAATCACCCGCCCGCGGAAACTGACCGGCAGTTCCTCGCCCCGGGCCAGCATGTCCTTGATCCGCTTGTGCGCGGCATCGCGCCCGGTCAGCATCCGTCCGTTCAGCAGCAGCCGGTCGCCCGCTTTCCAGCCCTGCACCTGTTCCGGCGTCAGCGAATCGAGATCGACCCGCTTGGCCGCCGCATCGGGCGCCCAATGCACTTGCGGCCATTCGTCCAGTTTCGGCGTTTCCAAAAACGACGGGCCTGATCCATCCAGCGTGAAATGCGCGTGCCGGGTGGCCGCGCAATTGGGGATCATCGCCACCGGCTTGCCCGCGGCGTGGCACGGGGCATCCATGATCTTCACGTCGAGGATGGTGGACAGGCCGCCCAGCCCCTGCGCGCCGATGCCCAGCGCGTTGACCTTGTCGAAAATCTCGATCCGCAGCCGTTCGATATCGGTCTGCGGCCCGCGCAGTTTCAGCTGCGCCATGTCGATCGGTTCCATCAGCGCCTGCTTGGCCAGCAGCACGCAATGTTCCGCCGTGCCGCCGATGCCGATGCCCAGCATCCCCGGCGGGCACCAGCCCGCACCCATCTGCGGCATCATGTCCAACACCCAGTCGACGATATTGTCGCTGGGGTTCATCATCTTGAACTTGCTCTTGTTTTCGCTGCCGCCGCCCTTGGCTGCAACATCCACACTGACCGTGCTGCCGGGCACCATATCCACGTGCAGCACGCACGGGGTGTTGTCGCGGGTGTTGCGGCGGGTGAAGGCGGGATCGGCCAGCACCGATGCGCGCAGGCGGTTTTCGGGGTTCAGATAGGCCCGGCGCACCCCTTCATCGACCACGTCCTGCAAGGACAGGCGGCTGTCCAGCCGGCAATCCTGCCCCCATTTGACGAACACGTTGACGATGCCGGTATCCTGGCAGATCGGCCGGTGCCCTTCGGCGCACATGCGGCTGTTGGTCAGGATCTGCGCAATCGCATCCTTGGCCGCCGGGCCCTGTTCCGCCTGATAGGCATCGCCCAGCGCGCGGATGTAATCCATCGGGTGGTAGTACGAGATATATTGCAGCGCATCGGCGACACTGTCGATCAGGTCCGCTTCCCGGATCACCACCATGTCGTTCATCGTCGCTGCACTTTCGCTGTTGTTCCTTGGCCGCGCCATAGTCGTTGGTGGCCCCTATGGTCAAAGCGCTTGGCGGAAACGCAGGGCTGCCCTAAGGCTTGGCGCGATCCCGCCCACAAGAGACGAGTGCCAGTGACCATCGTGGAAACCCGGCCGGCCGCCGCCTATGAAACCGCCCGCAAGGCGATGATCGACAGCCAGCTCCGCACCAGCGGAATCAATGACGAAACGGTGCTGCGCCGCATGGCTGCGGTGCCGCGCGAAAACCATGTGCCCGATGCGGCGCGCGGCCATGCCTACATGGACCGTGCGATTGCGCTGGGCGATGGGCGCTTCCTTGCCGCCCCGGCGGTACAGGGCGCGATGTTGCAGGAAGCAGCGCCGACCGAACACGATCGCGTGCTGCTGGTCGATGGCGGCAGCCTTTATCTGGCTGAACTGCTGCGCCCGCTGGTTGCATCGCTGGACGTGATTTCCGCCGCTGACGCCGCCGCCAAATCGCGCAAGGGCGATTATACGCTGGTGGTGGTGGACGGCGCGGCAGAACAGTTGCCCGCTGCGCTGCTTCAACGGCTGGCCGAAGGTGGCCGTGTGGTAACCGGGATCGTGGACAAGGGCATCACCCGCCTCGCCACAGGCCGCAAGGTGGCCGGCCATGTGGCGCTGGTCCCGCT
>JBDLVD010000026.1:0-18759 GCA_039804965.1 Pseudomonadota bacterium
AACTGGTCGCGAACTCTCCTGCTTGCGGGCGCCTGTACCGTTGCAAGCGCGGTTTCCGGTATTGCCCCGGCGCAGGCGGAAACGCTGAAAGAGGCGCTGGCACAGGCTTACCTGACCAACCCTTCGCTGCAGGTGGCCCGCGCCAACCTGCGCGCGACGGATGAAAACGTGCCGATCCGGCGTGCCGATGCACTGCCTTCGCTGAACGGTACCGTCGGCTATACCGAATATCTCTATCAGTCCGGCTCCAATCCCGGGCCGGACCGGCAGGGCAACGGGCAGGTGACGCTGGGCGTTCCTGTTTATGCAGGCGGCTCGGTCCGCAACGGCATCCGCGCTGCAGAAACGCGCGTGCTGGCTGGCCGCGCGGACCTGCGTGGATCGGAAAGCGGCCTGTTCAGCCGCGTGGTCGCCGCTTACATGGACGTGATCCAGAACGAAGCGATCGTCAGCCTGTCACGCAACAACGTGCAGGTGCTGCAGGTCAACCTGCAAGCCACCAGCGACCGGTTCCAGATCGGTGATCTGACCCGGACCGACGTGGCCCAGTCGCAGGCACGGCTGGCGCTGGCGCAGGGCGATCTGCGCACCGCCGAAGCCAACCTGATCCGCGCGCGCGAAAACTACGTCGCGCTGGTCGGCGCAGCTCCCACCAATCTGGAAGTGCCGCCTGCCCTTCCCGGCCTGCCCGCCAGCCCGGACGATGCGGTGGACGTGGCCTTGCAGAACAACCCCGACCTGCTGGGCGCAAAAGAACGCGCCACCGCCGCCGGGATCGACATCCGCGTGGCCGAAGCCGCGCGTTTGCCGCGCATCGATCTGACCGCAGGTGGCACCTATTCGGACTATCTCGGATCGCTGCCAGGTTCGATGGCGGCCATCACGCCGGGCAGCAGCAGAGCCGCCACCGCCGGTGTACGGGCGACTATCCCGCTGTTTCAGGGCGGCAGGCCGGCCGCGCAGGTGCGACAGGCACAGGCGCGCTCCGCCGCAGCACTCGAACAGGCCATCGGCACCGAACGGGACGTGATCTCACAGGTGCGCGCGGCCTATTCCAGCTGGCGCGCATCCAGCGCCATCATCGCCTCCACCCAGTCCGCCGTCGATGCGGCGTCGCTCAGCCTTGAAGGGGTGCGGGCCGAAAACACCGTGGGCAACCGCACCATCCTCGACATCCTCAACGCCCAGCAGGAACTGCTGCGCGCGCAGGTGCAATTGGTGACCG
Organism: Pseudomonadota bacterium; assembly: GCA_039804965.1. Classification (GTDB taxonomy): domain Bacteria; phylum Pseudomonadota; class Alphaproteobacteria; order Sphingomonadales; family Sphingomonadaceae; genus Croceibacterium_C. The sequence goes on from JBDLVD010000026.1 coordinate 1,226, forward strand.
CACGGCGCAACGCCTATGTCGCCGGGTTTACCGTGCTGGCGGCGATGGGCCGCGCCGAAGCGCGCGATCTGAATCTTGAAGGCACCGGCCCGCTGTATGATCCGGTCGCCAATTATGACCGCGTGCGCGGCAATGTCTGGGACTGGTCGCACAATCCCGATCCGGTCGCGGTGTCTACCCGCACCGTTGACATCCCGGCGCAGGGCGGGGACATTCCCGACCAGCGGCAGGCACGGTAAGGGGCACGACAGATGCGGCATCAGGGTGAACCTTCGGTCGAAGAAATCCTCGAATCGATCAAGAAGGTGATCGCGCGCGACAATCGCGATGCGATGCAGGCTGAACGCCGCCACCGCGAAACCGCCGGCGTTGCAGCTCCGTCTGCATCGTCGATCGATGACGATGGTGATGATGATGGCGTGCTCGACCTGTCGGAAGCCGCCGAAATGTCCACTGCCCCCGGTGATGACGGGTTGACCAACGAAGCTGCCGCCCGCGCCATGCGGGGATCGCTGGCAGCCCTGGCGATGATCGCCGAACCGGGCGTTCCGCCGCAGATCGTGCGTTCGGGGGAAACCTCGCTCGAAGAACTGACGCGCGAATTGCTCAAGCCAATGCTGGCGCGGTGGCTGGACGATAACCTCCCCCCGATCGTGGAGCGGCTGGTGACGGCGGAAATCGCCCGCATCGCCGGCAAGCGCGGCTGACCGCGCCCGAAACACCCGATACCTGTAAGGCCGAACGCGCGCTCACAGCGATCGGCGGCAATGCCATCACCCGCCACATCTTCCTGTGCGGAATGTCGGAAAAGCAGGAATGCTGCAGCCGAGACGTGGGTGAACAGGCGTGGAAATTCCTGAAACGGCGGCTGAAGGAACTGGGCCTTGCCGCCAGCGGCGGGGTGCAGCGGACCAAGGCCGACTGCCTGCAGATCTGCACCGCCGGGCCGATCGCGGTCGTCTGGCCTGATGGCGTGTGGTACCATTCCTGCACCCCGCCGGTGCTGGAACGGGTCATTCAGGAACACCTGATCGGCGGCACCCCGGTGGAAGACTTCCGGCTGCGCCCGGCGGAGTGATCCGGGAGGCCCAGTTTTGGAGTCTAATCTTCGGCGCTAGTCTTCTGCTTCGCCCGCCGGTTCGATCACCGCTTCGTCATGGCCGGTACCGCTGGACAGGAACACCAGCCCCATCAGCGCGCTCATCAGCAACATCGAAAACCCGATGCCGAGCGCGGTGGCGATGAAAAGATGGATCGAAGCCATCCCGACCTCGCGATAGACCAGTGCCAGCGCGATGATGACAACCGCCAGCGTCATCGCGAACATGAATCGCATCACCCGCTTGTACCGCGCCCACGCGTGGGCTGCGGTCTGCGGATCGTCGAGAGGGGAACGGCCTGTCATGCAATTCCCCTGCGCGCCCGGACGCCCTATCGCAATGGTTAATACGCCATTTGGGCGCTTCCCCGTTTCATGTCATGATGCGGCTTCACCGGGGAGTGAAAAGGATGACCATTGCAAGGATTATCGAAGGACGCAGCCGGGCAATCGTAAGCTGCGCGCCGGATGCCACCGTGCGGCAGGCCGCGCAATTGCTGGCGGAAAGCCGCATCGGCGCCTTGCCGGTGCTGGACGGAGAATGGATCGCCGGCATCTTTTCCGAACGTGACCTGCTCTACTGCGTGGCCCGCGAAGGCGATGCCGTGCTGGGGCGGCAAGTGGCCGACGTGATGACCGCACCCGCCATCACGGTGGAAGCATCAACCCCCGTGCTCGACGCGCTGTCATTGATGACCCGCCGCCGCATCCGCCACTTGCCCGTGGTATCGACAGGCAAGCTGGTGGACTTCGTTTCCATCGGCGATCTGGTCAAGCACCGGCTGGAACTGGTCGAAGGCGAAGCACGGGCCATGCGCGATTATATCCGCATGGCCTGAGCCTGCGGCTTGAGCATGGGGCCGCCCCGCCCTACATCGGCTGCATGGCCCAGACCTTGACCCTTACCGATGCCGCCGCGCGGCGCGTTGGATTGATCGCGCAGAAGCAGGGGAAACCCGCCGTGCTGCGCCTGTCGGTGGAAGGGGGCGGCTGTTCCGGCTTCCAGTACAAGTTCGAACTGGCCGACGGGGCAGAAGCGGACGACACCGTGAGCGCCAATGACGGCGTGCAATTGGTGGTCGATCCCGTAAGCCTGGATCTGCTGGAAGGCAGCGTGGTCGATTATGTCGAATCGCTGGGCGGCGCGGCGTTCAAGGTGGAAAACCCCAACGCCGCATCGGGTTGCGGCTGCGGTTCCAGCTTCGGCATCTGATGCGCATCGCCACTTACAACATCAACGGGGTGAAGGCGCGCCTGCCCCGCCTGCTGGAATGGCTGGAAGAAACCCGCCCGGCAGTCGCCTGCCTGCAGGAAGTCAAAAGCCAGGACGAAGGCTTCCCCGCCGCCGAGTTTGAAAAGATCGGCTATCACGCGATCTGGCATGGACAGAAAGGCTTCAATGGCGTCGCCATTCTGGCCGATGGCGTGGCCCCGGTGGAAGCCGGGCGCGGCCTGCCGGGCGATCCGACCGACGAACAGGCCCGCTATATCGAAGCGGACGTGAACGGCATCCGCATCGTCAACCTCTACCTGCCCAACGGCAATCCGCATCCGGGGCCGAAGTTCGATTACAAGCTGGCGTGGATGCAGCGGCTGCAAACGCGACTGGACGAACTGCTGGCGGCGGAAATTCCGACCGTGGTGGTCGGCGATTTCAACGTCATCCCGGAAGACAAGGACGTATGGTCCGTCGCCGCGATGCAGGACGATGCGCTGATGCAGCCCGAATCCCGCGATGCCTATCGCCGCCTGCTCAACCGCGGGTGGACCGATGCACTGGACACGCTGAACCCGCGTGGCGGGGTGTGGACGTTCTGGGATTATCAGGCGGGCGCGTGGCAACGGGACCACGGTTTCCGCATCGATCACCTGCTGCTGTCCCCGCAATGCGCCGATCGGTTGCAAGGCGCGGGCGTGGACAAGGAATACCGCGGGCGGGAAAAGGCGAGCGACCACACACCTGTATGGGTGGAACTCGCCTGATTCCCGCCGCGCGGGGATGTCTCAGCGATAGAAAACGTGGCTGTCGATGCGGGCAAGCAGCGGCTTGCGGCTGGCCCATACCGGACGCACGCGGCTGGCGTGGAAATACAGCGCGTTATCCGCCTTGCTGTCCCACAATTCCTGATGCGCGATGCGGGCAATGGCGCTGGCGCGCTGCCATGCCGGCGAATCGCGGCGAGCTTGCGGAATGGAACCCCCGCTGACGAAGGAAAACTGGCCCGGCTGGGTGACTACGCCGCAGTAATCCTGCGGAAACTTGCCCGATCCGGCGCGGTTGACGATCACCTGACCCACCGCCAGCTGGCCTTCCAGCGTTTCGCCGCGCGCTTCGTAATAGATCGCGCTGGCAAGGCAGGTAAGATCGCGCGAAAGCACGGCATCGGCGGGCATGGTGGCGACCAGTTCGCGCAAATTGGCGGCGGGGGCCTGATCGACCGGATTCTGATGAAGGGGTTGCGCCACTTCGGTGGCTTCGAAGCGGATCTGATCCGCCGGGGCGGCGGTGCCGCTGGACTGTGCCGAAACCGTATCGGCAATCGCCGGGTGGATCACCTGATCCTGGGCGATGGCGCCCGAACCGCCAGTGCTGGCGAGGGCAAAAAGAAAAAGCGCGGCCGGGGCAATTGCCGCAGCGCGACTGGTCAGAAAACTCATTACAACGTCATTCAAGGCGGTGAACGCGCCTGACGCAGGAGGGTGGTCGATCGCACCGGGCCGAGGCCTGATGCCGCATCAACCAGCAAAGAACCTGCCGGTCGTTCCCCGTCTGCGCGCTAACACGCCCGGCATCATTGCCTGGTTGCGTGCCGCCTGCGCTATGGGAGTGGGGCGCCCTTGTTCCGGGACACCGTCAGGGTCAACCCGTCGCCCCGCCAGACAGGATGAACCGTTCTGCCTGCGCGATGTCCAGTTCCAGAACCCACAAATCGGGATCCTGTCGATGGCGCTTGTCGCACCAGTCCCAGAAGGCCCGCGGATCTTCCGAATCCTGTGTTTTCACGCTGGTCCAGCCGCGTGTGCCATCGGCCTGGGGCATCCGTTCCCACGCCCGAGCGGCTTGCCCCCGTTCGCAGGTAACGACCATGATCGTCCCCGCGTCGCGTTCCCCTTTGGCGACGACGGTGGCAAAACCACCCGCCGCCTGCACCGCGCACATGATCCCCGCGGCTTCCAGATGGGCAGGCAGGCGCGATTCCACCGCCTCAGCCCGGAATGCGATAGCCGGGCAGGCCCGACAGCGGGATGTGCGAACGCATGAAAGTGCCGGTGCCACGGCCCACTTCGTCACCTTCTTCATCGATCAAGTGCGCTTCGGCGATGAACACCCTGCGGCGCCCGCTGATCCAGCGCCCTTCGGCCACCACTTCACCGCCGCGCAAAGGCTTGGTGAAATGCAGGTTGAAGCCGGTGGTCAGCAGGAACCGGTCGGTCACCATCGAATTGGCCGCGTAGAAAGCGGCATCGTCCAGCATCTTGAAATAGATCGTCCCATGCGCCGCGCCGGCCGCGTGGAACACGCCGGGATCGATGGTGAAGCGGATGCGGGCCAACCCTTCACCGGGCACTTCGAGCCGGGACGCGAATTTTTCGTTGATCGGGGCAGAGGCATAAAGCGCTTCCAGCGCCCGGAAATGCAATTCCGCGCCCGCAGTGACAGCCGGGCCGGCCATGTCAGGCGACGTCGCGATCCGTGACATTGGTCAGCAGGCCGTACAGCGCCTCGGCATCGGGCGCATCGCTCAACGCGTCGTGCACCTTTTCATCGCGCACCATGCGCGAAATCGCCGCGAGCGCATGCAGGTGCGCCGCGCCGCTGTTTTCAGGGGAAAGCAGGCCGAACACCAGATCGACCGGCAGGCCATCGGCCGCACCGAATTCCACCGGCTGCGGCAATTTCAGCAAGGCCGCCACCGGGCGCGCCAACCCGGCAATCCGGGCATGGGGAATGGCCACCCCGCGCCCGAACCCGGTGCTGCCCAGCGCTTCGCGTTCTTCCAGCCGTTCCAGCACCATGACCGGGTCGAGCGTCCAAGCCACCGCGAAGATGTCCGCCAGTTGCTGCAGGATAGCCTGTTTGTCGGCCGCGGCGATAACCGCGACCGATTCCGGCTTCATGGCAAAAAGGGAACTCATGTCTTCGCGCTTCACAACCTGTTTTCGCGATTCGCTTACTGCGCCCCCGCCCGCTGCCGGACCCCAAGCGGATGGTCTAACATATTGGAAGGAGGCGCATTTAGCGGCAAAAAGCCGTTTTCAGGAAGGTTCCACCCAACCGATGGAGCCATCGGGGCGGCGGTAGACCATATTATGCCTGCCTGTTCCAGCGTTTTTGAAGAACAGCGCGTTGGTGTTGCGCAGGTCCAGCATCATCACTGCATCCGATACGCTGCTTTCCGGAATGTCCACGCGGGTTTCCGCAATCACCAGCGGGGCATCGGCCACAACTTCTTCTTCCACTTCGTCTGCCGAAGCGAAAACGGTGTATGCGGCGTCTTCCTGCCGTTCGGCAAAAGCGCCCTGTTCATGGCGATCCTTCAGGCGGCGGCGGTAACGGCGCAGCTGCTTTTCGATCTTGTCCGCGGCCCCATCGAAAGCGATGTGCGCGTCAGCCGCCTGACCGTGGCTTTTCAGGATCAGGCCGTGGTTCACATGCAGCACGATATCGCAGGCAAAGGCACTGGCCGGCGCCGGGCTGAACGTGGCGGTGGAGGAAAGCGCTCGGCTGAAATGCTTGTCGACGATGGCGGAAAGACGGTCGGACGCATGTTCCTGCAGGGCCGAACCGGTTGCCATCTGATGGCCGGAGACGCGGATATCCATTCTTCTTTCTCCTCCTGGTCTGTCCGATCCTTGTGCGGGTAAATCCTTGCGTTTTTACCTATTCCAGATCGGGGATTCCAACGACGCCAGGAAATCCTGGTGCCGCGAAATTTCTTCTGCGCTGGCCGAATGGGGCCGAGGCGAGCGAAAAGGGCGTTCACGCGGGCGGACGCGCCGCACTTCAACCACGCTGGTGGCCACTTCCGCCGCCAGTTGCAGCCCGATTTGCAGGCCACCGGTCAGTTCGACATAGACCTGCGCCAGCAATTCGGCATCCAGCAGCGCGCCGTGCAGCACGCGGTGGCTGCGATCGATGCCATAACGGCTGCACAGTGCATCGAGCGAATGCTTGGCACCCGGATGACGGCGGCGGGCGAGCGCCAGCGTATCGATCATCCGGTCCAGCCCCACGGCGGGATGATCGCAGCGCGCCAGTTCCGCATTGAGGAAGCCGAAATCGAACTGCGCGTTGTGCGCGACCAGCGGCGAATCGGCGATGAATTCCAGCAGTTCCAGCGCATGGGTATGGAACAGCGGCTTGTCCGCCAAGAATGCTTCGCTGAGGCCGTGGACCCGTTCGGCTTCCATCGGCATGGATCGTTCGGGGTTGAAATAGGCATGGAAAGTGCGCCCGGTGGGCACCCGGTTGACCATTTCGATGCAACCGATTTCCACCATCCGGTCGCCATTGGCCGGATCGATGCCGGTCGTTTCCGTGTCGAACACGATCTCGCGCATCAGCGGACTATCGGCGCGTGCGGGCGGCGGGGCAAGTGCCAGTTTTTAATCAATTGGCGAATTTGCCAGCTGCGCCGCCAGCCGTTCCACCTGCGCCTGCGTATCGGCCAGCGATGCACCTGTATCGATCAGATAATCGGCCAGCACGCGCTTGTCCGCATCGGGCATCTGCAAGGCCAGGATCTGCGCAAACCGCGCTGCGTCCATGCCCGGCCGGGCCAACACCCGCGCGCGCTGCACCGATGCCGGGGCGGACACGACCGCCACCGCGTCCACATCCTGCCTGCCGGTTTTTTCAAACAGCAACGGGATGTCGAACACCACCAGCGGCGCGCCCGCATGTTCGATCAGGAACGCTTCGCGCGCATGGCGCACCGCCGGGTGGACGATTGCTTCCAGCCGGGCGAGCGCCGCCGCATCGCCGAACACTGCCGCGCCCAGTTTGCCCCGGTCAACGCCATGCGGGCCGGTGGTGCCGGGAAACGCAGACTCGATCGCGGGCAGCAACGATCCGCCCGCGCCCTGCATCCGCCGCACCTCTGCATCGGCATCGAACACCGGCACGCCCAGCGCGGCAAACATCGCCGCCACGGTCGACTTGCCCATCCCGATGGAGCCGGTCAGGCCAAGGATGAACGGCCGCATGCCCGGCGCTCAGCCCGTCAGCAAAGCGCGCAAGGCCCGGTCGCGATCGCCACGCGGGGCCGGGTGGCCGAAGAACTTTTCGAACGCTTCGGCAGCCTGCCCGATCAGCATCGACAGACCGTCCACCGTCGCGAAACCTGCCGCCCGCGCGGATTGCAGGAAAGGCGTATCGAGCGGGTGGGTGACAATGTCGTAAACCACGCTGCCCGGCGGTGCGTGGCTGAAATCGAACGCCAGCGGCGCCTGCCCGGCCATGCCCAGCGGGCTGGCGTTGATGATCAGGTCAAGGCAGTCTTCCCGGTCATCGAAGACGAAATCGGTCGCATCGGCAAAATGCGCCAGCGTGGTGACGTGATGTTCGCCATCGGGATGCAATTCATCCAGCAAGGCCTGCGCCTTGGCCGGATCGCGCCCGGCCAGCACGATCACGAAACCCTTGCCAGCCAGCGCGGCAATGATCGCCCGCGCCGCGCCGCCGGTCCCCAGAATGCGCGCCATGCGGAAATAATGCTTCTGGTCCACCCGCGCCTGCAACGGTTCCAGAAAACCGCCAGCGTCAGTGTTGTACCCGGTCAGCGTGCCATCCGGTTCGCGCACGATGGTGTTCACCGCGCCGATCGTCTGCGCCAGCGGATCCAGCCGGTCGAGCAGGGGGATGACCGCCTGTTTGTGCGGCATGGTGACATTGCAGCCGCGCCACGTGGCATCGGCCCGGCGATCACGCAGGTAATCCGCCAGCCCCGCCGCCGTGACGTGGGCGCTGCGATAGGCCGCATCCAGCCCCAGCCGCGACAGCCACAACCCGTGGATAGCCGGGCTTTTGGATTGCACGATCGGATCGCCGATGACTTCGGCATAACAGGCATTCATGCGGCAATTTCCCCCAGATCCCGCAGCGCCGCCAACACTTGCAGCAAAGGCATGCCCAGCACGGTGAAGCTGTCCCCGTCGATCCGGTCAAACAGCTGCACGCCCATCGCTTCCAGCCGGAACACGCCCACGCAATGGCTGACTTCAGGCCATTCGGCAGCGAGATAGAGGCTGATGAACCGTTCCGACAAGGGGCGGACGTGCAAGCGCGCCACGGCTGCGCCGCTCCACACGATTTGCCCGTCCCGCGCCAGCGCAGCCGCACTGTGCAGGTCCATCGCCCTGCCGGAAAACCAGCGCAGATGTTCGGCAGCTTCCTCCACGCTGGCAGGCTTGTCGAACCGGCGGCCATCGCAGGACACCAGCGAATCGCTGCCCAGCACCAACCGCGCTGTTTCCGACACGGCGAGCGCCTTGGCCTGCGCCAGCGCCAGCGCCACCGTGGCGGGATCGGCATCACCCAGCCCTGTTTCCAGCGCGCGTTCATCCAGATGGGCGGGGCGGGCATCGAAGGATACCCCGGCCGCCGTCAGCATCGCCTGACGCGATGCGCTCTTGGACGCCAGAACGATCATATCGGCTTGATCCCGTCGCCAGTCACGGCATCTGCCGACCCGGACGACGGGTCCGTTTCCGCCTTGGCCTTGCGTTCATTATACAGCCGCATGATCGCGGCGGCGGTTTCTTCGATGGAACGGCGGGTCACGTCGATCACCGGCCAGCCGTTGTCGGCAAACATGCGCCGCGCGTAGGCGACCTCGCTCTCCACCTTCTCTTCGTTGACATAGGATGTCTCGGTGGTTTCGTTCAGCGTCAGCAGGCGGTTGCGGCGGATCTGCACCAGCCGCTTGGGCGCAGTGGTCAACCCCACGATCATCGGGCGCTTCAACTGATACAGCAGCGGCGGGGGCGGACTTTCCACCACCAGCGGAATATTGGCCACCTTGTACCCGCGATTGGCGAGATAGATGCTGGTCGGCGTCTTCGAACTGCGTGATACGCCCACCAGCAGGATTTCGCATTCCTCCCAGTCTTCCCACAGCACCCCGTCATCGTGGGCGATGGTAAACTGAATCGCATCGACCCGTGCGAAATAGGCATCGTCCATCATGTGCTGGCGGCCGACGCGGCCTTTCGCTTCCTGCCCCAGCCGATCCTCCAGCGCGGAAGTCACGGCATCCAGCGCCGCGACATGCGGCAGGCCCAGCGCGCGGCAGCGATCTTCCAGCCGCCGCCTCGTCTCCGGATTGACGAGCGTGTAGAGAACAAGGCCGGGGTTGGCGGCCAGTTCCTCGACAATCCGGTCAAGGTGCTGGAGCGAACGGACCATCGGCCAGAAATGGCGGATGACATCGGCATCGTCGAACTGCGCAAGCGCCGCCTTGGCGAGCATTTCCAGCGTTTCGCCAGTGGAGTCAGACAGGAGGTGAAGGTGCAACCGGGCCATGTGGACAAGCCATGGCACAATTGGCGGGAGGAATCACCGGACAAGTCCGGCAGCTGATTTCAGCCCCACTGGCAGGTGATTCCCACGCCGATGCATGCACAGCCCGGCGTAGCTATCGACAGGCTGGGGATAGCGGGGACAAGCAATGCTTGACCGCGGCCCACCGGGGATTCGGACCATGGCGGATGCCCTGTTCATCATGGGAGAAATCGGGCATTGGCGCGCTGTCCCCAGTATCCACAGGGCCAACACCATCTGAATCTTTCTATAAATATACTTATATATTGATTGGACTCGACGAAATGCCCGGCCTCCTGCTCGAAACCCTGCGTGGAAATCAGGCTGATCAGCGGCCGATCTGGCTGATGCGCCAGGCGGGCCGCTACCTGCCCGAATACCGCGAGCTGCGTGCCGAAAAGGGTGGCTTTCTGGCGCTGGTCTATGACAGCGAAGCAGCGGCGGAGATCACTCTGCAGCCGTTGCGACGGTTCGGCTTCGATGGCGCCATCCTGTTTTCCGATATCCTGATCGTGCCTTATGCGATGGGTCAGGATCTGCAGTTTCTGGCTGGCGAAGGCCCGCAGATGTCGCCCCGGCTGCTGGATGCCACGCTGGATAGCCTCACAGCCGTGCCACAGCGCCTCGATCCGATTTACGATACCGTGCGGCTGGTGAAGGCGCAGTTGACGCCACAGCAGACCATGCTGGGCTTTGCCGGCAGTCCGTGGACCATCGCCACCTACATGGTGAATGGCGAAGGCAGCCGCGACCAGCACGATACCCGCGCCATGGCCTACCGCGATCCGGCGGCGTTCCAGGCGATCATCGATGCAGTGGTGGACGTGACGGTGGGCTATCTTTCCGGGCAGGCGCAGGCCGGTGCGGAAGCTGTGCAGCTGTTCGACAGCTGGGCGGGCAGCCTTGCCCCCAGCCAGTTCGAGCGCTGGGTGATTGCGCCCAATGCGGCCATCACCAGCCGCTTCAAGGCGCTGCATCCCGATGTGCCGGTGATCGGTTTCCCCAAGGGTTCGGGTGAAAAGCTGCCCGCCTATGCCCGCGAAACGGGGGTGGACGCGGTCGGCATCGATGAAACGATTGATCCGGTCTGGGCCGCGCGTGAACTGCCTGCCGGAATGCCGGTGCAGGGCAATCTCGATCCCTTGCTGCTGCTGGCAGGCGGGCCGGAACTGGAGCGGCAGGCCGTGCGCGTGCTGGAAGCTTTCGCTGGGCGGCCCCACGTATTCAACCTCGGCCATGGCATCGGCCAGTTCACCCCGATCGACCATGTTGAAAGCCTGCTGTCCGTGGTACGCGGCTGGCGGGGCTGACGAACGCGACTCTACGGCTGGATCGACACCATGCAGGACGTACTTTCAATGACCTACAATTGGCTCAAGGCCGGCCACATCATCTTCGTGGTGTTCTGGATGGCTGGTTTGTTCATGCTGCCCCGGCTGTTTGTCTACCATCAGGAATGCGCCCCTGACGCGCCGGAAAACGCCCAATGGGTGGACCGGGAAAACAAGTTGCTGAAAATAATTCTGCTGCCGTCGATCATTGTCGTCTGGGTGCTCGGCATCCTGCTCGCCAGCAGCATCGGCGCGTGGGGCCAGGGGTGGTTGCATGCCAAGCTGCTGCTGGTGCTGGGTCTTTCGGGATACCATGGTTACCTGTCCGCCTACGCGAAGAAGCTGGCGCGCGGCGAACGGCCGCTCAGCGGCAAGCAGTTGCGACTTTTGAATGAAGTGCCGGGTGTGACGCTGGCGCTGATCGTCATTCTGGTGGTGATCAAGCCGTTCTGAACCTGCCGATTGACGCAACGATACGCAGCACCTATTTTCAACGCTCTACCGGCTGAGGCCGCCGCCCAGAGCGGCCAGGTCCGCTTTCTCCAAGCCCCATGACCTGCCGGCGATCCCAAAGCTGCCCCTGTGGCCGCACCAAAATTACGGAAATACGATTATGCATCTGAAAGAATTGAAGAAAAGGACGCCGGCTGAACTGGTTTCCATGGCCGAGGAACTGGGCGTGGAAGGTGCATCGACCATGCGCCGGCAGGATCTGATGTTCGCGATCCTCAAGGAAGTGGCCGAAGAAGGCGAAGAAATCCTCGGCATCGGCACGATCGAAGTGCTGCAGGATGGCTTCGGTTTCCTGCGCAGCCCGGAAGCGAATTACCTCGCCGGGCCGGACGATATCTACGTGTCCCCCAACCAGGTCCGCAAATGGGGCCTGCGCACGGGCGATACCGTGGAAGGCGAAATCCGCGCGCCGCGCGATGGTGAACGCTATTTCGCGATCAACAAGCTGCTGAAGGTTAATTTCGACGATCCGGACGCCGTGCGTCACCGGACCAATTTCGACAACCTGACGCCGCTTTATCCCGATGAACGCCTGATCCTCGACACGGTCGATCCGACGGTAAAGGACAAGAGCGCGCGGGTGATCGATCTGATCAGCCCGCAGGGCAAGGGCCAGCGCGCGCTGATCGTCGCCCCGCCGCGTACCGGCAAGACCGTGCTGTTGCAGAACATCGCCAAGGCGATCACCGACAATCACCCCGAAGTGTTCCTGCTGGTGCTGCTGGTGGACGAACGCCCGGAAGAAGTGACCGACATGCAGCGCAGCGTGAAGGGCGAGGTGATTTCCTCGACTTTCGACGAACCCGCCACGCGCCACGTTCAAGTTGCTGAAATGGTTATCGAAAAGGCGAAGCGCCTGGTCGAACACAAGAAGGATGTGGTGATCCTGCTGGATTCCATCACCCGCCTTGGCCGCGCCTACAACACCGTGGTCCCGTCATCGGGCAAGGTGCTGACCGGCGGTGTCGATGCCAACGCCTTGCAGCGTCCGAAGCGGTTCTTCGGCGCGGCGCGTAACATCGAAGAAGGCGGTTCGCTCTCGATCATTGCCACCGCGCTGATCGATACCGGCAGCCGCATGGACGAAGTGATTTTCGAAGAATTCAAGGGCACCGGCAATTCCGAAATCGTGCTCGACCGCAAGGTTGCGGACAAGCGCATCTTCCCGGCGCTGGATGTCGGCAAGTCCGGCACCCGCAAGGAAGAACTGCTGGTTCCCAAGGAACAGCTCAGCAAGATGTGGGTGCTGCGCCGCATCCTGATGCAGATGGGCACGATCGATTCGATGGAATTCCTGCTCGACAAGATGAAGGATTCCAAGACCAACGAAGATTTCTTCGCAACGATGAACCAGTAAGGCGGCTTCGGCGGGCCGGGCGCTGTCTCGGCCCGCTGCGCTACCTTGGAATCCACGAGGCGAAGGGTCACATAGGACCAAGAGGCGCAGGCCAGCCGGTGGCCAGCGCTGCCAAGGGGCGTTCGTCATGAAGGTCAATATCGAAATCGATTGTTCGGCAGAAGAGGCCCGCCGTTTCATGGGTTTGCCCGATGTCGAAAAGGCCAACGCGGTCTATGTCGACACCATCAGCAAGGCCATGCAGGGCGTTTCCAGCATCGATCAGCTCGATCAATATGCCAAGCAGCTGGCCCCCATGGGCCAGATTGGCTTGAACCTTTTCAAAAGCTTCGTGGAAAGTGCCCGCGCATCCGGCTTCACTGCCGGTCCGGATGAAACCGCCAAGAAGCCCGAGTAACTCGCCCCGGTCATGGATACGATCTTCGCCTTGTCGAGCGGGTCGCCGCCCGCAGGGATCGGTGTTGTCCGTATCAGCGGGCCAGTCGCCGGGTCCGCCTTGCAGGTGCTTGCCGGGCGTTTGCCGCAACCCCGCCGCGCACGGCTGGCCGCGTTGCACGATGCTGCAGGCGAACTGCTCGATCAGGCGCTGATCCTGTGGTTTCCCGGCCCCGCCACCGCAACGGGTGAAGATCTGGCCGAATTGCACCTCCATGGTGGCCGGGCCGTGATCGATGCCGTGGAACGCGCGCTCGCGGGTCTGCCCGGCCTGCGCAAGGCAGAACCCGGGGAATTCACGCGCCGTGCCTTTGCCAACGGCAGGATGGACCTGGCGGAGGCCGAAGGGTTGGCTGATCTGCTCAATGCCGAAACCGAAATGCAGCGCCAGTCGGCCGTGCGGATGCTGGGCGGCAGTCTGTCACGCAAGGTTGAACAATGGCGGGAACGCTTGCTCAGTCTGTCGGCGCAGCTGGAGGCAGTGCTGGATTTCGAGGATGAGGGCGATGTCAGCCACCTTTCCGCCAGCTTCACCAGCGATCTTGGCCAGTTGCACGATGATCTGGCCATGGCTCTGGCTGCTCCTTCGGCGGAGGTGCTGAAGGAAGGGTATCGCGTGGCTCTCGCCGGGCCGCCTAACGCAGGCAAAAGCACGCTTTTCAACGCCTTGGTGGAATCGGAAGCCGCCATTACCGCTGCCGTGGCCGGCACCACGCGCGACGTGCTGGTGCGCCCGGTGGCAATCGGCGGGGTGGCTTTCAGCTTCGTCGACATGGCTGGCCTGCGCCATGATGCGAGCGACGAAGTGGAGGCAATCGGTATCGAACGGGCTGAAGCCGAAATCCTGCGCGCTGATCTGGTCCTGTGGTTGGGTCCGGAAGGGCATGGGCCGGCGGAATCGTGGGAGGTTCAGGCACAATGCGATCGTCCAGGGCAGCAGGCGAAGGCCGCGCCGCGCCATCGCATTTCTGCGCTGACCGGCGAAGGGGTCGACCAATTGAAGGCGGATCTGATTGCCACGGCGAGCAGGGCCATGCCGCGTCCCGGCGATGCAGCCCTGAACCGGCGGCAGCGAGCCTTGGTGCAAGCGGGCTGCAACGCCCTTGCAACCGCACTGCAAGGCGCCGATCCGCTGTTGCTGGCGGAAGACCTGCGGTTGTGCCGCGTGGCTTTCGATCAATTGATTGGCCGCACGTCGACCGAAGACGTGCTTGACGCGCTGTTCGGGCGGTTCTGCATCGGCAAATAGTGCGAAGGTGTTTCACGTGAAACACTCACCAGCTTTGACGCACAACACTGGCTTGCGTAGGAGCCGGGAATGACGCGGTTTGATGTAGTGGTGATCGGCGGCGGCCATGCTGGCTGCGAGGCAGCGGCTGTGGCTGCGCGGATGGGTGCGGCAACCGCACTCGTCAGCTTCGATCATTCCCGGACCGGAGCGATGAGCTGCAACCCGGCAATCGGCGGCTTGGGCAAAGGCCACCTCGTCCGCGAAGTCGATGCTTTCGATGGCTTGATCGGCCGCGCGGCAGACGATGCGGCGATCCATTATCGCATGCTCAACCGCAGCAAGGGCAGCGCCGTGTGGGGGCCACGCGTCCAGGCGGACCGGCGGCTGTTTCAGGCATCGATCCAGCGCCGCCTGCGGGCCCAGGCCAACCTGAAACTGATCGAAGGCGAGGTCGCCGAACTGCATGTCGATCAGGGGCGGGTTGGCGGCGTGGTGCTTGCCGATGGGCGCGTGCTGGAAGCTGCCGCTGTTGTGCTGTGCACCGGCACCTTTCTGGGTGGGACGCTGTTCCGCGGTGAAGAGCGCGTGGAAGGCGGTCGCATCGGGGAAGCTTCCGCGCAACGGCTGGCGGCACAATTGCGCGAAGCCCTGTTGCCGATGGCTAGGCTGAAGACCGGAACCCCGCCGCGCCTTGATGGGCGCACCATCGATTGGGGCCGGCTGGAGGAACAGCCTTCCGATTCTGATCCATGGACCATGTCACCGCTGACGAAGGCGCGCGTCAATCCGCAGATTTTCTGCGCGATTACCCGCACCAACGAACGCAGCCATGCGATCATCCGCGAAAACCTTCACCGATCCCCGCTGTTTACCGGAGCAATCGGTGCTGCCGGCCCGCGTTACTGCCCGTCGATCGAAGACAAGATTCACCGCTTTGCCGACCGTGACGGCCACCAGATCTTTCTGGAGCCGGAAGGGTTGGATACGCCGCTGGTCTATCCCAACGGCATCAGCACATCGCTGCCGGAAGATGTTCAGCGGGCAATGCTGCGGACCATTGCTGGGCTGGAACGGGTGGAAATGGCAGTCCCCGGCTATGCCGTGGAATATGACCATATCGATCCCCGTGCGCTCGGCCGTGATCTGCAGGTGCGGGCGATGCCCGGACTCTATTGCGCGGGGCAGATCAACGGCACGACCGGATATGAGGAAGCTGCCGCGCAAGGGCTGGTGGCGGGGATGCATGCCGCCGCAGCCGCAACGGGTACAGAGGCGGCGCGGCTTGATCGTGGCAACAGCTACATGGCGGTGATGATCGACGATCTGACCTTGCAGGGCATCAGCGAGCCGTATCGTATGCTGACCGCCCGCGCTGAATACCGGCTGCGGCTGCGCGCGAACAACGCCACCACCCGGCTTACGCCGCTGGCCCGGCAAGCCGGGTGCATTGGTGCGGAGCGTGCGGACTGGTTCGCTGACCGCGAAAACGCACGGGAAACATGGCAGCAGGCGCTGGCCCGTTCCGTACCGTCGCTGGAACTGGCTAATGCCGGGGTTCCGGTGAAGCGCGATGCAGGGCGGATGACCTTGGCCGAATGGCTGCGTTTCCCGGAAGTGGAACTTGCCAGCCTTTCCGTAGTCCTTGGCCCGGCGTTTGACCCGGCCAGTGATGTGGCGGGGGAGGTGGCGGAAGACGCGCTTTACGCCCCCTATCTGGAACGGCAGGACGGTGAACTGCGCGATCTGCGGGCCAGCGACAGCGTTCGGCTAGGTGCCGAATTCCCTTATGACACCGTGCCGGGATTATCGCGGGAAATGGTCGAGCGGTTGTCGAAGGCCCGGCCTGACACGCTGTCCACGGCAGGCCAGGTGCGCGGCATCACCCCGGCGGCACTGGCTGCCGTGCTGGTCCACGCGCGCAAGATCAATCAGGACGCCTGAGCATGGATGAAATCTCCGCCCGCCAATTCTGCGCTGAACGCATGGACCAATCTGCGCTCGACAAGTTGGCCCAACTGGCAGCCATGCTTGGCGAAGAGAACGCGCGGCAGAATCTGGTTTCCGGCGCCAGCCTTGCCCACGTCTGGGAACGGCATTTTGCCGATAGCGTGCAATTGCTTGACCATGTTCCACGTGAAACATCGCCCTGGATCGACCTTGGTTCCGGGGCAGGGTTCCCCGGCTTGCCCGTGGCTATTGCCCGTCCGCAATTGGAAGTGGTGCTGATCGAATCGCGCCGCAAGCGGGTGGAGTGGCTGGAACGGGTCATCGCACAGCTCGGTTTGCCCAATTGCCGGGTGATCGGCGCCCGTCTGGAATTGGTGCCAAGTTTGCCGGCGGGTCATATTTCAGCACGGGCCTTTGCCCCGCTGATGAAGCTTCTGCGTTTATCCGCCCGCTTTTCCACACCGGCCACCACTTGGTTGTTGCCGAAAGGGCGTTCCGCAGCGCAAGAATTGGCAGAAGAGCCAGCCGCGATCCGCAGCATGTTCCACGTGGAACAATCAGCGACGGATCCGGAAGCGGGCATCCTGATCGGCACGGGGGTACCAGACATTTCATGATCCGGGTCGCAATTGCCAATCAGAAGGGCGGCGTGGGGAAGACCACCACCGCCATCAACATCGCCACGGCCATGGCCGCTGCCGGATGGAAGACGCTGCTGGTGGATCTCGATCCCCAGGGCAATGCCTCCACCGGACTGGGCGTGGGCCCCGCAGCCCGAGAATTTTCCAGTTACGATATGCTGATCGATCAGCTTTCGCTGGAAGAATGCGCAGTACCCACTTCGATTCCCGGGCTTGATCTGGTGCCGGCGACAGTGGACCTCAGCGGGGCGGAGGTGGAGCTGGTTGGTGTAGAGGACCGGGTCGGGCGGCTGCGCCTGCAATTGCACGACAAGGCGCCCTACGACATCTGCTTCATCGATTGCCCCCCTTCGCTGGGCCTGCTGACGTTGAACGCGCTGACCGCCGCGGACACCTTGATGGTGCCGCTGCAGTGCGAATTCTTCGCGCTGGAAGGGT
>JBDLVD010000027.1:0-18224 GCA_039804965.1 Pseudomonadota bacterium
CGACGACCAGCAACCCCGACGTATCCTTGTCGATGCGGTGGACGATGCCAGGCCGGGCCACGCCGCCGATGCCGGACAGCGAACCTTGCCCATCCCTGCCGCAGTGGAACAGCAACGCATTGACCAGCGTACCATCAGGGTTGCCGGCAGCGGGGTGCACCACCATGCCGGCGGCCTTGTCCACCACTACCAGATGATCGTCTTCAAACACGATGGTGAGCGGAATGTCCTGCGGCAGGGCTTCTGCAGTCAGGGGTGCGGGCAGGCGGATTTCAAACGCGCTTTCCCCGGCCAGCTTGGCCGCTGGCTGGGTCGCGGGCTTGCCATTCAGCAGCACCTGCCCTTCGGCCATCAACGCCTTCACCCGTTCGCGTGAAAGCGTGGTGGCATCGGCCAGCGCCTTGTCCAGCCGCTGCCCGCCGGCCAGCATTCCACGAATGATTTCCGCGTCCCCCATGATATGGCAGATGGGCACCCGGGCGCGGGGCTGCAAGAAGGGCGTGACGTTTACGGTGGGGGGAGAGGCAGGAATGACACGCTTTTTCGCCGAAGCGCCAAACGCAATCAACCTTTCGCCTGGGGTTCTGGCCCTGTTGCGACAGGAAGCAGAGCAGGCCGGGGCGCAGGAATGTTGCGGGTTGCTGCTGGGCGATGGCAGCCTGATCGAACGGGCGGTGCCCACTGCCAACGTGGCCGCGGATCCGTTCCGGCATTTCGAAATCGATCCGCAGGCGCTGGTGCAGGCACACCGTGCGGCGCGGATGGGCGGGCCGCAGGTGATGGGATACTACCACTCGCATCCCACAGGCGCAGCGGAACCTTCAGCCACCGATCGGGCGCTGGCCGCCGGCGATGGCGCAGTCTGGGCTATCATCGCCGCAGGCGATGTAACGTTCTGGCATGACGGCAAGGCGGGGTTTGCCCGCCTTCCCATTCGCCCGCCCTGCGGCTAGGGCCGGGCGATCTCCTGCCGGGTGGCGTGCCGATTGTCTCGCCGCCCCATCCATACTAGCATCCGGACTGCCCATGAACTCCTCCACCGATCTCGCCGCCCTGCTCTGTTCGCGCCTGTGCCACGATCTGCTCAGCCCGGTTGGTGCATTGAGCAACGGGCTGGAACTGCTGGCAGGGGAAAAGGACGCGGAAATGCGCCAGCGGTGCTTCGAACTGCTGGAACAGAGCGCGCGCATCAGCGCCGACAAGCTCAAGTTCTTCCGCCTCGCTTATGGCGCAGCCGGCGGCTTTGGCGACGAAGTGCCGACGGACGAACCGCAGGAACTGATCCGCGCGCTGGTTGCCGCGAATGAACGGATCAAGCTGCAATGGGCGGTCAATGACGCCACTTTGCCCAAGCCGGCGGTGAAGGTTCTGCTCAACCTCTGCGCCATTGCAATTGATGCGCTGGTGCGTGGCGGCACGCTTGAAGTGGGGGCCGAACGGCGCGACGGATCCACCGAAATCGCCCTGCGCGCCGCTGGTCCCCGGGTCGCCTTCGATGGCAATATCGGCAAGGCGCTGGATGGTTCGCTGGACGAAGCGGAACTGTCCGGGCGCACGGCACCGGCCCACATGATCCGCCTGATCGCGGCAGAACTTGGCGGCGGTTTGCAGTTTGCGCTGACGGGCGAGGCGCTGGTGATGGGCGCGATCCTGCCGGATGCCTGACGCGCTGGTCCACCGCCAGATGCCGTCCCCAAACTGGGACGAACGGACGCTGCCGATTTCGATGGTGGTGATCCACTATACCGAAATGAAGCCGGTTGAAACGGCACTGCAACGGCTGTGCGACGCCACTGCAAAGGTCAGCGCGCATTATCTGATCACCGAAGCGGGTGAAGTGGTGCAACTGGTGGCGGAAGACAAGCGCGCCTGGCACGCCGGCGCCAGCAGCTGGCGCGGCATCCGCGATGTCAATTCCGCCAGCATCGGGATCGAGCTGGACCACCCCGGCCATGCGCTGGGCTATCGCGCATTCAGCGATGAACAGTTCGAAGCGCTGGTGCCGCTGGTCCACCGCATCGTGCAGCAATACGACATCGCCCGCGCCAACGTGGTCGGCCATTCCGACGTAGCCCCGGCGCGCAAGGTCGATCCGGGCGAGCTGTTTCCGTGGGATCGGTTGGCCCGCTATCGCCTGTGCCTGCCCCGCCCGCAATCGCTGGATCTGGGCGATCCGTTTCCCAACGACGGCGCCTTCTATCTGGCGCTGGAACGCTATGGGTATGACATCACCGATCCCAGCAAGGCAGTGGAAGCATTCCAGCGTCGCTGGCGCCCGGAACGGATCGACGGGATCATCGACGGTGAAATCCGGGCAATGCTGTTCCAGTTGCTCTTGGATCGCGACCACGGGCGCGCTAGATAGGCCGCGCCAGGGGGCCGGGCAGCCGCGTCGCTTATGCGCCGAGGAAAGTCCGGGCTCCACGATACAAGGGTGGCGGGTAACGCCCGCCGGGCCGGAGGAGCGATCCGATGGTTCAGGGACAGTGCCACAGAGAGCAAACCGCCGATGGAACCTTCGGGTTCACAGGCAAGGGTGAAAGGGTGCGGTAAAAGCGCACCGCGTTGCCGGTAACGGCAATGGCAAGGCAAACCCCACCCGGAGCAAAACCGAATAGGGGCAACGTGCCGGCGGCTTTCGGGCCAAAGGCAGGCGGGTACCGCGCCAGTTGCCCGGGTTGGTTGCTGGAGTGGCCGGGCAACCGGTCACCGAGATGAATGGCTGCCATTCCGGATACGGTCCCGCATGGGATACCGTCCGGGATACAGAACCCGGCTTACAGGCCCCCTGGCATTATTCTCAGACGGAAATTTCACCCGCGGTGATCGTGCCGTCCGCATGTTCCATCGCCTGCAAAAACCGGCGGCCGGTCCCTTCCAGTACCAGCGCGGTCAACCGCCCGGTCATGTAGGCTCCGGTATCGATGCCGATGCGGTTGCCCTTGTCTTCCGCGCATTCCCGGATCGAATGGCCGTGGACCACCACCATGCCGAACGGGTCCGCGTGTGACAGGAACGGTTCGCGGATCCAGCGCAGATCGCGCGCCTTCTGTTCCGCCAGCGGCACGCGTGGATCCACCCCGGCATGGACGAACAGGTAATCGCCGATCGCCATGCTGTCCTGAAAGCTGCGGATGAAGGCGATGTCGTCTGCCGGCACCGCATCGCGCATCAACTGCTGCGCTTCCGCCATGTCGGCGGCATTGAAGGCCTTCGGGTCCACGCCGAAGCTGAGAATGGTTTCCTTGCCGCCGTGGCGCAGGAAATGGCGGAACACTTCCTCCTCCTCCATCCCGCGCAGGAACATCTCTTCGTGGTTGCCGCACAGGATATGCACTTCGCGCTGGCCCTGCCAATCGCGCGCGCGCCGCAGGACACCCGCGCTGTCGGCACCCCGATCGACCAGATCACCCAGCAGGATCACACTGGTCTGGGCGGGGGCCAAGGCGGCATCGTCCCGTTCGATCAGATCGATCAGCGGGCCGAACAGGTCCAGCCGGCCATGCACGTCGCCAATGGCATAGACGCGCTGGCCGGCGGGCAAGGCAGCATCCGGCGCCGCATCGGGCCGGGCGAAGATTTTTCTGATAGCCTGGAACATGGTGATGCACCCATCTCTAGCCCGCGCGCGGCGCCATGCAAGCCGCAAGCGCGGCCCCGCCGTTGCCCAATTGCGGCTGTCCCGTTGCTGAATGTGGCTGAAAAACCACAGGCAGAATCCCATGTGCTGCACTGCACGCAATTATCCTTGTGCAGCGCAGCATCGAGCCGCACATTAATTACGCAACGATGCGATATCGCCCATTAAAAGCATGGCGAACCATCCGCGCGCAGGAAGGGACGAGGCAATTTCAATTGGCAAGTGAGGAAACTTCCCATGCTTACGTCCACGCGCAGCCTTATCGCTGCAACTCTTCTCGCCGGCACCGTTTTCGCTGCCGCACCGGCAATGGCGCAGGATGCCACGTCGTCCATCACCCTGACCGGTAACGCGTCGATCGTTTCGCAGTACCGTTTCCGCGGCGTTGACCTGTCCGGCGGCGATATCGCTGTGCAGGGCGGCATCGATGCCAGCCACTCGAGCGGTTTCTATGTCGGCACCTGGGGTTCTTCGCTGGACGAAGACACCGTCGGTTACGGCCATACCGAACTCGATCTGTACGGCGGCTGGGCGGGTGACGTTGCCAGCGGCGTCAACGCCAATGTCGGCGTAATCCGCTACGTTTACCCGAACGCAGGCGCAGGCAACTTCGACTACACCGAACTCTACGGCAAGCTCGGCTTCGGCATCGGCCCGGCAACGGCCACTGTTGGCGTTGCCTACGCTCCGAAGCAGGATTCGCTGGGCAGCACCGACAACCTGTACCTTTACACCGATGTCGGCGTTGCCATTCCCAGCACCCCGGTCACGCTGACCGCGCACCTCGGCTACACCGACGGTTTCCTGACTTACACCCCCGATGGCACCGCCTTCGACTATTCGGTCGGCGCCAAGGTGGCGATCAACCAGAAGCTGTCGGCCAGCCTGTCCTATGTGGCGGCAGACGGCCATTCGGCTCCCTACAACTTCGTCAATGACGCAGTCGTGGCGACGCTGGGCGTTTCCTTCTGATCGCCTGATCGGAACATCCGCTTTCACAGGAAGGCCCGCACCGGCAACGGTGCGGGCCTTTTTCGTTTTGGCGCGGCGGATGGCAACGATGGACGCGCAGCGGAAAAAGCAGTGGCACGCCCTGCCGCTTCGGGGCTATCGCGGGGCACCAACGGAGTCAGGATAGAAAAATGGTCAAGTTCCTTCACAGCATGATCCGCATCAGCGATCCCGATGCCACGGTCAGCTTCTTCAAGCTGCTCGGGCTGGAAGAAGTCCGCCGCTACGAAAGCGACAAGGGCCGTTTCACGCTGATCTTCCTCGCCGCGCCGGGGGATGCAGAACACGCTCAGGTGGAACTGACCTACAACTGGCCGCCCGAAGATGGCAGCTCGGCCGAAGTCTATTCCGGCGGACGCAATTTCGGCCATCTCGCCTATGAAGTCGATGATATCTACGCCACCTGCCAGCACCTGCAGGACAACGGCGTGACCATCAACCGCCCGCCGCGGGATGGGCACATGGCTTTTGTGAAGACGCCGGACAACATTTCGATCGAATTGTTGCAGAAGGGCGGATCGCTGGCCCCGGCAGAACCGTGGGCAAGCATGGAAAATATCGGCAGCTGGTAAACGCCGCGATCAGCGGTGGCGACGGATGATATCCCCGATGATGTCTTCCGGCGCCGCCGCGGCCTGCTGCGGAACTGACCGTGCCGGGCTGCGCTGTGCGCCGGCCAATGCGGGCGCAGGTGTGCTCTTGCCGGCAGGCAGGCCGCTGAATGCAGACGCGAAACCGGTGGGACGCGGCGCTGTGCCCAGAATGGCGGGCTTGATCGGCGCCTTTGCCGGACTGGCCGGAACTTCCGCCGCTGCCAGCATCATGCGGGCGGGCTGTTGCTTCGGCATGGTCTGGACTTGAGGCGCCAACGCGGGGGCCATGGCAGGCACCACAGCCGCCGCGATCTGCGGACGTGGCAGGGCGCTGCCGCCACGCACCGCCTTGGGATAGATGAAACCGCTGGTCGGCCATGCAGTTGTGCCAAGATCGCCCAGCGGGGCATACCACACGCGCACCTGGCTCCAGTCGTTGGCGGGGGACACGTCCACCGCGCGCACGTCGCGTTCGATCTGGCCGCGATGGCCGTCGATCGGTGACCAGTTGGCATGACTCAACAATACAGTGCGCCGGTCCACGATCTTGCTGACTGCGGCGACGTGGCCCAGCCGCATGTTGCCGAACGGCTGGAACGCCAGCACGGCGCCCTTCTGCGGGCGATTGCCGCGCTGGTACAGGCCATCCGCCTTGTCCCACCAGGTCCAGGCATCGCCATAGATCTGGATGCCCGATTGGGCCCGCGCATAAGGCACGCATTCAAGATAGGGCGGCAGTTCGCCCCCGACCGTGGACGGAAGGTCAACGCCGATTGCATCGTCCGCCAGCGCGGGCACGGCAATGCCCAACACGCCAAGGGTCAGAAAGGTGGCAAAAATCGGCCTCATCCCGGCACCTTTGTGCCGGTTGAGGTTAGTCCGAGCTTCTCCAGCGTGGTTAACGCAGCTCTAACCTTGAATTTCGGTTGCCCCTGATGCCCGCTGGGCCTTGCCAAGCGGCATGCAACAGGCCACCTGCGGCGAACCATGGCAGAACGCGCACTTCCTCAGGTGGTCATCATCGGCCGCCCCAACGTCGGCAAGTCGACGCTGTTCAACCGGCTGGTGGGCAAGAAGCTCGCGCTGGTTGACGATCAGCCCGGCGTCACGCGCGATCGTCGCTTTGGCGACGCGGGCATTCTGGGGCTGGAATTTCAGGCGGTCGATACCGCGGGCTGGGAAGATGACGATCCTGAAAGCCTGCCCGGCCGGATGCGCGCGCAGACCGAAATCTCGATCAAGGGCGCGGACGCGGCGCTGTTCGTCTTCGACGCGCGCGTTGGCGTGACGCCGCTGGACGAAGAAATCGGCCGCTGGCTGCGTGGTCAGGGCGTGCCGGTCATCCTTGCCGGCAACAAGGCCGAAGGCACGGCGGGCCGCGTCGGCATCACCGAAGCCTATGCCTTGGGCTTTGGCGAACCGATCCCGATTTCAGCCGAACATGGCGAAGGCATTGCCGACCTGTTCACCGAACTGCTGCCGCTGATTGGCGACAAGCAGCCTGAAAAACACGTCGAGGTGGCTGACGAGGAAGAACAGGGGCATGATCGCACCGCCCCGCTCTCGCTCGCCATTGTCGGCCGCCCGAACGCCGGCAAGTCCACGCTGATCAACCGCTTGCTGGGTGAAAACCGGTTGCTGACCGGGCCGGAAGCCGGGATCACCCGCGATTCCATCGCCGTGAAGTGGCAGTGGACCGATATCCGCAGCGATCAGGTGCACCCGATCAAGCTGATCGACACCGCCGGGATGCGCAAGAAGGCCAAAGTCGACGACAAGCTGGAACGCATGTCGGTGGCCGATGCCCGCCGCGCGGTCGATTTCGCGGAAGTGGTCGTGCTGCTGCTCGACGCCACGCGCGGGCTGGAAGTGCAGGATCTCAAGATAGCCAATCTCGTGCTGGAAGAAGGCCGGGCGCTGATGATCGCGATCAACAAGTGGGACATCGCCGAAGATCCCAGCGGCCTGTTCAACGGCATCCGGCTGGCGCTGGACGAAGGGCTGGCACAGCTGAAGGGCGTGCCGATGTTGGCGGTATCCGCGATGACCGGCAAGGGGCTGGACCAGTTGCTGGGCGCTGCGGTCGACCTGCGCGAAGCGTGGAGCCGCCGCGTGCCGACTGCCGCGCTGAACCGCTGGTTCGACGATGCACTGGAAGCCAATCCGCCGCCCGCCCCCGGCGGCAAGCGGATCAAGCTGCGGTACATCACCCAGATCAAGACGCGCCCGCCCAGCTTCGTCATTTTCGGCACGCGGCTGTCAGAACTGCCGACCAGTTACGAACGCTATCTGCTGAACGGCCTGCGCCGCCAGCTGGGATTTGGCGCGGTGCCGGTGCGGCTGACGCTGAAGAGCCCGAAGAACCCTTACGCCAAGGACTGACGCGCGCGACAGGGCCGTTCGGCCCTGCCCGCTCAACGATCGGTGACGATGCAATCCTGCCCGCTGGCTGACAGCGAACGACAGGCCGCCTCTGCCGCCGAACGGCTGGCGAACCCGCCCGCCTGCAATTTCGTGATCCGTCCCGCCGGGACCATCAGCCGCTGCCGCCCCGACAGTTCAGCCCGCGGGCTGAGCCGCTGCCACAGCTTCGACGCATTGTCAGGCACGGAAAAGGCGCCAAGCTGCACGCGCCAAGGCCCGGTCGTGGCCACCCCGGCGGCGGGGCGCGAAACCGGAACTGCTGCCGGAGCTTTCGCTGGAGCAGCCGTTGGAGCCGGTGCTGGTGCCACCACCCGCGGCGGGGCGACAGGGGCGGCGCTGGCAACCTGTACCGGCGGCGCGGTTCGCGCATAGCTGGCACCCGCCTGCGCCGGGCTTTCCGCCCCTGTGGCACCGCTGGCAGCAGCGACGGCTGCGCGGGCGGCGGACACCGAAGGCGATACGGCGGTGGTGGCAATGGCTTGCGGCGGGCGCATGGCCGGACTGGCCACCGGACGGGTCGGCGCAGGCGCCGGTCCCGGGGCTTGCGTGCCAAGATCCGCCGCGGCGAGTTGCGCGGTGCGCATGGCATCGGCTTCCTGCCGCATCGTGCCCGACAGCGCGACGCCCTGCTGCCGCTGGGCGAGCGGAATATGCTGGTCCATCTGCGCCAGTGCCTGCGTCGCCTGCGGCAGCCCCGCAGCATTGGCCAGATTCATCAGCGCATAGGCCCGGACATAGTCACGCGGCAGCAGATCACCGTTGAAATGGGCAATGCCCAGCAGATATTCGGAACGCGGATCACCCCGCTTGGCAGCTTCCTGCACGTAAGGCAGCGCGGCTTCGCGGCGGCCATCCTGAAACAGCATCAGGCCATAGG
Organism: Pseudomonadota bacterium; assembly: GCA_039804965.1. Classification (GTDB taxonomy): domain Bacteria; phylum Pseudomonadota; class Alphaproteobacteria; order Sphingomonadales; family Sphingomonadaceae; genus Croceibacterium_C. The sequence goes on from JBDLVD010000027.1 coordinate 8,546, forward strand.
TATCGGCAGCTTGGAGATGCCCCGCCGCTGCGGCCCGCGCATACAGCGCCTCTGCCCGCGCCATGTCCAGTTCCACACCCCGCCCAAGGCGATAGGCCTGCGCGAGATTGAACATCGCATCCGCATCGCCCGCAGCCGCCGGGCCTTCCCATTCGCGCACGGCGGCGGCGTAATCCCCACGGCTCCATGCATCGACCCCGCCTTTGACATCGGCCAGCGCGGGGGCGGCAGAAACAAACAAGGCGCCGATCGCGCATCCCAGCGCCATCCTTACAGTCCTGAGCGGCATGGCCACCATTCTCCGATAGAATTCAGTGAAGCCGAAAAATCTAATCCGGCGGCGGGGCGATAATGCTGCCATAGTAAACGCGCCGTTAGCAAAGCCAAAATTTGCCCGCGCACCGATCCGGGACGCTGCATCTGCTTCACACTGACACGGCAATCTTAACTCAAAATTCAGGGTGATCTGCGAAGCCGTGCACTCAATCAGCCGGAATCCGATGGATACCGGAGGGCAATCAGCCGGAATCCCATGGATACCGGAAGGCAATCAGCCGGAATCTCATGGATCCCGGAGGGCAATTGAAGGGGAAGTGTCCTTGCGCGTTCTGGCATTGGCATCGCAAAAAGGCGGGTCTGGCAAGACCACGCTTTCAGGTCATCTGGCGGTGCAGGCACAGCGTGCCGGCGCCGGCCCGGTTGTGCTGATCGACATCGACCCGCAAGGATCGCTGGCCGACTGGTGGAACGAACGCGAGGCGGAATATCCCGCCTTCGCCCAGACCACCGTGGCGCGGCTCGCCAGCGATCTGGCGATCCTGCGCCAGCAGGGCTTCAAGCTGGCGGTGATCGACACTCCGCCCGCGATCACCATGGCAATCCAGTCCGTCATTTCGGTGGCCGAACTTATCGTGGTCCCCACCCGCCCCAGCCCGCACGATCTGCGCGCCGTGGGTGCAACGGTCGATCTGTGCGAACGCGCGGGCAAACCACTGATCTTCGTGGTCAACGGCGCCACGCCCAAGGCCAAGATCACCGCCGAAGCCGCGGTGGCACTGTCGCAGCACGGCACGGTGGCTCCGATCACGCTGCACCACCGCACCGATTATGCGGCGTCGATGATCGATGGCCGCACGGTGATGGAAGTGGAACCCAACGGCCGCAGCGCACAGGAAATCGTCGCCCTGTGGCATTACATTGCCGACCGGCTGGAAAAGAACTTCCGCCGCACCGTCTTCTCCGTTCCCGGCGCCAACGCGCAGATGCCCGGCATCCATCGCCCGCAAGGCGGCTTTGGCCGCCGCGTGGCACAGTAAGGGGTGAGCGGCATGATCAACGAACCCAAGACCTTCGCCTCGCTCGGCCCCAGCCTGCTGGCCCGCAAGGGCGGCGCACGGCCCGCGATGCGCCCGCAGCTGGGCCTGTTTGGCGGCCATGGCGGCCAGCTGGCCACCGTGCCGGAAGATATCGAGGATGATCTGGGCTGGAACGACATGGGTGAAGACCATGTCCCCGCCCGCACGATCGAACTGAAGCTCACGCCTTCGCCAACGCTTGCCCCGCAGCCCGATGCGCCCGTGCCGGAACCGTTGGTGCATCTGGTGGCGGACGAAGACGAGGAAGCATCACAAGATGCTGCCCCGCTGGCTGTGCTGACCTTGCCGGAACCTGCGGTGAAGCAGCAATTGCGGGCGATCGCCGAACATATGGAGCGGCAGGACCGCGCCAGCCGCGATGGCACCCGCCCGATCAACCGCCGCCCGGCGGTGGAACAGGGCCGCCGCGCCGCTTTCACGCTGCGGCTGGATGCCCAGCGCCACCTGAAGCTGCGGCTGGCATGCACGGTCAACAACCGCAGCGCGCAAATGCTGCTGACCGAAGCACTCGACAAGTTCCTGGCCCAGATCCCCGAGATCGAAGCCCTCGCCGCGCAAGTGAAGCGCAGCTGATTTTCGCAAGGGGTTTAAGACCATGATCCGCATCGCGAATACCCGCCGGGCTGCCAGCCTTGCCATTTCCACCGCCCTTGCCAGCGCCTTGCTGGCGGGCTGTTCCGGGCTGCCGACGGCCAAGATCGCATCGGGCGGCGCGCCTGTTGCCGCCAGCCGCGCGCAAGGCCGCGCACTGACACTGGCCGAACGCGCGGTGCAGGCCGATCCGCGCAATGCCGCCAGCCGTGCAGCCTTGGGCAGCGCCTATCTGGATGCAGGCCGGTTCGCTTCGGCGGCGACAAGTTTCGACGACGCGATGAAGCTGGGCGACAATTCCCCGCGCACCGCGCTGTCGCTGGCGTTGGCCATGATGGGCCAGGGCAAGATGCGCGAATCCGCCTCGTTGCTCAACGATTGGGAAGGCGAAATTGCCGCCGCCGATCTGGGGCTGGCGCTGGCGCTGTCCGGCCAGCCGGAACGCGGTGTGCAATTGATGAGCAATGCCATCCGTGGCGGTGAAAACACCCCCAAGATGCGGCAGAACCTCGCCTATGCCTATGCCCTGTCAGGCAGCTGGCGCGAAGCGCGGTTGATGGCCGCGCAGGATGTGCCGGCCGACAAGCTGGGCGCGCGGATGCAGGAATGGGCCGAACTGGCAGTGCCCGAAGCATGGCACTTGCGCGTTGCGGCGATGCTGAACGTCCCGGCCGGGGTGGTCGATGCAGGTCAGCCCGCCGCGCTGGCGCTCGCCAATTCGCAGGGCGTGGAACAACTGGTGGCCGAAGCCAGCGCGCAAAGCGTGCCCACTGCAGAATTGCCGGCACTGCCCGCCAGCGCCGAACTGCCGCCACTGGCCGTTACCGAACCCGCACCGCCCGTCATGCCGCTGCCGCCGCTGCGCGCCAGCGTGCCGGTTGCGCCCCATGCGCCTGCGCCGGAACCGGCCGTGGCCGTCGCCAGCTATGCCGCACCCAAGCCGGTCCATCCGGCAGCGTTCGAGAAAGCCTTTGCCGATGCTGCGGCGGCGCCTGTCGCCCGCCACCCGTCGGCTGCCCTTCCCGCCGTGGCTCATGCTCGTGTCGCTGGTCCAGCCGTGGCAACGGGCGCGCGGCGTTTCGCCAAGCCGGCGATCAAGCCTGCGGTGACCCCGCCGGCCAGCCATGCCGATGCCACCGTTGCCGTAGCCGCCACCGGATCGCATCTGGTGCAGCTTGGCAGCTTCGCTTCCGAACAGGGCGCACGGCGCGCTTGGGGCATCTATGTCCGCAACCACCCGGAACTGGCCGGGCATCAGATGGTCATCAGCCAGGCACTGGTGAAAGGCCGCAATTACTGGCGCGTCGCCGCCGCCGGTTTCGGCCGTGCGGACAGCAGCGCGATGTGCGGCCGGGTAAAGGCCAAGGGTGAAGGCTGCTTCGCCTATGCCGAAGGCCGCCCGTTGCCGGGCGTGGTGGACGGTGCCATTCGCATGGCTCGCCGCTGATCGACATTCGCTGATGGACGGTCGGCTTCAGCCGACCGCCACACCGCCTTTCCACAAACCCACCACTCTGCCTTGCGCGGGGTGATGGTGGAACGGCGTGTTTCCGGCGCTGGCAGCCATGCGGCTGGAATCGACCAGCCACGGCTTGTCCGCATCCACCAGCGCGATATCGGCTTGCGCGCCCACGCGCAGTTCCCCGGCATTGACCCCCAGCAGCAGCGCAGGGTTACGGGCCACCAGATCGAACGCCCGTTCGATCCCGATCACCCCATCGCGCACCAGCGTCAGCACCATCGCCAGCAAGGTTTCCGCCCCGGCCATGCCTGGTGCGGCATCGGCAAAAGGCAGGCGCTTGTCTTCCGGCCCGCGCGGATCGTGGCCGCTGCCGACCACATCAATCGTGCCATCGCCAATCGCCGCGATCACCGCCTGCCGGTCAGCCTCTTCGCGCAAGGGCGGGCTGATGCGGGCGAAGGTGCGGAAATCCTTTGTGGCCAGATCAGACAGCATGAAATGCGCCGGGGTCACGCCCGCAGTCACCTTCACGCCCCGCGCCTTGGCGCTGCGCACCACATCCAGCGCCGCACGGGTGGTCACTTGCCGCAGATGCAGCCGCGCCCCGGCCATTTCCGCCAGTGCAATGTCGCGCGCCACGGCCAGTGCCTCGGCCTCTGCGGGTGCGCTGGGCAGGCCCAGCCGGGTGGCGACATCGCCCGCAGTGGCCACGGCATTACCGGCCAACCCGCCATCTTCGGCGTGGGTCACCACCACCATGTCCAGCATCGCGGCGTATTGCAGCAGCCGCAGCATCACGCCGCTGTCGCTGATCCAGCGGCGCCCAGTGGCGATCGCGCGCGCGCCAGCGTCGCGCATCAGCGCCACTTCGGCCAGCTGCGTCCCTTCCAGCCCTTGCGTCGCGGCAGCCAGCGGGTGGACCCAGAATTCCGGCTTGCCACTCTGCGCGGCAAACCGCACCCGCGCCGGGTGGTCCAGCGGCGGGCTCTGATCCGGCATCAGCGCCGCGCGGGTGATCCCGCCGAAATGGAACGCGGGCTTGTCCACCGCGAACACGCCGAAATCGACCAGCCCCGGCGCGATCAGCACACCGCGGGCATCGGCCAGATCATCGCCAGCTTGCGGCTGCACATCGCCGATCGCCGCGATCAGGCCATCGACGATGCGGACCGATCCCGGCTGCACGCCCTGCGGCGTCACGATCCGGCCACCGGTAATGGTCAGGGGGCGTTGCTGCTTCATGCCCAGCTCCCCCCGTCCTGCGCACCCCAGCCCTGCACCCCGCGCCCCCGGCGCGTCAGCACGTCGAGGCACGCCATGCGCATGGCCACGCCCATTTCCACCTGCCCCGTGATGATCGACCGGCCCGGCAGATCGGCCACGGTGCTGTCGATTTCCACGCCCCGGTTCATCGGCCCGGGATGCATCACGATGGCATCGGGCGCGGCGCGTTCCAGCCGTTCAGGCGTCAGGCCATAAAGATGGCGGTATTCGCGGGGTGAAGGGATGAACTGCCCGTCCATGCGTTCGCTCTGCAACCGCAGCATCATCACCACTTCGGCGCCGTCCAGCGCGGCATCGAAATCATGGAACGGTTCCACGCCCATCGCTTCGATCCGCGCGGGCATCAGCGCGGGCGGCGCACAGACCCGCACCACCGCGCCCAGCGCCTGCAGACCAAGGATGTTGGACCGCGCGACCCGGCTGTGCAGGATATCGCCGCAGATTGTCACCCGCAGGCCGTTGAACATGCCATCGGCCATGGCCCGCCCGCGTTCGCGCAAGGCATGGCGCAACGCCAGCGCATCCAGCAGGGCCTGCGTCGGATGTTCGTGCTGCCCGTCACCGGCGTTGAGCACCGGGCAATCGACCTTGTCCGCGATCAGCTGCACCGCGCCACTGCTGCCGTGGCGGATCACGATGGCATCGGCGCGCATCGCGTTGAGCGTCAGCGCGGTATCGATCAGCGTCTCGCCCTTCTTCACGCTCGATTGCGCGGCGTGCATGTTGACCACGTCCGCGCCCAGCCGCTTGCCCGCGATTTCGAAGGACAGCAGCGTGCGGGTGGAATTTTCGAAGAAGGCGTTGATGATCGTCAGCCCGGCCAGCACGTCGCTGTGCTTGTGGGGCCGGCGGTTCATTTCCACCCATTGTTCCGCTTCATCCAGCAAGAACAGGATTTCGTGCGTTTGCAGCTGCCCGATGGACAGCAGCCCGCGATGCGGAAAGGCCATGGCGCCCGCCGGATACCGGCCCGCGCCCGCTTGGTTTTGCAGCGATGTCATTAAAGCGATGCCCCTAAGCCAGCGCGCGGTGCTGCTCAAGGTGTTTCGCATTTGCCGTGTTTGATCTGGCAGGATCGCCCGCCACCCCCTAGAACCCCCCGCGAACGGGAACTGGAGTGGCGCATCCCATGGGTTTTGCAGGCAAGGTCTGGCGGCTGCTGGTCGGCATCAAGGACGCACTGGCGCTGGTTTTCCTGCTGCTGTTTTTCGCTGCCCTGTTCGCGATCCTCAGCGCGCGCCCCAACCCCGGCGCGGTGCGCGAAGGCGCGCTGCTGCTGACGCTGGACGGCGCGCTGGTGGAAGAAGTCACCACCATAAACCCGCTCGATCTGCTGCTGTCGCAACGTCTGCCCACTGGCGAATATGCCGCACGCGATCTGGTTCGCGCGATCGACAAGGCGGCGGGGGACAAACGCATCAAGGCGATCGCGCTGGACATGGCCATTTTCACCGGCGGCGGACAGGTGCAGGTGCAGGAAGTGGCTTCGGCCCTTGATCGCTTCCGCGCCGCGAAGAAGCCGGTGCTGGCCTACGCCGTCGCCTATTCCGACGATGCTATGATGCTGGCCGCCCATTCAACCGAAGTATGGGTTGATCCGCTGGGCGGCGCAGCGGTGACCGGGCCGGGCGGCACGCGGATGTATTATTCCGGCCTGCTCGATCGCTTCAAGGTCAAGGCCCACGTCTTCCGCGTGGGCACGTACAAGAGCGCGGTGGAACCCTATATCCTGCCGGGCATGTCCCCGGCGGCGCGCGAAAACGCCACGTCGCTCTATGGCTCGCTGTGGGCGGAATGGCAGGCCAACCTGAAACAGACCCGCCCGCAGGCGGACGTGCGCCGCGTGACGGGGGACGTGGCCGCATGGCTGGCCGCCAGCGGCGGGGATCTGGCCAAGGCATCGGTCGCCGCCGGGCTGGTGGACCGTATCGGCACCCGGGTCGAATGGGGCCAGCGCGTGGCAAGGCTGGCCGGGGCAGACCAGTGGGACGACAAGCCCGGCGCCTTCGCCGCGACCGAACTGGAACCGTGGCTTGCCGACATCGCGCCCTCCGGCCTGCGCAGCAACAAGGGCCAGATCGGCGTCATCACCATCGCCGGTGAAATCAGCGATGGCGAAGCTGGGCCGGGGGAAGCCGGGGCCGCGCGGATCGTGCGCCTGCTGGATGATGCGCTGGACGATGGGTTCAAGGCGCTGGTGGTGCGGGTCGATTCGCCGGGCGGCACGGTAACCGGATCGGAAGCGATCCGCCGTGCGATCCTGCGCTACAAGGCGCGCAATATTCCCGTGGTGGTATCCATGGGCAATGTCGCCGCCAGTGGCGGCTACTGGGTTTCCACCACGGGCGAACGGATTTTCGCCCAGCCCGAAACCATCACCGGATCAATCGGGATTTTCGGGGTCGTGCCAACTTTCGAAGATACGCTGGCACAATACGGCGTGACGGCAGACGGCGTGCGGACCACCCCGCTATCGGGCCAGCCTGATGTCGTCGGCGGCTTCACCCCGGAAGCGGAAGCGGTGATGCAGGCGACAGTCGAATCGGGATACCAGCGGTTCCTGTCGCTGGTTGCCCATTCGCGCCACATGACAGTGCAACGAGCAGACGAACTGGGCCAGGGCCGCGTGTGGGATGGCGGCAGCGCCCGCCAGCTTGGACTGGTCGACCAGTTCGGCGATCTGGACGATGCTATCGATTATGCCGCAAGCCGCGCCAAGATTGATCGCAAGTCCGTGCATCCGGTCTATCTGGGTGAAGGGGCAAACCCCTACGCCTCGATCATCGAAGGGCTGCTGCAACGCGACGGCAAGGCTGATGACGCGGCGAACGGCGGCGATATGCTGGCCTTGTTCGGGCGCCATCAATCGCAACTGGCAGCGCAGGTTTTCGCGGATCTGGAAGGCATCATGCAGGTCCGCGGGGCGCAGGCCCGCTGCCTTGAATGCCCCGCCAGCCCGCGCCCGCAGACGCAAGCTGCCGGCAACACGATGCTCGCCCGGTTGCTGGCCTCACTGGTGACAGGAATTCCTGTCACCTAGGCGCTTGCCAGCCGCCCCCATTGATGGCAAAGGCGCGCCCCTGTCGCCGGCAAACGCCGCGATGGGCGCGTAGCTCAGTGGTAGAGCACACCCTTCACACGGGTGGGGTCGCAGGTTCAATCCCTGCCGCGCCCACCATCTTTTCAAGGACTTAGGTCCGATAAGATGAGTACCATTCCAGCGGGGAAATGAAAAAGGGGTCTTTTCAGGGGTCTTTTGGAGACGCCTAACCCCTTCATTTCCTGCATTTTTAGTTTTTGAGTTAGCGACAACCAGCCCGCCTAGCGCGGCGCTGGACGGATTCTGTTGCCTCCCGAACACCCTTGGCCGATAGAGGCCTCGGAGCCACCACGCATGGCTTCCGGGGCGTAGTAACCCTGAACAGAGACGGTTGGGCTGCCTGACGCAGTCCACACATCCTTGACCCTTATGGTCGGGGAGCCTGCGGCGTATGCAACAGGTTCACCCGAACTAAAGGTCGTAGGGACCGATCTCTGTCGGTTTACTAACTCCCCGATCACCAAGGATCAGGTGTGAAGTCGAAGCGGGGGCGTACCGCACGACTTCGCGGGGAGAAGCCCGATGCCGAGAGGCACGCGCCACATCATAACCGGCACCCTTCTGCCCGGCATCGGCAATCTCTATTTTCTTGAGGTCATGGGCGGCGGCTCATGGCAGCTCGACATGAGCAGGCGACATGACCGGCTGATAGGCCACCTTGTGACTATTGAGGGCGTCCGTTCCGGCTTCGATTTGCTGGACGTTACCCGCGTGATCGCGGTTGATAATGTGCCAGTAGGTTCACGCCGCAAGGGGGCTCTGACTGCGCTACTCGCCCAACTAGGCTTGATTTCGTCCTGTTAAATCCCTGTTAGCAGGAATTGCCCGTCGCTGCCCAATGGCGAGTGAAAAAGAAGGCGGAGCAGGCGAACGCATTTCGGCGAGACCCACTCCGCCATTCTACCGTTGTCTAAAACATGTGAATGCTGGGCCGCCCGTGCTTCAGTAAATGCGGAGCCGAGCGGTCGATCCGGCGCATTTCAGCCTCATCCACCTCGACCTCGACCATGGTGGCCGGTTCGGCACCGGCCAGCGGACCGGGGCCGGGCGGGAAGATCGTCAGTTCATAGCGCGCGCCCCCGTCAATGGGCTTGGCACGGATGAGGCCGATGCTGGGGTAGTTCTTTCCGTTAATAATCATGATTGTCTCCGTGGTTGCCGGTCTTCGCACCGGCGGAACAGCAGGAACGAAAGGAACGGAAAGCTCGGCCATTTTGACCCGTCCCGACTATAATCCCTCCCCCTCGAATTTCGGTTCGGGGCTAAGGAAAAGTCAGTTCTTTTCGAGCTTCCCGATCCTGTGTGGTGTTACATCTGCACCAGATCGGCGGGCTTCCGGTGGTAGGCCCGCAATTCCGGCCAACCCTTGCCCCGCACGGGCGCGACCCCTGCCACATAGCTCATGCGCCCCTCGGCCCTGAGACGGTCGCCAGAGACATGCAGCCCGGCCTTTTCCAGCCAGCCCCTGATGATGGAAGGCTTGAACCGGTTCTGATGCCCACTTGCGAGCCACTCGACGACATCGTTGACGACAAGCACCGCCTGTCCGCCTGCCGTGCCGGCATGGTCCGCCAGCGCCATGGCCAAGTCGGCAACAGCATGTTCCTCTGCCGAGTGGCTGTCCTCGATGAGGTGGCGCTTGCGCGTGGTCGAGGGGGCTTCATCCCCCGCCCGCACATGCCCATGTTCCTGCACGAAGGCGTCGGCCCATGCGGCGATGATGCCGTAGCCTCCGCCCGCCAGCCAGAGATAGAACACCTCCCATTCAGCCTTGTGCCGCTTGCCCTCGGTCACCTGCGGAACCAGAAAGCGCCGGTCGTCCTGATCCAGCCTCACCGGCACATCAGCATTTGAGCAAAGGATGAA
>JBDLVD010000028.1:0-18026 GCA_039804965.1 Pseudomonadota bacterium
AGCTGATCATGGGCTTGCTGTTCGGCATCCTCGGTCTGTTCCTGGCGGACCCGCTGCTGGCCATGCTGAAGGTCGCGCTGGAACGGCGATCCGAACAGAACGAACGTGAAGCGGCCGCACCGCAGGGCGAAACCGGTGGCGCGTAAGTTCCTCTACGTCTTTGCCGTGCTGATCCTGCTGGTGATAGCCGCGCTGTTCGCGCTGCGGATCTGGGGGGACAAGCTGACCGAACTGGCGCTGGTGCCGTCATCGCCGTTCGAACAGCAGCAGCCGCTGTCGCGCAATGCCTATGCCAATCCGGCAATGTGGTATTCGCGCCCGGACATGGCGGCGGCGCAGGATCCGGCGCGCTGGCGGCCGGAAGGCGCGCAGGCCCTGCCCGCGGCCCATGCCCCGCCCTACGCCGTGTTCTTCATCCACCCGACCAGCTATCTTCAGCGCGATCACTGGAACGCGCCGGCAGATGACGCGCAGGCACAGGTGCAGGCGCGGATATTCCTGCGCGGCATGGCCAGCGCGTTCGGCGAAGGGGCGCAGGTCTGGGCTCCGAAATACCGGCAGGCGACTTTTGGCGCGATGATTACCGACAAGCCGGAAGCGCGGCTGGCGGTCGATCTTGCCTATGCCGATATCGCGATGGCGTTCGACCAGTTCGTGGCCAGCATCCCGGCGGACCGGCCAATCGTTCTGGCCGGGCACAGTCAGGGTTCGCTGCACCTGCTGCGGCTGCTGAAGGAAAAGATCGCCGGCACGCCGTTGCAGGCACGGATCGCGATGGCTTACCCGGTTGGCTGGCCGATTTCGCCCGCGCACGACATTCCGGCGCTGGGCCTGCCCGCCTGCACCACAGCCGCGCAAGGGGGCTGCATCGCCAGCTGGGCCAGTTTTGCCGAACCGGCAGAACCCGGCATGTTCATGGACATCTATCGCCGCACGCCGGGTCTGGACGGGCAGGCCAAGGGCGATGACCCGATCCTGTGCCTCAACCCGCTTACCGGCACCCGGGGCGGGGCCGCCCCGGCCAGCGCCAATCTGGGCACGCTGGTGCCTGATGCCGATCTCAAGGATGGAAAGCTGGTCCCCGCTTCGGTTCCGGCCCACTGCGGGGCCGACGGGTTGCTGCTGGTCGGTGATCCGCCCAAGCTGGGGCCGTTCGTGCTGCCGGGCAACAATTACCACGTGTACGATTACCCGCTGTTCTGGGCGAACATGCAGCAGGACGTGGCCCGCCGGGTCGGCAACTGGGCGGCCGCACGATGATTACCGAATCCGCGCTGGAATACCGCGATGCCCTGCCCGATGGCGGGGCGCTGATGGGGCTGGATCTTGGCACCCGCACGATCGGCACCGCGTTCTGCGATGCCGGATGGACCTTTGCCACCCCCGGCAAAACCGTGCCGCGCGGCAAGTTCACGGTGGATATGGCCATTCTGGCGACGCTGGTGAAGGAACGCAGCGTGCGCGGGATCGTGCTGGGCCTGCCGCTCAACATGGATGGCAGTGGCGGTCCGCGCGCGCAGTCCAGCCGCGCCTATGCCCGCAACCTCGCCCCGTTGGGCCTGCCGGTGCTGCTGTGGGACGAACGCTGGTCAACCCAGAGCGCCGAACGCGACATGATCGCGCAGGACATGAGCCGGGCCAAGCGCGCAGAACGGATCGACAGCCACGCCGCCGCGGTCATCCTGCAAGCCGCGATCGACCGGCTGGCGGGCGGCATGTTCTGACCCTGTTATGACCGATCAGGCGCTGTTGTCTTCAAGCGGAATGCCGGTCACCGCCATGACCCGTGCCAGCGTCATGAAAAAACCGATCAGCAGCACCACGTTCATCACCGCCTGATCAGGCAGCACGGCACGGACTGCCGCCAGCGCATCGGCGGACGGCTCCACGGTGCGAATCACTTCATCGGCAAAGCGGCAGGTTGCCGCCAGCACAGGATCGAGCGCGGAATAATCGGCCCGTTCGATTGCCGCGATCTGCATTTCTGTTAGCCCGGCCTTGCGTGCCAACGGCAGGTGCTGCTGCAATTCGTATGCGCTGCCCGAAACATGCGCCACGCGCAGGACCACCGCTTCGCGCAAGGCAGGATCGAGCGGTTCGGGCTGCGACAGCGCGCCGCCCAGCCCGCATTGCGCGGCGAACACTTCGGGCGATGCCAGCGCAAGGATGTGGACGATATTGAGCGGCAGCGCAGCGACCTGACGCTGCACCGCTTCGGGCAACTCTGCCAGATCGGGATAGGGAATGGTCTGCATCGGTCAGGCGGCGGCCGATCGCCGCAGCATCAGCACCAGACCTTCGAATTGAGCGATATCCTGCGGCATTGCGCGGCGCATCGCGTCTGCGCGGGCGCGGTCAAGGATGGCAGGCGCGATGGCCGCATCGTGCAGGATCACGTCGGCACTGCCCAGCAGCCGCGCCTGCCGCAGCGTCAGGTCTTCCGGGTCATCGCTGGCGATGGTCAATTCCACCATCGACGGCGCAAATCCGGCCTGCGGATGGTCCAGCCATTGGTCCACGCGGTCGGCTGCGCCTGCAGCCATCGGGTCCAGCACACCGCCCTGCCCCAGCGCCGCGTCCAGCGCCTGTCGCCGCTCTGCCCCGCCCGGCAATATCTTCCGCAACCGCCCGCGCGCCGCTTCCAGCGCCAGCGCCAGCGCGCCCAGATCGCGCGGCAGCAGCGTTTCCAGACGCAGCCGCAACTGCTTGGCCAGCCCGGCCGAAGCGCCCGCCGTGCCGACCGCGATCAGCACCGGATCACGATCAAGGATGCTGGGGGTGGTGAAATCGCACAGTTCGGGCCGGTCCACCACGTTGACCAGCAATCCTGCCCCGCGCAGGCGGATGGCATCGGCTTCGCACCGGGCAGGATCGTCATGCGCGACAAAGGCCAGTCGCGCACCGCAATCGATGGCGTCCTGCATATCTGCAAACACGTCGCCGCCCGCGCGTTCGACCAGCCGCCGCTTGGGTTCGGCTGCCGCACCATCCCCCAGCACCAGCACCGGTTGCCCGGCGATGCGGTGGAACAGCGGCAGCGAACGCATCAGTCGAGCCAGTCCGGCACACGTTCCGCCGAAGTGATTTCTTCGGGCAGGATGCGGTCGGCCACCACGGCAAACCTGTCACCATCGACCATCACTTCGGCCACGAAACCGCGGCTGTTGTAACTGGACGCCATGGTGGCGCCATAGGCACCGGCCGTGCGGAAGACCGCCAGATCGCCCGCTTCCAGCGCGTCGATATCGCGGCCCATGGCGAAAGTATCGCCGGTTTCGCAGATCGGGCCGACGATGTTGGCCGTCAGCCGTTCGCCACTGGGGCGCACCGCATCGAAATCGTGCCACGAACCATACAGCGCAGGCCGCGCCAGATCGTTCATGGCCGCATCCACGATCACGAACGGCGGGCGGTTGGAACTGCGCTTCACCCGGATGACCTTGGTCAGCAGCACACCGGCATTACCGGCAATCACGCGGCCGGGTTCAAACATCAGCGACACGTCCCAATCCGCTGTTACGCGGGCGACCATCGCGCCATATTCCGCCGGGCTGGGAAACACTTCGCCCGCCTTGTACGGCACGCCAAGCCCGCCACCGAGATCGGCATGGGTAACCTTGAGGCCAAGCCCGCGAATTTCCGCAATCAGCGCGCCCAGCTTGCCAAACGCGCTTTCCAGCGGGGCCAGATCGGACAGCTGGCTGCCGATATGCACCGCGACGCCGCGCATATCGAGACCGGGCAAAGCCGACAGCCGGGCATAGATCTGCGCCGCGCGATCGATCGGCACGCCGAACTTGTTTTCCGCCTTGCCGGTGGAAATCTTGTCGTGCGTACCGGCGTCGACATCGGGGTTCACCCGCAGCGCGCACGGGGCGGCCATCCCGCGTTCTGCCGCCAGCACAGCCAGTTCCAGCCCTTCTTCCTCGCTTTCGAGGTTGAACTGCCCGATCCCGGCTTCCAGCCCGCGGACCATTTCCCATACCTGCTTGCCAACGCCGGAAAACACGATGTCGCGCCCCGGCATCCCTGCGGCCAAGGCCCGCGCCAGTTCGCCACCGGACACTACGTCCGCGCCAAAACCTTCGCGCTGCATGACCCGCAGCACCGCCAGATTGGGGTTGGATTTGACCGCAAAGGCGGCATGGGCGTTCTTCAGCCCGGCCAGCGCTTCCTTGAACACGCGCGCATGGCGTTCCAGCGTGGCGCGGGAATAGACATAGACAGGCGTGCCTACTTCAGCGGCGATGCGGGCCAGCGGCACGTCTTCGGCGAACAGTTCGCCGTCACGAATTTGAAAATGGTCCAAGTGTCAGCCTTCCGGGGGCAGGTCGAAGGGGTCGTCCTCACGCTCTTCCGACTGGCGGCGCAATTCCACGCTGCGTTCGGGTGCGGCTTGAGGATCGGCCGCCAGCAATTCGTTGGCATCCAGCGGCTGCGTGCGGCCATAAGGTGCAGGCGGCAGCGATGCGCCTTTCGGCGGGGTAAGATCACGCACGCTGCCACAGGCCGCCAGCGCCGGGGCAAGGCCCAGCAACAGCGCGGTAGAGGCAGCAAGGCGGTTCATGCGTCCATTCCCAATACGGCGCGCGCATCGGCCACGCGCCGGGCAATTTCGACAGGGGCAGTGCCGCCATGGCTGCAGCGCGCGGCGACAGATGCTTCCACCGACAGCGCCTTGTACACGCTTTCGCCCACGCGCGCATCGATGGCCTGCAATTCATCCAGGCTGAGCGCATCGAGCGCCACGCCCTTGCTTTCGGCCAGCTTCACCGCGGCGCCGGTGATGTGATGCGCTTCACGGAACGGAATGTTTGCCTGCCGCACCAGCCAGTCGGCAAGATCTGTGGCAGTGGCATAGCCCAATTCCGCCGCCTGCCGCATCCGGTCCGTGCGGAAGGTGGTGTCTGCCACCATCCCCGTCATCGCGGCGATGGAAAGGCCCAGCAGGTTGGCCGCTTCGAACACGGGCGGCTTGTCGTCCTGCATGTCCTTCGAATAGGCGAGCGGCAGTCCCTTCATGGTGACCATCAACGCCGTGGCACAGCCGACGATCCTGCCCGCGTGGCCGCGCACCAGTTCTGCCGCGTCGGGGTTCTTCTTCTGCGGCATGATGGAACTGCCGGTAGACAGTGCATCGGGCAGACGGATGAAGCCGAACGGCTGGCTGGCCCAGATCACGAATTCTTCCGCCAGCCGCGAAAGGTGCAACGAACATTGCGCGGCGGCTTGCAGGAAATCGAGCGCGAAATCGCGGTCGGATACGCTGTCGAGGCTGTTGGCGGTCGGCCCGGCAAATCCCAGCGCCTGCGCGGTCATGTGCCGGTCGATGGGGAAGCCGGTGCCCGCCAGCGCCGCCGATCCCAGCGGGCTTTCGTTCATCCGCACGCGCGCATCGGCAAAACGCGAACGATCGCGGCGGATCATTTCGTAATAGGCCATCAGGTGATGGCCCAATGTCACCGGCTGCGCGGTCTGCAGGTGGGTGAAGCCGGGCATGATGCTGCCCGCATGTTCCCCCGCCCGCGCCACCAGCGCGCGTTGCAGCGCGGCCAGCCCGGCATCGACCGCATCCACCGCATCACGCACCCACAGGCGGAAATCGGTGGCGACCTGATCGTTGCGGCTGCGCGCGGTGTGCAGACGCCCCGCCACCGGGCCGATCAGTTCAGCCAGCCGGCTTTCGGTGGTCATGTGAATGTCTTCGAGATCCCAGTTTTCGGGAACCCCATCGGCTTCGTATTCGGCGGCGATCTGGTCCAGCCCGGCTTCGATCGCCTTGGCATCGTCTGCCGCGACAATGCCGCAGGCGCCCAGCATGGCGACGTGCGCCTTGCTCGCGGCGATATCCTGCCGCCACAATGCCTTGTCGAACGGGATGGAAGCGTTAATCTCGCGCATGATCGCGCTTGGCCCTTCGGCAAAGCGTCCGCCCCACATCTGGTTGGAGCCTTTGATGCCCCGTTCATTGCCGCTGTTGCTCACGTGCGCTTTCGCCCTTGTTCTTGCCGGGTGCGATAGGGAAAGCGCACAACCCGCGCAACCGCAGGAAAACTCCTCCGCACAAAACAACGCCGCTGCCGCCAAGCTCGAAGGCGCGGGCGAACTGGCGGGCAAGGTGGATCGCAGCTTTGCCGGGCAGGCCATCCCCGCCTTCACCGTTTCGGATACCGCAGGCCGGCAGATCGCCCTGCCCGATACCAAAGGCAAGCCGGTGCTGCTGAACCTGTGGGCCACATGGTGCGGCCCGTGCGTGCTGGAAATGCCCAAGCTGGATGAACTGGCCGGCGAACTGGGCAGCGCCGTTGCTGTCATGACCATCAGCGAAGACATGAACGGCGCGGACAAGGTCAAAGCCTTCTTCGCCGAACACAAATTCGGCCACCTGCCGCAATGGATGGACCCGAAGAACGATCTCGCCATCGCCTATGGCGGTGGCGCGGCCCTGCCGCTGACCGTGCTTTACGATGCCAAGGGCAAAGAAGTGTGGCGGATCATGGGCGGATACGACTGGTCCACCGCCGAAGCGCGCGAACTGGTGGCGGAAGCAGCCACCGGCCAGTAACACAGGGCGCGCCCAGCGCGCGCGAACTTACTTGTCGATCAGTTCCTGGACTTCTTCGACGAACCAGCCGGTGGCTTCCAGCACGGCGCAGATGGCGCTGAACGTGGCATAGAGGGCAAAACCGTGTTCGGCACCGATGGTGCCTTCGGCGTCGGTCAGAACAACATCGAACACGTCCCACACGGCCGTGCCCGCGGAAACCACGGACACGACTATGTTGGTCGTCCTGCTCAGCAGGATTTCACGGACGGAAGCCACGATTTTACCGCAGGCGACGCGATCAGGGGCGCGTCGGCCAGATACCCTGCGTGTTGATGCAGGGCTGCATCGTCAGAAAGGGCTGGCGATTTTCATGCGGCTGGTTGCTACCGGTCACGCTGGTGGTGGTGGGGACGTTGACGGTAGTGGTCGGATCGGCACCTGCCGGGGCCTTGGACACGGCCGCCTGCGTGGATGCACCCGTCGCCACGTTGGCCGGCAACTGGTTGTAGGCTACCGCCACGTACTCGCTGCCACCAGTCTGGCCCATCGTGTAATTCAACAGCCCGGTGCCGGCACCGGCGCCGACGGGCACGCGCCCCCGCAGATCGGGCAAGTTGAAGTTTTGGACTCCATTCCCGCCGTAAGTCGTCCCCAGAAGCGCGAAGAGCGCATTGTACTGGGAAACCAGCAACGACTGGCCAGCCGGGCTGACCCACGATGTCGGGCAATAGTTGAAGGCAAACCAGCGGATTTCGCCAAGATAGGCGTCCTGCGCATTGGCAGAAACGGGAGCCAGCACCGCGATTGCAGCGCTCACCGCCAGCATGGTCTTCTTCATGATTGTTCCCCTTTTTTATGAATGCCGTAGGTGATCAGTCAATGTGACGACGGCGGCGGCACGTTGGACGGATTGTAGGATGATGGCGGCGGCCCGGAATTGCTCGGCGCTGACGAAGGCATCCCGGTCGATACCGGCGCGGAACTTGCGCTCATCACGGTGGCCGGAAGTTCCATCGACGAGCTATGCTCGTTATCGACATCTTCCTTCACGTCGACCCGCGTGTTCTGCGCTTCAAGCTTCATGATCTCGGCCGAAGTCTGCATGGCGGTGGTGAACATCGCCCGCCACTCTTCGGGTGATGCCTTGGTGGACATCGCCACCTCACAAGTCCGGTAGAACAATTCGCGCGCGAAAAGCAGCGCGGGCGAACGGCCAGCCATTTCGGCTTCATCAGACCCTTCGCCCTGACCTCCGCCGCCCGAACCGAAGTTCGCCAGGCTGGCACTCAGGCTCACAGCCGCGTCCTGATCGAAGGTGGCATCCGGCGAGCTCTGCATGCACAGGCGCATGCCGTCGGCATTCCGTTCCACCACGGCCACGCTGATTGTGGCATCGCGGGCGACAAGATGGGTGCCGGACTTGATCTCGTGGGTTTTGTAATAGGGACCGGCGCAAGCGCCGAGCAGCATCGTGGCGCAAATCGCAAATGATCGAATTTTAATCATATTTATCCGCCAGATTATGAAACATGCGCTTAGCATGATCATTTCGAGCGAACAGATAAGGGCAGGCACGGATCAACCGATCCTTGCCTGCGCGCTGGATTGCGTGCTGACGATGCCTTGCATCCGGTGGAAAAATGGCCCGACCGCATCAATTTCCAAGTGCCCCGTGCAGGGCCGGTTGATGCTATCCGGGATTGGGGAATGGTGGGCGATGACGGGCTCGAACCGCCGACCCTCTCGGTGTAAACGAGATGCTCTACCAACTGAGCTAATCGCCCCGCACGTCCGGGAAGCGCGGCAATAAGCTGATTTTGCCGGCGGTCAAGCGGCAGGGGACAAACCCTGCCGCTTGATCTGCCATATCACGCCTGCCGGATCAGGTCCGCCGCCTTTTCCGCGATCATGATGGCTGGCGCGTTGGTGTTACCGCGGATCACGTCAGGCATCACCGATGCGTCGGCCACCCGCAGTCCGTCCACGCCGCGCACCTTCAGGCTGGCATCCAGCACCGCTTGCGGCCCAGTGCCCATCGCGCAAGTGCCAACCGGGTGAGCCGCGCTCATCACCGTGGCGCGCAGCCAGCCATCAACCGCATCGTCACTGTCGGCCAGCGGCCCCGGCGCCAGTTCCCCGGCAACGAACTGGCTGGCCGGCTGCGTGGCGAAAAAACGCCGCTGGAAACGGATCATTTCGCGCATGGTTATGCGGTCGCTTTCCTCGCTGAGGAAATTGAGCTGGATCCGCGCCCGATCGCGCGGATCTGCGCTGCGCAGGCGAACATGGCCGCGACTGGCCGGATTGAGCAGGATCGCACCCGACGATATCTGGTGCCCCGCACCCTTGCGCCAGCCGGGAAACCACGGTTTCGCTTCGTAGGAGACGTGGCTGACCTGAAACTGCACGTCGGGCCGGTCCATGTCCGGACGCGATCGCATGAAGCCCTGGATCGTCAGCGGACTTTGCGCAGGGGTGCCCTTCCCCGTGGCCAACCAGCGCAGGACGCCCGTGGCAAGGCGGTCCAGCCGCAATTCGTTGTCGAACGTGTTGGGCCGTGCAGCTTTCCAGAAAGTCAGGCCGATCGGGTGGTCCTGCAAGTTCCCGCCCACGCCCGGCAGGTCCAGCAACGGATCGATGCCCATGTCGCGCAGATGCTCCGCCGGGCCGATCCCCGACAGCATCAGCAATTGCGGGGAATTGAACGCCCCGCCACACAGCACCACTTCGCGTCGAGCGCGCAATTGCCGAACTTGCCCGGCCTGTTCGTATTCGACACCGATCGCGCGGCGGCCTTCGAACAGCACCCGCCGCACCTGCGCGCCGGTTTCCACACGCAGGTTGGCGCGCTTCATCGCCGGGCGCAGATAGGCCTGCGCCGTGCTGTGGCGGCGACCCTGCCGGATCGTGCAATCGGGGATGCCGAAGCCATCGGGCTGGGCCACGTTGAAATCGTCGCATGCAGGCATGCCCAATGCGTTGGCCGCAGCGATAAAGGCAGGGAACAGTTCCTTGTGCCGTTGCATCGGCGTCACGTGCAAGGGGCCGGAGCCGCCATGTTCAGGCCCGGCGCCGCGCCAGTTGGTTTCCGCCCGCTTGAAATATGGCAGCACGTCCTGATAGCCCCAGCCCGTCAGTCCGGCATCGCGCCAGGCATCATAATCCGCCGCCGCGCCGCGAATATACATCGTGCCGTTGATGGAACTGCACCCGCCCAGCAGCTTGCCGCGGGGCAGCGGCTGCGCGCGATTGTCGAGGTGCGGATCGGGTTCGCTCATGTCGCCCCAGCCATAGGCGGGGTTAGCGGCAACCTGCATCCACGCCAGCGGCATGCTGACGATCAATTGCCCGTCGCGCCCGCCAGCTTCCAGCAGGGTCACAGATGCGGCTGCATCTTCGCTCAACCGCGCGGCCAGCGCACATCCGGCACTGCCGCCGCCAACCACGATAAAATCCGTTTCGTTCACCCGTCCCGCCCATTTCCAGCGCCTGCTGCCCAGTCCGGCAGCCCCTGCCCTGTACAGGACATTGCCCCGTTGACGAACCCCGGCACAAGCTTGGAAACGACGTACCCGATCCATTAGGCACATGTACGCATGGCAGCGAACCATCGGCTGGATATACCTGATCCGAGATCCTGCTTCAGATTGCATACATGCATGATTTTCAAAGGTAACCCGATGTCCTCCACCATGACCAACCGCAGGATTTTCATCGCCGCCCTTTCGGTGGCCACAAGCCTTGCAATGGCGGATCGAAGCGCAGCCGCAGAGCCGGTCACGCCCGAAAAGTGTTTCGGCGTGGCAGCGGCCGGCAACAACGATTGTGCGACCAAATCAGGCACCCACAGCTGTGCCCGCATGTCCCGGCACGACTATGCCAAGGAAGATTGGAAGAAAGTGCCGCAAGGCGAATGCCTGAAGATGGGCGGATCGCTCTCGGCTCCGAAATGACCATCAGACAGCCACAGGAAAACGTGATGCAATCCACACCTGCACATCGCCCCATGATGCTGGCCGCCCTGGCGATTGCATGTGGCATGTCTGCCAGCACCGCCACCCACGGGGCAGAACCCGCCAAGACGGAAAAATGCTACGGCATTGCCAAGGCGGGCCAGAACGACTGCGCCTCGAAAAACGGATCGCACAGCTGCGCTGGACAGGCCAAGAAGGATAACGATCCGAACGACTGGAAGAAGGTTCCGGCTGGCACCTGCCAAAAGATGGGCGGCAAGACTGCATCCCCGAAAGCATAACAACCCCGCGCGCCGTCAGAACGCCTTTGCCACCTGCAGCGTGATCGTGCGCGGGCGAATGGGGGTGAACTGGCGGCCCAGCAGCAACCGCAGCGGATTGCCGAACGGCATCGCGTCCGCGCCCGAATTGCCGATATTGGCCAGAGCCAGCGAAAGGTCCATCCCGCCCCGACGCAGGCGCACAGCCAGGTCGCCTTCCACATAGTCCCCCAGCGGATAATCGATCTGCGGATCAAAGCTGAGCCGCGCCTGCCCCACATAGCGCAGGCCCAATTCCAGCCGCAGATCAAACGCCCCCAGCGTCCAGTCCCGGATCAGCCGCCCGCGCAAGGTGGCGTGGGGTATCAGCGGCAGGTGCCGGTCTTCCAGATCATGATCGAGCCTGCTGGAAACGAGCAATGCGGCGGTGTAATTGCCTGCCAGTTCGGCGTGCAAGCGCGGCCCGATCGGACCAGACCATCCCAGA
The DNA here is from genome assembly GCA_039804965.1 of Pseudomonadota bacterium. Classification (GTDB taxonomy): domain Bacteria; phylum Pseudomonadota; class Alphaproteobacteria; order Sphingomonadales; family Sphingomonadaceae; genus Croceibacterium_C. The sequence continues at coordinate 11,269 of JBDLVD010000028.1, forward strand.
TCCACCCCGGTGATCCGCGCATCCCCCGCGTTGATGGTGCTGAAACGGGCATTCGCCAGCAGCACGTCGGACTGGACATTTTCCCAGTTCGAATTCCACGCGGACAGCGTCAGCGTCCCGCCTGCAACGGCTTCGCGCCACCCCAGCTCCGTGGTTGCCAGTTCATCGCTGGCCAGATCGTTCAGTCCACCCCCGTCGCGCAGGCTGGAGCCGCCCTGCCGGAAGGCGGAGCCATAGCGCAGGTAGACCAGTCTGCCGGGCCGCGGGTTCCAGGCCAGCGATGCGTTGGGGGTGATGCCCCACTTGGTCGCATCGCGGCTGGCAGTTGCGGGCAACTGCCGCAGTTCTTCGAAATGGCTGCGGAACAGGCGCGCGCCCAGCGTGGCGGAAAGTCCGGCCAGCAGCGGCGCTTTCGCTTCCCCGAACAGTGCGCTGTCGGTCGCCACGCGGCGATCATCGGCCAGTGGCAGCGTGCCCCCGTTGGTGTCCACCAGCGCACGGCTGGCCCGCTGCTCCGCTTCCAGATGGGACAGCCCACCCAGCCAGGTTATCGGGCCGGTACTGCGAGACAGGCGCAGTTCGCTGTCCCACACCCGATACCGGCGGGCCTGATCCAGCACGGCCGGGTCCGCCTGCCCAATGCCAGCAGCGCCCTGCGTGGCATCGAACCGATCGCGCACTTCCTGCCATGTCACGCCGCTGGACAGCAGGATCTGCGTGTCCCCCCGCCGTTCCAGCCGCAAGGCCAGATGGCGCAAATCGTTGTCATGCGGTTCCGCCGCCTGCGCCGGGCGGCTGCGCGCGCCGTGCTGATAGACATAGGCGCTGTCGGCAGAGTTCAGCCATTGGCCAAAGGCAGTGGCATCTGCCCGCCAATCGCCCGCTTCCAGCCCCAGCCGCGTGCGCAGCCCCACCGTGGTGGCCGAATTGCCATTGGCCCGCGCACCGCTATCCACCCAGCCCGCATCGCGCGCGGCATAGCCGACCAGCCGCAACCCCAGCCGGTCCTGCGCCAGTGGCACATTGGCCGTGGCTGATCCGGACTGGCCCAACCCGCCCTGTCCCACGCGTTCGAGGCCGAAAGCAACGGTATAGTCTTCACGGCCCGCATCCGGCGCTCGGGTAACGATGCGGTAAATCCCGCCGAGCGCACCCGTGCCATAAAGCGTGCCCTGCGGGCCCTTCAGCACTTCCACCCGTTCAACATCGATCAGGCGGATATCGGGGTCAGGCGCAGAAAAGGTCAGCCGCGCATCGTCCAGCAACACGGCCACGGTGGAGGCGCTGTCGCCGTTGAAGGGGCTGTCCGCCACACCGCGCAGGAACATCCGGTTGCGGCCCGGCCCGCTGCCCGCCAGCGCCACGCCATCGCTGTTGGCGGCCACCCAGCCGCTGCCACGCGATACGCCGGCAGCCACGTGGTCCGCAGGGGCGATCACGGTCACGTCGTAAGGGGCCTGCGCCAACGGTTCCGCCCGCTTGGCCGCTGTCACGATGATCGGCGGGCCAGCAATTTCCGGCGGCGCCATGCGCACAGGATCGGCCGCCGCTGCCTGCAGCGGAACAATCGACGGCGCGGTTTCGATCCGCCATGCGGTGGGGCCAACCTGCCGCGCCACCAGTCCGCTGCCCCGCAGCAATTGCGCCAACGCTTCGGCAACGCTGGCCGCACCCCTTATGCGGTTTGTCGAACGGTTGGGCAGTGTCCCTTCCGCGCCAATCGAAACGCGTGCCTCGCGCGCCAGTTCGGCGATGGCTTGCGGCAGGGTGCGCGCGGAAATGTCGATGATGCCGGCACTGCGGTCGGCATCCGTAGCGGAGCCGCGTGCCTTAGCGGGCAGGCTCCAGATGCCAGCCAGCGCCATCATGACGCAGGCCAAGCTGCATGAGCTGCGCCAGATCCCGGACCGCTGCATTGCCATCGCTGATGAACAGGCTTCCCGAAAACTGCCGGCGGGCCAATGCCCGCGGAACCTCTACGCGAACTCCCGCATAGCGGGCAAGATCGCGCGCGACCAGTTCCAGCGGCGCGGAAGTGTAGGACAAGCGCCCTTCGCGCCATGCGGCCACGTCCTGCGGCACCACGGCCGACACGGTCGCCCGCCCGGCAGCCATGTCGAAATCCAGCCGCTTGCCGGCCACCAGCGGCATCGGCGCTGCCATGGCCGCTGCCTGCGCCGAAACGCGGCCTTCGGCCACTTCGACCACCACGTCGCCCGGGTGCTGGCGAATTTCGAAACGGGTGCCGATGTCGGTAACTGTCAGCTGGCCGGCGGTGATAGCCAGCGCGCGACGGGGATCGTGGCGGATGTCGAAATAAGCCGCGCCTGCCAGCGCAATCTGCGATCCGCCATCGCCGGAAACGGTCATGCGGCTGCGCGGGGCCAGCAGAACGGTTGAACCATCTGCCAGCGCAATCGATTGCGCCGCGCCTTGGGTGGTATAAGTGCTGGATGCGGCCGGCATGAATTGCCCGGCCAGCACGACCGCCGCCAGCGAAGCGGCAATCGCCCCGCCGGTCCACAACGGCCAGCGACGGCGCACGGGCAAGTGCGCAATCACGCTCGGTTCAATCACGGCACCGGCCAGCGACGGTGCGTGGGCGCTCAGCAGATCATCCGCCAGCGCCAGCTGGTCATAGGCCTGCCGGTGGCGGTCGTCCGCTTCCAGCCACAGGGTGAAGCCCTGCCAGTCCATGTCTTCGCCCTGCGAAGCCAGCAACCAACCGGCGGCCTCTTCGGCGATTCGTGTTTCAACGCTCATCGGCGGTATTCCCTTGCCCTTGCCCGGATGACGCCGCCGGTCCGAAATATCCGCAGTCCATCAGTGCCTGCCGCAAATGGCGCATTGCCGTGGCGAGGTGTTTTTCCACCCCGCTGCGGCTGATGCCCATGATTGCGGCCACTTCCGCCTGTCCATGCCCGTCGAAGCGATGCAGTTGCAGCGCCCGCCGTGCGCCGGGCGGCAAGGTATCGAGCGCGCGGTGCAGCACCTGCCGTTCTTCCGCCACCAGCAAGGCTTCATCCGCCCGGATGGACGGATCGGGCCGGTCTTCCATGACCGCGGCCCCGCTTGCCACGGTGCCTTCAACCAGCCACGAATGATCGCGCACCATAGCGCGCTGCCGCGCACGCACCCGGTCCAACACCAGGTTGTTCGCTGTCCGGAACAGATAGGATCGGGGATTTTGCACCGGGCCACTGGCTCCGCCGGTCGCATGATCGGAAAGCTTCAGCCACATGTCCTGCAACACGTCTTCCGCTTCGGCCGCGTTGCCGCAGCGGGCGCGCAGGAACGCCAGCAGATCGGCCCGGTAGACACCCACCAGTGCCGCCAGCCCGCCCGCTGCCCCTTGCTCTATCGTTTCGACCATCCTGCGCGGTGTGTCAGGCAATCGCTGTCGCGAACAGGCCTTTTATCCCTTGCGCCATCTGCCGGTCCAGCACGGCGACATTTTCCGCCGCAAAACCGCCCTGCACCAACAGGCGGTGCAGACCGGCAGCATCGTGCAGGCGGTGGAACCCGGCATGGGCGAACGGCCACCGCTCCATCGTTTCGCGGTGGGTGATATAGGCGACCAGCCGCCCGCCGGGGCGCAACGCACGATGCAGCGCGCGCACCATCGCCCCGTCTTGCCCGCAGAAATACAGCACATTCAGCACCAGCGCCGCATCAACCGTGCCCGGTTCCACCGGCAGCTGTTCGATTTCGGCAACATGCAGGCTAGCAGCCGCGCCCAGTTTGCGCCGGGCCGCGGCGATCATCACGTCCGACCGGTCCACCCCGACAAGGCGGCAGGTCGGGCACGCCTGCCGCACCTGCGCCAGCGCCGCCCCGGTGCCACACCCGGCATCCAGCACGGTTTCGGCCACCTGCGGTTGCAGCAGGTCGATCGCATGGCGGACCACCCGCGCATTGGCCACGTCCATCGCCGCGCCGAGCAATTGCCCGACGCGGCCACGCGGCGCGGCCAGTTGGCCGGCAAAGCGATCGGACAGGCCCAAGCGATCAGCCGATCTTGGTCAGCAGTGCCTGCACTTCGCGCCGGCGCCCGGCATCCCACACTGGCCGCGAGGGATCGTGCGGCGCGCGCAACGCCTTTTGCAAATAGGTCTTGGCCACTGCATCGTTCGACTGATCGTGCAGATAATCGCCGAAGAAGTAATTGGCATCCAGCCCATTGGGGTCGAGCGCCAGCCCTTCCTTCAGCAGGCGGTGGGCCTTCGCATCGTCGCCCCAGCCCAGCGGCGCACCGGGCACCTTGTAATACAGCACGCCCAGCGTCATCGCCACGCCGCCATTCGCCGCTTTCGGATCAATGGCATAGGCGCGCGCGATAATGTCGCGCGCTCGGGTCGCCAGGCTCAGCTTGTGCAGGATATTGGCGCGATTGGCCTGTTCGCTGACGACGATACCCTGCCACAGCAGGGGTTCGGCCTGCCCCGGATAATGTTGCACCACCACGGCGGCCTGTTTGGCCAACTGGTCCAGCGCCCGGGTCTGCGTGCTCGATCCGCGCACTTCATAGGTGATGTGCGCCCAGCCATCGTTGATGGCGCGCACTTCGTCCGCCACCGCAGCAGCGGCCAGCACCGGCACAGCGCAGGCGATCAGCCCGGCGGCGATATATGTCATGGGGCGAAAGATGGTCATGGTCCCTCCGGATCGTTGTTGGGTAAGGCCTGGTCAGAAAAGTTCCGCGCGCGCCTTGGCAATCTGCGGCTTCAGCCCGCTGTCGATCAGGCCGGGCAGCACCGCGTCGATCGCGGCATAAACGCGTTCCATCGCGCCGATAGTCAGGCGCGGGCGACGGGCGATGATTGCCGCCACGATCTGCCGCGCTACTGCTTCGGGCTGGTCGGCCTTCATCTTGACGATGGCCAGAAACCGGTCGACTTGCCCTTTGTTGAACGGCGTCGCCACCGCGCGCGGGGCAATATGCGTCACCGCCACGCCGCTGCCGTCCAGTTCCCGCCGCAGCGCCCGGCTGAACGCGGCAAGGCCGGCCTTGCTGGCGGAATAGGTCGAAAACAGCGGATAGGGGATCGCACCCAGCGCCGAACCGATGTTGACGACATGGCCGCTGCCGCGTGCGACCATTGGCCCTGCCACCGCTTTCGCCAGTGCCATCGGCACGAACAGGTTGATCCGCTGGCACAGCGCGATCTGCGCCAGATCCTGCCCGCCGATTGGCCCGAAACACATCACCCCGGCGATGTTCACCAGGATGTCCGGCGGATCTGCTGCCAGCATTTCCATCAGCCCGTGCAATTGCCTGTCATCGGCAAAATCGCACACCACGGTTTCGTTGGCTTCGGGGCAGGCAATCCGGTCCACGCCGATCACATGGGCACCCGCCCCCCGCAACAGCCGCGCCACCGGCGCGCCGATGCCGCCGGCTGCGCCAGTCACCACCACGCGCTGCCCGTCAAGCGAACGCATCGGCATCCTCCATCGTGATGGAGGCGAACATCTGCCCGAACAGGCCGAAAATCTCCCGCGCCATGCTGGTGATGGACTGCTGGTCCGCTTCGTTTTCCAGCCCGTTCACCAGATCCGCGAAGAACCGCATGTGCGACTGGTCCAGCGCCCCGTGGGAAGTGAGGTAAGTGAAGGCTTCGGGCGGCAGGCCCAGCCGTTCCGCCACGGCCGATGCCCCTTGGCTGGCAAGCGCCACGCTGACGCTTTCCAGCACGAACACCATGCCGAAAAAGGCCACCGGATCGCCGCCACGGATGCGGGCATAAGCGTGATCGACCATCGCCTTGGTCGCCGGGTTGGGCCTGCTGGCCCGGGCCGCCGCCGCATCGCCGCCACCTGCGGCAATGTCGTTGAGGATCCATTCCTCGTGCCCGGTTTCTTCCGCGATATATTCGTCGAGCGCAGCCACGAGATCAGGCCGCTGCTGCACCCGCGCGCGGGTTTCCATCATCAGCGGCACGGTGTGGCTGACATGGTGGAATGCCTGTTGCAGGTAATCGAGATAGGTGGCCTTGCTAATCGTTCCGGCCAGCCCGGCGCGCACTTGCGGCACGGACAGGAACGCGATCCGCTGGCGCACCGTGGCATCATCCAGCCGGGTGAAGAAATCCGGCCCTGGCGCGTTGTAAACTGCGGCGATCGCCCGCCGCTTCAGCCGGCCATTGCCGGTCAGGCGGCCGTTCTGCGGCGTAAAATGCGCCACCTCGCGCCAATCCGCGATGCGGGCATAGGCGGGCAGCAGGGCATTGGCTGCCGCCACCGCTGCCGCGAGATCGGCATCGGGCGATGCCGGGACCAGCAGCGCTTCGGGAAACGGCCGGCCATCGCCGTGGACCATCGCCTGCTTGATTGCCGGTTGCGCCAGCAGCGCTTCCTCCACCCATTCCGGCGAAATGTTGCGCCCGAAGGAGGTGACGATCAGGCTGGACTTGCGCCCGTCGATCCACAACCGGCCGGCCTCGTCGATACGGCCAAGATCGCCGGTCATCAGCGGCCCGCTTTCACGCGGTGCGCCCAGCGTGCCGAGGCATAGCGGGCCTTCCAGCACGATTTCGCCTTCGTCGCTCAGGCTCGCGCGCATGTGGGGCAGCGGCCTGCCTGCGCATCCGGCGGGATCCCCCGGCACCTGCAACGAAACAACCGAGGCGCATTCCGTCAGGCCATATCCCTGCCGCACCGGCAGGCCCAGCGCCTCCGCCTGCGCGATCAGCGGCGGGGGCACCCGCGCCCCGCCCACCGCCACCAACGTCAGGTCGGGCAAACGCATGCCGGTGGCA
>JBDLVD010000029.1:0-17435 GCA_039804965.1 Pseudomonadota bacterium
CGGCCAAGTACGCCCCGCTCGATCAGCTGGCGCTCAGCCCGCAATGCGGTTTTGCCAGCACGGTGCATGGCAATGACATCACCACCCAGCAGCAGGCCGACAAGATCGCGCTGGTGGTGGAAGTGGCAAAGGAAGTGTGGGGATGACGGCTGCGCCCCTCCTGCATCACGCGGGAGGGGCGGCCATCGGTTATGGCAGGCGGAAGACCGCGCGGGCGTTGTCTTCCATCAGCATCTTCTTTTCGTCCGGGCTGAACTTCATTCGGTCGTACGCGGCCAGTTCGTCGGTCGACTGCTGGTACGGGTAATCCATCGCGTACAGCACGCGGTCCGGGCCCAGCACGTCCATGCAGAACCGGATCGCCGGTTCCCAGCCGCAACCGCTGGTGGTGATCCAGATGTTGTTGCGGAAATAATAGCTGACCGGATGTTTCAGCTTCACCTGCCTGCCACCGCGCAGGTGCGAACGGCCGTCGGCGTTGCCCTGCATCCAGTCGAACCGATAAAGGTGCATCGGCAGGCATTCGCCCAGATGGCCGATCACCAGCCGTAGCTTGGGGAACCGGTCGAACGCGCCGGAAAAGATGATCCCCATCGTATGCACCCACACGTCATGCGGGAACCCGCCCAGCGCGCCATAGAACCCGCGCGCATCGTAATGCGGCGCGTTGAACGGCGCGGTGGGGTGGATGTACAGCGCCAGATCCAGCGCCTCCAGCGCTTCCAGGATCGGGAAGTATTCTTCTTCGTCGATATAGTGGCCCTGGAAGTGCGAATTCAGCACCGCGCCCTTGAGGCCCAGTTTGGCCGCCCGTTCCAGTTCCGCGACCGAACCTGCCACATCGCGCGGATCGAACGCGGCCAGCGCCGAAAAGCGGTCAGGGTGACGGGCGCAGGCGGCTGCGGCAATATCGTTTGCCTCGCGTGCCAGCGGTGTCCCTTCGCCGGGCCGCACCACCTGCACGCCCGGTGCGGTCAGCAACAGCAATTGCCGGTCGATGCCCATTTCATCCATGTGCGAAATGCGCATGTCGCCCAGATCCTGCAACATGCCCTGCAACGTGGGCATGCTGCCGAACATGCCGGCCATTTTCAGCGAATCGTCATGAGGCGCTTCGCCGCTGTTCAGATATTCGACCTGAGCCTTCACCAGCGCGGGGAAGGTCCATGCTTCTTCGGTGGCGATCCGCTTGTACGGCACGTCGCGATCGACGTGGCCGGCGCGGGGGGCCAGGCCCACCCGCGCGCGAAAGCCGCTGTCTTCCTGAAAATGGCCTTTCAGCCCCTTTTCGCTGCCATCGGCAAGCAAGGCCATCGCGTCAGCCCTTGGTCTGGTTGGCGAAGGCAATGCCGAACTTGGGATGCGCGAAATGCATCGGCACGTCCTGCCGGTACGGCCACGTCTTGCGGTGTTCGCTGGCATCCAGCAGGCGATCAGGACCGAGCGGATCTTCCGGCCAGGTCTTGGCGGCGGGTTGCAGGTGGGCGGTGGTGTGCGCCCAGCCGTTTTCGTAATCGCCCTGCCACTGCATCATGTAGTCGAGCCGCTTGATCTTCCACACGCCATCGACGTTGACGTAATCGTTTTCGTAAATGCCGGCTTCCATGAACTGCTGCGGCATGATCTCCTCGCGGGTGTCCTGGAAATCATCGTGCCAGCCACCCAGCAGGATGCCGTGGAACCGGCCCTTGGCGGTCTTGCGATCGGGCGCGACGGTGATGATGTCCTGCATCTGGAAATGGTCGAGCAGCAGGCCGTTGACCGGGCCGGGTTTGCCGCCGGTGAAGCGCCCGGCAATCCAGTCGCCATACAGCCGCTTCACGCCGGCATGGCCGACATATTCGCCTGACAGGAACACCACCGCGCCATCTTCGGCAAACAGGTCCGCCACTTCATCCGGGCGGTTGAAATCGATGTAGTAGCCATAAGCCCAGTGCAGGCGGCGGATCGCCGCCATGTCTTCCAGCACGCCCACGCGGTTTTCCAGCGTGGCAAGGCGCTGATCCACATCACTCATATTCGACTCTCCCTGAAATCTTTGTATGCAACCCTAACGAACGATAGTGTTTTGGCGAGAGGAAATTGGCGAACATGAACGATCTGGATCGGCCCTGGGAAGGGCGCGTGGCCTTCATCACCGGCGCGGTTACGGGCATCGGGCTGGGCGTGGCACAGGCCTTTGCCGATGCCGGAATGCGGCTGGCGCTGAGCTATCGCAACGAGGATGATCGCGCCCGCACCGAGGAATGGTTCGCCGCCAAGGGGTATGAACAGCCGCTGTTCCTGAAACTGGACGTGACCGACCGCGCCCGCTTTGCCGAAGTGGCGAGCGAAGTGGTCGCCCGGTTCGGCCATGTGGACGTGCTGGTGAACAATGCCGGGGTGTCGGTTTTCGGCCCAACGGACGAAGCCAGCTATGATGATTATGACTGGATCATGGGCGTCAATTTCGGCGGCGTGGTCAACGGTCTGGTCAGCTTCCTGCCGCACATCAAGGCCGCCACCGGTCGCCGGCACGTGGTCAATATCGCCAGCATGGCGGCGTTCCTGCCGGGGCCGCAGGCGGGCATCTATACCGCCAGCAAGTTCGCGGTGCGCGGGTTGACGGAAAGCCTGCGGTACAACCTCGCGCCGCACGGCATCGGTTGTTCGCTGTGCTGCCCGGCGCTGACCCGCACCAATGCCTGGACCAGCGCCATGAAGCGGCCCGACGGGTTCGGCACCAGCGGCTTCCCCGAAACCAGCGACGAACAGCTGGCGCAATTCGGCACCGCGTTCGAAGAAGGGATGGACCCTTACGAAGTCGGCACCAAGATCCTGAACGGCATGACCCGGCAGGATGGCCTGATCCTGACCCATCCCGAACACGGGCCGGATTTCGAGGAAATCCACGTCAAGGTGATGGCCGCGCTGCCGAAGGAAGACGCCCCCGCCGGGCGGCTGAAGATCGAACAGCTGCGCCGCGATGCGATGAAGGCCGCCGAAGAAGGGCTGGTTATCAATCTCGACGATCTGACCTGACCCGAACTGGACGTGCCGCCTGCGTGCGGTATTCTGGGTGAGGAACGGGAATTCGCAAGGAGAGGCAATCCCATGTGTGATCAGGATCATCTGGCCGAAATGGCTGACAAGCCGGCTGGCGGCGTCAACCGCCGGCAATTCACCACCTACAGTGCGATCGTGGCCGGGATGGCCGCATGGGCGCCGCTCGAAGGGGCCATGGCTGCCGGCACCTTGACCGAAGGCATGGTCAGCTTCCCGGCAGGCGGCGCGACGATGGACGCGTTCTTTGTCCACCCGGCCAAGGGCAAGCACCCGGCGGTAATCATCTGGCCGGACATCGCGGGCCTGCGCGATGCCTTCCGCGCGATTGCCCGCAACGTGGCGGCGCAGGGTTACTCGGTGATCGTGCTCAATCCCTTCCACCTCAGCCTGCCCGCGCCGCAGTTCAAGGATTTCGACGATTGGCGGAACAATGGCGGCATGGCCAAGGTCGGCCCGTGGATGGCGCGCAACACGCATGATGCGGTGACCGCAACGGCCAAGGCCGTGGTCGCCTGGCTCGACAAGCAGCCGTCTGTCGACAGCAAGCGCGGCATCGGCACGCAGGGGTATTGCATGGGCGGGCCGTTCACGGTCCGCACGGCGGCAGCGGTGCCGGGCCGGGTGAAAGCGGCGGCGAGTTTCCACGGCGGCGGGCTGGTCAGCGATGACGCTAACGCGCCGATCAAGCTGCTGGGCCAGACCAAGGCCGAATTCCTGTTCGCCATCGCCCGCAACGATGATGCGAAGGCCCCGGCGGAAAAGGACCAGCTGCGCGCAGCGGCTGCGGCAGCCGGCAGGAAGGCCGAAGTTGAAGTCTATGACGGCGATCACGGCTGGACGGTGATGGACAGCCCGTCATGGGCAGAACCCGCCGCGAAGAAGGCGTGGGAACGCCTGCTGGCGCTGTACAAGCGCGCGCTCTGATCCGGACAGCCTTCTGACGACCCTCTCCCGCCAGCGGCGGGAGGGGGTTATTCGTACCAGTAGCAGGTGCCGCGCATTTCCAGGCTGACGCGGGCGGGCGCATCGGCGGGTGCGTTCGGGTTGTCGAACGCGGCATGCGGCATCAGCTGCGCGCAGGCGGGATCGCTTTCGCTGGTCTTGAAGATGATCGCTTCGGCCGGCGTCATGTCCGCATAATAGAACCAGCGATGCGCCGGATTGTGCGCGATGACATAGTTGGCAAAGCTCCATTCGGGCTTGCCCGGCGTGTCGAATATCGCGCGGCAATCGATCAGGTCGGCCGCTTCATCCACGTTGGTGTAATCGCACAAGGCCAGCGGCACGTCCTGCGGTGCGCCGGAAAGCGCCCGCCACACGTTGTATTGCGCGCTGCGAAGGATCGCCTTGTCAGCGGGCGCGCCTTTTTCCCGCGCGGCGGCGGCATCGGCCTTGGCCATGTCGACATGAGCCATGCGCGCGGGGTGCGAATTGTCGGTGCTGCCGACCCGGCCGCTGCGTTCGGAATAGCGCAGGATGCCGAACGGGGTCATCTCCACGTGGTCGCAGCCGGTTTCACGGCGCAGCAGTTCGGCAATTTCGGCGCGGTGCACGTCTGCCACGGCCTGCATGTCGGTCAGGTCCGCCACCGCGCTTTCATGGCTGACCAGCACGAAGCCTTCGCGGTCCAGCGTGGTGGCCATCCCGCGGGCATCGGTGATGGCCATTTCCACCGGCTGCAACGGCACGTAATCCTTTTCGTGCGCGTTGGCATAGAAGTAGGGCGCGCGGTCTGTCCGCTGGGTGTAACCGATTTCCGCGCGCACCGTTTTCATCTCAGGCTTTCCCAAAGTTCAGGCGAAATCTTCCGTATCGATCGATGGGATTATCGCATCGTGATAGCGATGGCCATGAACAGTCTGATGGTTGATGATGGCATCGGCCTGATCCAGCACGGCCTGATCCACCACCATGTTTCCGGCGTCGAAATTGTCGGCCAGATGCTGGCGGTTGGTGGTGCCGGGGATCACGTGCACGTGATCGCCCCGTGACAACACCCATGCCAGCGACAGTTGCCCGGCGGTCATCCCGTTGGCGGCGGCAAGGGCAGCCATCCGTTCGATCAGCGACAGGTTGTGCGGCCAGTTTTCGGCGTTGAAACGCGGCATCTGCACGCGCAGGTCGGTTGGTTCCAGCGTGGCCGGATCCTTCAGCACGTTGCCCAGCGCACCCCGGCCCACCGGGCTGAAGGCGACCAGCGGGATGCCCAGTTGCTTGCAGGTATCCAGCACCGCGATTTCGACGTTGCGGGTCCACAGCGAATATTCGGTCTGCACCGCGCCCACCGGGTGGATGGCGTGGGCTTCGGCGATATGGGCAGCGGACCATTCGGACACGCCATAGGCGCCGATCTTGCCCGCTTCCACCGCGCGCGCCAATGCGCCGACGCTGTCCGCGATCGGCACCTTGGGATCGAAGCGGTGCATGTAATAGAGGTCGATGTGATCGGTGCCGAGCAGGCCAAGGCTGGTTTCCACCGCCGCGCTGATGGCATCGGGCGTGCAATCCACGCCGCGCTTCGGCCCATCCACGGTGATGCCGCACTTGCTGGCAAGGAAGAACTGCTGGCGGCGGCCCTTCAGCGCCTCGCCGATCAGCGCCTCGTTCTTGCCCGCGCCATAGATACGCGCGGTATCGAGGTGGTCATAACCAAGGTCGAGCGCATGGTTGAGGAACGCCGCGCCTTCTTCCGCACTCGGCGGTGTGCCGTATGCCCACGACAGGTTCATGCAGCCGAGGCCGACCGGGTGCAGTTCCCGGCCGGCGATCATGCGTCGTCCCATCAGGACCACCCGTCCTGCGCTTCGAGGCTGGCGGCCAGTTCGCCAATCACGCGATAGCAATCCGCAACCTGCGCCACCGAACTGTTGGGTTCGCGCCCTTCGCGGATCGCGGCGATGAATTCGCGGTCCTGCAATTCGATGCCGTTGCTGGACACGGCAACGCCGGCCAGATCGATCGGCTCTTCCTTGCCGTTCACCAGATCATCGTAACGGGCGATGTAGGTGCCGTTATCGCCGATGTAGCGGAAGAAGGTGCCGAGCGGGCCATCGTTGTTGAAGCTGAGCGAAAGGGTGCAGATCGCGCCCGTTTCCGCCTTCAGCTGGATCGACATGTCCATCGCGATGCCCAGTTCGGGGTGCTTTGGCCCCTGTACGGCATTGGCGGTGACGATCTTGCCCGCCTGATATGCGAACAGGTCGATCGTGTGCGCGGCGTGGTGCCACAGCAGGTGGTCGGTCCACGAACGGGCTTCGCCCTTGGCGTTCATGTTCTTGCGACGGAAGAAGTACGTCTGCACGTCCATCTGCTGGATCGCCAGATCGCCAGCGACGATCTTGTTATGAACGTACTGGTGGCTGGGGTTGAAGCGGCGGGTGTGGCCGACCATGCAGACGAGGCCGGTTTCCCTGCTCTTTTCCAGCACGGCCTGCGCATCGCCCCAGCTGTCGGACAGGGGGATTTCCACCTGCACGTGCTTGCCCGCGTTCATGCAGGCGATCGCCTGTTCGGCGTGCATCTGGGTGGGGGTGCACAGGATCACCGCATCGACATCGTCACGTTCCAAGGCTTCCGACAGTTCGGTGCCGGAATGCTTCGCGCCATACTTGGCGGCGACTTCCGCGGCCTGTTCGGCGCGGCGCGAGATGATCGAGGTGATTTCGACGCCATCGATGTTCTTGAGGCCGTCGAGGTGCTTTTCGCCAAAGGCGCCGGCACCGGCGAGTGCGATACGCATGGGTTTCTCCGCGCAATCCCCCCTCGCGGACAGGGGGAGGGGGTAGGGTGGGTGTCAGGAATAAACCCCCTCCCGCGAACGGGAGGGGGTTGTCGGATCAGGCGTTCGCCAGGCTGTGGCCGCTCATCACCTTGTGCGGGTTCAGCGCTTCGCCAGCCGTGTCTTCCGGCTGCAGGATCAGCGCGCCGAGCGCGGTGTTGGACGCCGGGATGTGGTAGAAGGTGTAGAGATCCTTCACCTTTTCACCCAGCGCACCGCGCATGATCAGCCACATGACCAGTTCGATGCCTTCGGAACCGGCTTCGCGCAGGTAATCGATGTGCGGCATCAGGCTGAGCGTTTCGGGATCGTTGATCAGCGCATCGATGAAGCGCAGATCGAAATCCTTGTTGATCAGGCCCGCGCGCGGACCCTGCAACTGGTGGCTCATCCCGCCCGTGCCCCAGACGTGGACGTTCAGGTCTTCCGGGAAGCTTTCCACGGCGGCCTTGATGCTGTCGCCCAGATTGAAGCAGCGCTTGCCCGACGGCGGCGGATAGGTGACGACGTTGACCGGCAGCGGGATGACCTTGCACGGCCATTCGCTCGGTTCGCCGAACACCATGGACAGCGGCACGGTGCAGCCGTGGTCCACCTTCATGTCGTTGAAGATGCACATGTCGAAATCGTCGAGGATCAGGCTCTGGGCGATGTGCCAGGCGAGATCCGGGTGGCCGATCACGTCAGGCACCGGGCGCGGGCCCCAGCCTTCATCGGCCGGTTCGAACTTTTCAGCGCAACCGATGGCGAAAGTCGGGATCACGTTCATGTCGAACGCGGTCGCGTGGTCGTTATAAACCAGCACCACCACATCGGGCATGTTGCCCGGCTGCTTGATCCATTCCTTGATCGGTTCGTAGCCCTTGAAGACCGGACCCCAGTAATCGTTGCCGCTGGTCTTGGTCTGCAAGGCAGCACCCAGCGCCGGAATGTGGCTGGACGTGATGCCCGTGGTAACGCGCGCCATGATCAGTATCCTCCCTTGAGCGAGCGGACGCCTTCGGGCGAACGGCCACCATTGATCATCATCTGTGCATATTCGTCCGGCGTCATGCCGGTCATCGAACCGGCGGCGAACTGGAAGCTCTGGCCGTCGGCGGAAAACAGCTTGGACAGGAAGTAGACGTTGCCGCCTTCATCGATCATCGCGTTGTAATCGCGGTCCAGCACGGCCTTCTTGGCGGCCGGGGTCAGCTGCCATTCGTCCAGATAGGCGGCATTGTCCGCCTTGAACCGCTGGCGGTTTTCTTCCTTCATCAGGCTCATCGCGAACTGGTTCAGCCAGTAACCCTTGCGGGCGCGCTGGGCGGTGAACACGCGGGTGCCGGGGATGTCATCGAAAGCCGCGAGATATTCGTGGATGTCGATCCGCTCTTTCTTGTCTGTCATTGCTCTTTCCATTCGTAATTAAGCGGCGCTTCGCGGAAGGCGAACCGGTCGATATGCCGTTCGACCACGCCGCGCATACGGACGTTTTCGTCCATGTCGGCGGTGGTCAGGGTAATGGCGATGCCGCCTTCGCGGGCAGTCATCACGCAAGTGGTATGTTCGGAAAAGGGAAACACCCCCATGCCGTCGCCTTCGTCATAGCTGGTGGCGAACTTGTGCCCCCAGTGGCTGACGAGCTGCTGGATATAGCGCTCGGGCTTCTGGCAGTCGGCAAAGCCGGTGGAGGTGACGCCTTCGTTCAAAGGCCGCGTTCCTTCAGTTGCGCGTCCAGCCGCGGGAACACGCGGCGGGCATTGCCTTCGAAGATCGCGTGCTTTTCGCCTGCGGAAATGTCGAGCGCGTCGACATACCGCTTGGTGTCGTCGAAATAGAACCCGGTGGTCGGGTCGATCCCGCGCACCGCGCCCACCATTTCGCTGCCGAACAGGATGTTCTTGTTGTCGATCACGTCGGCCAGCAGGTTCACGCCCGGCTGGTGATAGACGCAGGTATCGAAGAACACGTTGTTCATCAGGTGGGTGGAAAGGTCCGGCTTCTTCAGCATGTCCGCCAGCCCGCGGTAACGGCCCCAGTGATACGGCACCGCGCCGCCGCCATGCGGGATGATGAAGCGCAGGGTGGGGAACCGGCTGAACAGATCGCCTTCCAGCAACTGCATGAAGGCGATGGTATCTGCCGCGATGTAATATGCGCCGGTGGCGTGCATCGCCGGGTTGCACGAACCCGACACGTGGATCATCGCCGGCACGTCCAGTTCGCACATCGCTTCGTAGAACGGGAACCAGAATTCATCGGTCAGCGGCGGATGCTTGAAGTGGCCACCGCCCGGATCGGGGTTCAGGTTGCAGCCGATGAAGCCCATCTGTTCCACGCAGCGGCGCAGTTCGGCGATGGAACTGGTCATGTCTGCTTCCGGCGATTGCGGCAGCATGCAGACCGGGGCGAAGATTTCAGGATACAGGCCTGCCACGCGGCCGATCAGGTCATTGCAGACCTGCGCCCACTTCACCGCCACGCTCTGATCACCCACGTGCGGGGCCATCGCGCTGGCGCGGGGGGAAAAGATCGTCATGTCCGCGCCGCGTTCCTTGATCAGGCGCAGCTGGTTGGCTTCGATCGTTTCGCGGATTTCGTCATCGGTGATGTCGGGATAGGCGGGGGCAGGCACGCCGGCCTTGAACGCGGCCTTCTGTTCTTCGCGCCACGCGTCATGCGCCTTGGGCAGCACGGTGTAATGGCCGTGGCAATCGATGATCAGGCTCACGCGTTCTCTCCACTTTTCTTCTGTGCGGCGCGGCGCTGCAAAGCCACCGTGCCGCGCGTCATTACCGGTTCCACGCCCAGACCTTGCAGCGTCCGGGCCGATTCTTCCATCTCTGCCGCACGGCGCAGGCCGTGGGTTTCCATCCGTTCGCGGTTATAGGCGAAGCGCTCGGCCCAGCCGATGGCCTTTTCTGATGCATCGAGCGAAGCGGTCACTTCGTCCAGCACACCGGCGGCGATCGCGGCTTGCGAACATTCGTAGCTGAGCGCTTCCAGCCCCTTGACCATGACCGAACGGATCATCTTGATCGCGCTCGCCTGCCCCACGGTGTCGCCCACCACCCGCCGTTTGGCAAAGCCGAGCGCGCCCAGCATCGCATCGGCGCGCTGCGCGGCAGGCCCGGCGATCAGCAGCGGGCAATTGAGCGCGGCGGGATCGACCGGGGCCATCACGGCCACATCGGCATATGTCGCGCCGGCAGCCAGCACCGCTTCGGCCGCAGCGCGCTTGGTTTCCGGGGCGACCGAATTCATGTCGGCCCAGACGGCGCCGGGGGCGAGCAATGCGGCGTAATCGCGTGCAGCGGGAAAGGCCGAATCCGCAGTGACAAGCGACAGCACGATGTCCGCATCAGCCAGTGCGCTGGCCGCATCTTCGGCCGCGGTGACGCCGCAGGGGGCCATCAGCGCGCGGCGTTCGGCCTTCACGTCCCATCCCTTGGCCCATCCCTTGGCATGGCCGTGCCAGCCGCCTGCGCGCGCAAAGGTCAGGCCGGCTTCGCCGAAGCCGATCAGCGCCACCCGGGGGGCTGGGGAAAGAGGGGTCGAATCTGGCATCCTTATCGTGCTGAGCCGTTACAGAATGTATGTGTTGCATACAAGTTTGCCGAAGCATCCGCCGCCGCTGTTTTCGCGCTTCGGACGGCGGACCATTGCGCTCCGGCCTCTTGACGAATGCGGGGGCGGCGGTCCACGCGCCTTTCCCTGCATCAGAAGGAGACTCGCGCAGATGGTCCATGTCGTCGTCCAGAATATCGAACGTGCGGATCGCGAAGTCGTGCGCGGCCTTGGTGCCTGCGGCGTTGCCACCGTGCATGAATCGCAGGATCGCACCGGCCTGCTCGCCAGCTACATGCGCCCGATCTATGCCGGCGCGCGCATCGGCGCTTCGGCTGTCACCATCAGCGTGCCGCCGGGCGACAATTACATGGTCCACGCCGCGATCGAACAGTGCCGCGAAGGCGACATCCTGCTGATCGCGCCGACTTCCCCGTGCGAAGACGGCTATTTCGGCGATCTGCTGGCCACCAGCGCGCAGGCGCGCGGGGTGATGGGCCTGATCATCGACGCCGGCATCCGCGACGTGCGCGACCTGACCGAAATGAACTTCCCCGTCTGGTCCAAGCGCGTGTTCGCGCAAGGGACGATCAAGGCCAGCCTCGGCAGCGTCAACGTGCCCGTGGTCTGCGCTGGCGCCTATATCGAACCGGGCGATGTGATCGTTGCTGACGATGATGGCGTCTGCGTGGTCCGCCGCGCCGATGCGCCGATGGTGCTGGAAAAGGCTCGCGCCCGCGAAGCCAACGAAGGCAGCAAGCGCGACCGGCTCGCCAGCGGCGAACTCGGCCTCGACATGTACGGCTTCCGTCAGAAGCTGGTCGACATGGGCCTGAAGTGGATTTGATCCGATGAAATCAGCACCGGTGATGTGGATGCGCGGGGGTACGTCGAAAGGCGGCTACTTCCTCGCCAGCGACCTGCCTGCCGACACGGCGGCGCGCGATGCCTTCCTGCTGGGTGTCATGGGCAGCCCCGACCCGCGCCAGATTGATGGCATGGGCGGGGCCGACCCGCTGACCAGCAAGGTAGCCGTGGTGAAGGCAAGCGAGCGGGACGGGATCGATGTCGATTACCTGTTCCTGCAGGTCTTCGTCGATCAGGCGATCGTCACCGATGCGCAGAACTGCGGCAACATCCTGGCGGGCGTCGGCCCGTTCGCGCTGGAACGCGGTCTGGTCCAGCCGACGGGTGATGAAACCAACGTTGCCATCTACATGGAAAACACCGGGCAAGCCGCCGTCGCCACCGTGCAGACGCCGGGCGGCGTGGTGAGCTATGCCGGGGACGCGAAGATCGATGGCGTGCCCGGCAGCCATGCCCCGGTGCCGCTGGAATTCCGCGATACGGCCGGGTCCAGCTGTGGCGCGCTGCTGCCCACCGGCAATGCCGTGGACGTGATCGAAGGCGTTGCCTGCACGCTGATCGACAACGGGATGCCGTGCATCGTGTTCAAGGCAGAAGATGTCGGCGCGACCGGGTTCGAAAGCCGGGACGATCTGGAATCGGACCGTTTTGCCGATATGCGCGCCCGCATCGAAGCGATCCGCCTTGCCGCCGGGCCGCTGATGAACCTGGGTGACGTGGCGGAAAAGAGCGTGCCCAAGATGATGCTGGTGGCTCCGCCGCAACATGGCGGCGCGGTGACCGTGCGCAGCTTCATCCCCAAGCGTGCCCACGCCACCATCGGCGTGCTGGGCGCGGTCAGCGTGGCCACCGCCTGCCTGATCGAAGGGACGCCCGCCGCCGAAGTGGCGCAGATTCCCGATGGCAGCCGCAAGCTGTTGAGCGTCGAACACCCGACCGGCGAAATGAGCTGCGTGCTGGAACTCGGCCCGGATGGGCAGGTCGCCACCGCCGCGTTGCTGCGCACCGCGCGCAAGCTGATGGATGGAATTGTCTATGTCTGATCGTATCACCAGCTGGCATGCCAGCCCCAGCAAGCCGCGCTACACCCCGCCTGCGGGCGCAGTGGACGCCCACTGCCACGTGTTCGGGCCGATGGCGCAATTCCCGTTCAGCGCGAAAGCCAAGTATCTTCCGGAAGACGCCGGGCCGGACAAGCTGTTCGCCCTGCGCGACTTCCTCGGGTTCGAAAAGAACGTGATCGTGCAGGCCAGCTGCCACGGCACCGATAATGCCGCCACGCTGGACGCTATCGCCAAATCGAATGGCAAGGCGCGCGGCGTCGCCGTGGTCGATCCGGCGATTTCGGAAGCCGAGTTGCACGCCATGCACACCGGCGGTATCCGCGGCATCCGCTTCAATTTCCTGAAGCGGCTGGTGGAAGATGCACCCAAGGACAAGTTCCTCGAAGTGGCCAGCCGGCTGCCCAAGGGCTGGCACGTGGTGATCTATTTCGAAGCGGACATTCTGGAAGAACTGCGCCCGTTCATGGATGCGATTCCCGTCCCGCTGGTGATCGACCACATGGGCCGCCCGGACGTGTGGCAGGGGCCGGACGGGGCCGACATGAAGGCCTTCCGCCGCTTCCTCGAAAGCCGGGACGATATCTGGTTCAAGGCCACCTGCCCTGACCGGCTGGATGCGATCAAGGAAGGCGGCGCGGGCGATCCGTGGAACGCTTTCGCCGATGCGGTGGCCCCGCTGGTTGCCGATTATCAGGACCGCGTGTTGTGGGGCACCGACTGGCCGCACCCGAACATGGACACCGAGATCCCGAACGATGGCCATCTCGTCGACATGATCCCCCGGATCGCCCCGACCGATGAGCTGCAGCGCAAGCTGCTGATCGACAACCCCAACCGCCTTTACTGGGCGGATTGAGGCTGAGCCTTACAGCCCCAGTTCGGTCAGGCCGGGATGGTCGGCCGGGCGGGGGCCGTGGGGCCAGTGGAACAGGCGATCGGCGTCGCTGATCGGCAGGTCGTTGATGCTGGCATGGCGCACGGCCATGTAGCCTTCTGCATCGAATTCCCAGTTTTCGTTGCCGTATGACCGGAACCACTGGCCCGCCGCGTCATGCCATTCGTAGGCGAAGCGCACCGCGATGCGGTTGTCCGTGAAGGCCCACAGTTCCTTGATCAGCCGGTATTCGCGTTCCTTGTCCCACTTGTCGGCAAGGAAGGCGGCGATTTCGGCGCGGCCGTTCAGGAAAGTGCTGCGGTTCCGCCACGCGCTGTCGGCGGTATAGGCTTGCGCCACCTTGGCCGGATCGCGGCCGTTCCAGCCATCTTCGGCGGCCCGCACCTTTTGTGCGGCGGTTTCGGCGGTGAACGGGGGCAGGGGGGGACGGCTCATGCAGGGTAAGCTTTCTGTCTTGGGCGTCAGTCACGCGGCGTGTTGCGGGCCCTGATCCGCCGCCGCCAGCTGCGCCATGTGCAGGTGCAGCCGAAAGCGAAGCAGCCAAGCCCGAAAGCTGCGCCAGCCACGACCAGTGCGGAAAAGGCCACGGCGCCGGTCAGCGCCAGCACCAGTTCCCAGAAGATTTCCAGCACCGATCGCATCGCGCGTTCTCTCCCACGAATGGAGGGAACGCGCGAGCGGCGTGTTTCAGCCTTCCATCGTCATGCGGACGAAATCGACCGTCTGGCGGGTGGCGGCGGCGAATTCGGTTTCGGTGGCCTTGAAGGCGCCGAAATGAGCGAACTGGTCCGGCGTCATCCCGTCATATTCGTAAGCCGCGCGGAAGCTGGGCAGCTTCAGCAGCTTTTCCACGCTCGCCTTGTTGGGCTCACGATCGATGGCATTGGCGTCGATCCCGCCAATGTCGGTCTGCATCAGGGTGGCGATGTAGCTGGGCGGGCAGGTGTAGACCATGTCGCTGCCGCCGAAATCCTGAATGTGGCGGCTGACCATGTTGCCGGTGCGATCGTCCTTTTCGACGCGCATCGAACATTGCAGCATCTTGGACGGATGGCCCACTCGCTTGCCGTGGTGGTATGCGCGCTTCAGCACGGCTTCTTCGCCGTCGCGGATTTCCGGCAGCGTCAGTTCGATCCCGCGCGCCTTGGCTTCGGTGCGCCAGTCGCTCAGTTCGCCAAGACGGGCGGACATGTGGGTGATGACCGAACGGAACCGCGAAAGGTCGATCCCGGCAGCTTCTGCGCGCAGCAGACCAGCGGTCACCGCTGCGCGGCAGCGCAGGTACTGCGGCACGGTGAAGCTGGTGGTGTTGTTGGTGGAAATGCCGCGTGCGGTCAGTTCCTCCAGCACTTCATAGCCTTCCTTGGAACCGGGCAGCTTGACCATCACGTTGGCGCCCATGGCCGCGATCTGCAGGCCCTGTTCCAGCATCTTTTCCCCGTCGCGGACAAAACGCGGATCAACCTGGCCCGACAGCATGCCGTACTTGCCGCCGGACTTGTCATAGACCGGACGAATGGCGTCGGCGCCCTTCTTCACCAGATCCAGATACATCTGCCAGTACACGCCTTCGACATCCATGCCCGGGTTGGCGGCGGCGATCGCCTTGATCTGCGCGGCCCAGCGCGGCGGATCCAGCTTGATCGCCTGCAGCGACAGCGGCGGGTTGGTGGTGACACCGCGGAAACCCATCGTCCCTTGCGTGTCGATGGTGTTCTGGTTGTACATCCGGTCGATCTGGGCTTCCCAGTCGGCTTCCATGCCGGCCGGGGCCTTGGCCAGCGTTTCCGCGCGCCAGCTGGGGAAGATCACCGGGGAACTGTCCCACCAGATTTCCGCGTCCGGGTTGGTTGCGGCAAGCTGTTCGAGCACGTGCTGGGTCATCATCTTCTCCAAGGGCATAACGCGCGGGCAACCACCGATCGATCGGCCGTGCGGTAATAGTCGGGCGGTAATAGTGTTGCTGCCCCTAGCCAATCCGCGCGCGGATCATAACCCCTTGCGTGCGTGCACGTTGACAAAGTTTCTCCGCCGCCTGCCATTCCGGTTTCCAGCAAGGCCGCAGGAACCCGTCTGTGCCGCTTTGTGCAGCCTGAGTTGCAGTTGTTGCAATGGTCGGACCACGGGGTTTCTGCTAGGCTGGCGATTACGCCCCCACCTGAAAGATCAATACGATGCGCGACCGCCTCTATTCACTGGACGAGCTGGAAGACATTCCCGGCACCAAGGTGTTCACCGCGATGCGTTCGCGCGCCGCCTATCACCTGCACAAATTCTGCATGTCGCTGATGGATGCCGCCAACCGCGACGCCTTCCGCGCTGACGAACGCGCCTATCTCGATCGCTTCCGCATGAGCGAAGAGCAGAAGCAGGCCGTGCTGGACCGGGATTTCAACGCCCTGATCGATCTGGGCGGCAACATCTATTTCCTCGTCAAGCTGTCCAACACCGATGGCTGGAGCACGCAGAAGGCGGTCGGATCGATGAGCGGCATGACCGCTGACGAATATGCCGCGATGATGCGCGCCGGGGGCCGTTCCATCGAAGGCAACCGTTCTATCAAGGACAACAATTGATGGCCCGGATTACCGCAGGCATCGCCACCAGCCACGTTCCCGCCATTGGCGCGGCGTTCGATCAGGGCCGGTCGCAGGACGAATACTGGAAGGCGGTGTTCGACGGATACGATTGGGTGAAGGCGTTCGAAGGGCAGGAACAGCCCGATGTCGTCATCCTGTGCTACAACGATCACGCATCGGCGCTGATGCTGGACGTGGTGCCGACCTTTGCGCTGGGCTGCGCGGAAGATTTCGCACCCGCGGATGAAGGCTGGGGCGCCCGCCCGGTGCCGACGGTTATGGGCGATCCGGTGCTGGCCGCGCATCTGGCCGAACAGCTGGTGATCGACAATTTCGACCTCACCTTGATGAACCACATGGACGTGGACCACGGTTGCACCGTGCCGCTGTCACTGATGTTCGGCAAGGTCGATGCATGGCCGGTGCGGGTGATTCCCCTGGCGGTCAACGTCACCCAGTTTCCCACCCCTTCGGGCGAACGGTGCTGGCAACTGGGCGCGGCAATCCGCGACGCGGTCAAAAGCTTCCCGGCCGATCTCAACGTGCAGATCTGGGGCACCGGCGGGATGAGCCACCAGTTGCAGGGCCCGCGCGCGGGTCTGATCAACCCGGAATTCGACAACGCATTTCTCGACAAGCTGGTCGACCAGACGGATGATCTGCGGGCGATCACGCGGCTGGAATACCTGCGCGAATCGGGGTCCGAAGGGATCGAGCTGATCATGTGGCTGATCATGCGCGCGGCGCTGGGCGAAAAGGTGGAAGAACTGCACCGGTTCTATCACGTTCCGGCTTCGAATACGGCGGTGGGTCATATCGTCCTGCGCCCGGTCGACTGATATTTACAGGCGTGTCCGGCCAATCCGGGCCGGCACGCCTTTGCCCTTTATTACCTCCGGCATGGCCCCCCTTGTTGCGATGCAGCGCCATCGCGGCTAAGGGCGCGCCAATTCCCTTTACGAAAGCATCGTTTCATGAGCCTGCGTAACGTGGCGATCATCGCCCACGTCGATCACGGCAAGACAACTCTTGTCGACCAGCTGTTCCGCCAGTCGGGCACCTTCCGCGAAAACCAGCGCGTGGAAGAACGCGCGATGGATTCCAACGATCTGGAAAAAGAACGCGGGATCACCATCCTGGCGAAGTGCACCAGCGTGGAATGGACCCCGCCGGGTGGCCACGAAGCGCACCGCATCAACATCGTCGATACCCCCGGGCACGCCGACTTCGGCGCCGAAGTGGAACGTATCCTGAGCATGGTCGATGGCGTGATCCTGCTGGTTGACGCGGCCGAAGGCCCGATGCCGCAGACCAAGTTCGTCACCGGCAAGGCACTGGGCCTTGGCCTCAAGCCGATCGTGGTCGTCAACAAGATCGACCGTCCCGATGGCCGCGCCACCGAAGTGCTGGACGAAGTTTTCGACCTGTTCGTGAACCTCGACGCGAACGACGAACAGCTCGATTTCCCGGTGCTCTACGCATCGGGCCGCGCCGGTTACGCTGGTGAAAGCCAGGATGTGCGCGAAGGCGATCTGACGCCGCTGTTCAAGAAGATCGTCAGCCACGTGCCGGCCCCGGATCTCGACCCGGAAGCCGATTTCGCGATGCTGGCAACGCTGCTCGATCGCGACAGCTTCCTTGGCCGTATCCTGACCGGG
>JBDLVD010000030.1:0-17073 GCA_039804965.1 Pseudomonadota bacterium
GGATGGAATCCCCGTTCTGCGGCAGCTTGGTATCCACCAGCACCACGCCATCGCTGCGTTCGAACACCACGGTGTTGCCGCCCGCGCCGGGAATGCGCCAGACATGGGGGGAAACCTGTTCGATGTCGGTGATGCCCGGCAGCGGCGAACGGCCTTGGCCATTCACGGCTACGGCGGTGGCGCCCGCAAGGATGATCGAGCCGAGGATGGCCAGACGTTTCATTCAATTCCCTCCCGGAATTATCATTGTTCTTTCGACGAACCAGTACAGGCCCGCGGCAATCACCACCAGCGAACCGGCGATGGTGATCGGCTTGCCTGCGGCGGGATATCGGCGGCGGATCGCGGCCAGCAGGCCGGCCACCACCAGAACCACCGATAATTGTCCCAGTTCCACGCCGATGTTAAACGAAAACAGGCTCCAGCCAAGCGCTTCTTGAGGAAGTCCGAATTCGCGCAGCACGTTGGCGAAGCCGAAACCATGCACCAGCCCGAAGGCCAGCGCGGCCCATGGGCGCAGGTCTTTGCCCTCGCCACGCAGCAGGTTGTCGGCCCCCACGATGATGATCGTCAGGGCGATGCCGGGTTCCACATAGGCGGCCGGCGGGTTGACGATGTCCAGTGCGGCCAGCGTGAGCGTGATGCTGTGGCCGATGGTGAAAGCGGTGACGATCCGCACCAGTTGCCGCCATCCGCCACCCAGCAGCAGCAACGCAAACAGGAACAGCAGGTGGTCCGGCCCGATCAGGATGTGCCATGCGCCTGACGGGATGAAGGTCTTCATCACTTCCACCGCGCCGGCCGTTGTCCCGCGGTAATAAGTCTTCGCGGGTGCCTGTGCGCCGAAGATCCATTGTTGCCGCAACGCGCCCTGTTCGTACACGTTGACGAAAGTCTGGTGCAGCGGATCGTGGGTGAACAGGTGTGCCCGGAACACGAAGGCGGCGGGTGGTGCCTGCGCCACGCGAAACCGCAGGATCAGCGCGTTGTCATCTGCCGCGGGCGCAATCTGCTGCCATTCGATCCGTTCCCCCGGCGGCAACTGGATGCGCGGTGCCAGTATGGCAGCCAGCGGCGCAAACTGCGCCGTGGCATAGGCCGGATCGCGCAAGCGGGCAGGGGCCGGCAGGCCAAGCGCATAGGCGGCATCGGCATCATGCACGGTTACCTTGCCCGCCACGCCGCCGTCCGACAGCGTCAGATCGACGTAGGAATAGGGCACCGGATGCGCCGCCACCGGGGCGGCGCATACCAATGCGAGCAGCCAGGCAATCTGGCGCAGGATATTCATGGACGGCGTTACTGGAACAGGCGCGGGGCGAAGTCGGTCAGGTAACGGCGCCAGTTGATCCACGTGTGGCCGCCTTCGCTTTCGTGGAAGGTGTGGCGGATGCCATACTTGTCCAGCATCGCGCGGGTGGGCGCCACGGTGGCGTGGAGGAAATCGTCCTTGCCGATCGCGTAATAGACCAGGTCCAGATCCTTCGCCGCCTTCTTCAGCGCGGCGTCGTTCGCCTGTTCATAGCTGGCGACATCGTTCGGCCCGGTTACGCCCAGACCCATGGAGAAGATGCCGATGTAATCGAACAGTTCCGGGTGCGTCAGGCCAAACCGCAAGGTGTGCGATCCGCCCATGGAAAGGCCAGCCATGGCGCGATCGTGCTGATCGGCCAGCGTGCGGAAATTGGCATCGACGTAAGGGATCAGGTCGCGGATCAGGTCATCACCGAAATCGGTGTTGGCCAGCATGTTGGTGCCGCCGCTCGCCGCCGGGCGATCGGGGGTATGGCCAAACGGCATGACCACGATCATCGGCCGCGCCTTGCCCGCGGCGATCAGGTTGTCGAGAATGTAATTGGCATGGCCCACGCTGGTCCAGCTGTCGGCGCTGTCGCCCGCGCCGTGTACCAGATAGAGCACCGGGTACTTGCCTGTGCCCTTCATGTATCCGGGCGGGGTATAGACCATCGCCGCGCGCTTCGCGCCGATGGAGGCGGAATTGTATTCCACGCGGCTGACCGTGCCGTGCGGCACTTTGGCATCGTAAGTCTGGAACGCGCCTTCCGGCCCGGTCACTTCGAAGGTGGAATTGGTGCCAACGCGTTCATGGCTGAACGTGGTGCCCTGCGGATCGGGCACGCGCGCGCCATCGACTTCGAAATCGAAGCGATAGGTGTCGGCGGGGACGGCCTTGGCCGTGGTCACGCTCCACAATCCTGCGGCATCCTTCGTCATCGGCAGGCCGCGTACGCTGCCGGGGGCAAAGCCCATCGGGATGGCATCGTCGATGTCGTTGCTGGTGACCTTGGCGCTTTGCGCTTCGGGTGCGCAGAGGCGGAAGGTCACGCGGCCATCGGGCAGCTGTTCCACCGATTTCCAGCTTGCCGGGCCGCGGAACATGCCTTGGCCACGGCACGTTGCAGGCGGCGGGGGGCGTTCTGGGTGCCGGACGCCTGTGCCATTGCCGGGCCTGCCACTGCCGATCCTGCCAGCGCCACCATCCCGGCGATCACCATCGCTGCTTTCACTTGTCCACTCCCTGCGCTGTCATGCTGCGTTTTCGCGGTCCTTTTCAACCGCCCGCAACCGTTTGACAAGCGGCGCACTTTCACCGCAAACCGGCCCCGTGGCCCGACGGAAGGGCAGGGGAGAATGCAAGTGACTGGTTTTGGGGCAAAGCTTACGGGGCTCAGCGGACGCAAGGCGCGCACGGTTCTGTTTTCAGCCACGGTTCTTGCAGCCGGTGTTCTTTCCGCCGCACCGGCGCTGGCGCAGCAGGATGCGGATGCCCGCGCCGCCGCCACCGAAGCGCGGATGACGGATGCGGAACGGGTCACGCTGACGCTGGGGCTGCTCACTTCCGCCATGCCCGGCCGCCCCGCCCCGCCGCCCGAAGCGCGCACCGGCGCGGGCTTCGTTCCCGGCGTGGCGCGGCTGGATATTCCCGCCTTGTATGAAACCGATGCCAGCCTTGGTGTCACCTGGCTTGGCGGATCGCGCGGCAACGGCGGCACCCAGATGCCCAGCGGCCCGGCGCAAGGGGCCACTTTCGATCCTGCCCTGATCGAACAGGGTGGGCGGATGATCGGCGGCGAGGCGCGGGCCAAGGGCTTCAACGTGATGCTGGCCGGCGGCATCAACCTGATGCGCGATCCGCGCAATGGCCGCACGTTCGAATACCTGACCGAAGACCCGCTGCTGGCGGGCGTGCTGGGCGGTGCGGCAGTGCGCGGCATCCAGTCGAACAACGTCATTTCCACGCTGAAGCATTTCGCGATCAACCCGCAGGAAACCGGGCGCGCCTTCATGAACGTGGTGATCGCGGAAGACGCGCTGCGCGAAAGCGATCTGCTGGCCTATGAAATCGCGGTCGAACGCGGCCAGCCCGGATCGATCATGTGCGCCTACAACGCGCTCAATGGCCCGCTCAGCTGTGGCAGCAAGTTCCTGCTGACCGATGTGCTGCGGCGCGACTGGGGGTACAAGGGTTTCGTGATGAGCGATTGGGGCGCGGTCGACGGGCTCGATTTCGCGCTCGCCGGGCTGGACCAGCAATCGGGCGCGGGGATCGATCCGCAGCCGTTCCTGGGCGAACCGTTGCGGCAGGCGGCGGCAAGCGATCCCGCCTATCGCCAGCGGCTGGGCCAGATGACGCGCTCGATCCTGCGCGCCATCTACGCCAACGGGCTGGACAGCAACCCCGCCGCCGTCGGCAAGGTGGCCGATCCGCAGGCCAATGCGGCTGTGGCCCTGAAGGTGGCGCAGCAGGGTATCGTGCTGCTGACCAACCGCGATGGCATCCTGCCGCTTGGCCCGCAGGTGCGGCGCATCGCGGTGATCGGCGGCCATGCCGATACCGGCACCGTGGTGGGCGGCGGATCGTCCAAGGTGCTGGGTAATGATGGCCCGTCCGCGTCGGTGCCGTTCCTGCGCGATGGCAATGGCCCGTTTGCACTGATGCTGGATCAGGAATTCAACCGTTCCGTCCCCGTCGCGGCGATCCGCGCTGCAGCCGGCGATGGCGCGACGGTGCGGTATCGTGACGGGCGTTATCCCAGCGAAGCGGCGCTGGCGGCGGCGCAGGCCGACGTGGCGATCGTCTTTGCCAACCAGTACCAGACCGAAGGCTATGACGTGCCCGACCTGTCGCTGCCCGATGGGCAGGACGCGCTGATCGCGGCGGTGGCGGCGGCCAATCCCAACACGATCGTGGTGCTGCAGACCGGCGGACCGGTGGCGATGCCGTGGAAGGACAAGGTCAAGGGCGTGGTCGAAGCCTGGTATCCCGGCGCCCGCGGGGCCGAAGCGATTGCCGGGGTGCTGTTCGGCACGATCAACCCGTCGGGCCGCTTGCCGATCAGCTTCCCGCAGGCAGAGGCGCAGTTGCCGCGCCCGCAATTGCCGGGGCTGGGCAGTGTGGAACCCAATTTCGTCGGCACCGGCGCGCCGGGCCAGAAGCTGGACGTGGATTACAACATCGAAGGCAGCGACATCGGCTATCGCTGGTATGCCCGGCAGGGAACCGCGCCGATGTTCCCGTTCGGCCACGGGCTGTCCTACACCACTTTCGCGCATGAAGGACTGGTGGTGACACGCAACGGGGGTGGCCTTGTCGCTCGCTTCACCATCCGCAACACCGGCCAGCGTGCCGGGGCCGACGTGGCGCAGGTCTATCTGGCAGGGGTGGCGGGCAAACCGCTGCGCCGGCTGGCCGGTTTTGCCCGCGTTGAACTCGCGCCGGGTGAAACGCGCGCGGTGGAACTGCCGCTGGAACCGCGCGTGATCGCCCGATGGGCCAAGGGCGCGTGGCAGATCGCGCCGGGCCAATACCGGTTCGTGCTGGCGGCTGACGCATTGGCCGATGGCCCCTCCGCCCAGATCACCCTGCCGCGCCAGCGCATCAGCAAGTAGGACCGACCATGGCACTCGCCCCCTCCACGCCAGCCGATACCGCTGCTCAACCTATTTCCGCACCTATTTCAGCACCGGGCCTACAAGGTTTCGTCTTTGCGCTGTTCTTCATCTTCGGCGGCATCACCTCGCTCAACGATGTGATTGTTCCGAAGCTGAAAGAACTGTTCACGCTCAATTACACGCAGGCGATGCTGGTGCAGTTCTGCTTCTTCACCGCCTATCTGGTGGTGGGGATTCCCGGCGCACAGCTGGTCAAACGGGTGGGATACATGCGCGGCGCGGTGATCGGGCTGCTGACGATGCTGGCCGGCTGCCTGCTGTTCATTCCGGCAAGCCGCACGGCCACTTACGGCCTGTTCCTGTTCGCGCTGTTCGTTTTGGCGAGCGGAGTCGTGATCGTGCAGGTCGTCGCCAATCCGCTGATTTCGCTGCTGGGCAATCCGCAGACGGCGCACAGCCGCCTGACGTTCGCGCAGGCCTTCAATTCGCTCGGCACGACCATCTTCCCGTGGTTCGGCGCGATGCTGATTCTCGGCGGGTTGGCCAAGGTCAGCGCCAGCCAGTTGAGCGGCCCCGCGCTCGATGCCTATCGCAGCGCGGAAAGCAGCGCGATCGTGCATGGATACCTTGGCCTCGCGGTGGTGCTGGCCGTGGTGGCCGGTGCCGTCTGGCTGTTTCGCCACCGGCTGAAAGGGGAAAGCCACACCCCCAGCAGCTTCCCGTTCGGGTTCGACCTGCTGCGCCGCCCGCGCTTCGGCTACGGCGCGCTGTGCATCTTCCTTTATGTCGGTGCGGAAGTATCGATCGGTTCGCTGATCGTCAGTTATCTGATGCAGCCCGGCGTGCTGGCGCTGGACGAACAGGGCGCAGGCCGCCTGATCAGCCTGTATTGGGGCGGGGCGATGATCGGCCGCTTCATCGGTTCGGCCGTGCTGCGGCTGGTCAGCCCCGGCAAGGTGCTGGCAACCGTCGCCTGCGGCGCAATCGCGCTGATCGCGCTGTCGGCCAACAGCACGGGCGCGCTGGCGGGATACAGCCTGCTGGCCATCGGGCTGATGAATTCGATCATGTTCCCGACGATCTTCAGCCTCGCGAGCGAAAAACTGGGCCCCCGCGCGGCGGACGGATCCGGTATCATCAACGTGGCGATCTTCGGCGGGGCAGTGGTCCCGCTCGCCACCGGCGCGCTTGCCGATGCCAGCGGCAGCCTCGCCACGGCGCTGGCCCTGCCCGCGCTCTGCTACGCAATCATCGCCGGCTTCGGCCTGTTCGCCCGGCGCCCTGCCTGAGATAGCGGTGTGGAGGAAAATGGTGCCGCTTAGGTGACTCGAACACCTGACCCCATCATTACGAATGATGTGCTCTACCAACTGAGCTAAAGCGGCACTGTGCGGCCCGTTACCGGGCCATTGGCCTCCCTGCAATGGGGTTCATTGCAAGGGAGTGGAGGCCCGAGCCGGAATCGAACCGGCGTGCGAGGATTTGCAGTCCTCTACGTAACCACTCCGCCATCGGGCCGGAAGCAGGCGCACTAGCGAATGGTTCGACGCTTCGCAACGCCCATAATGCGGCGCGTGCTTGCAGCAGGACCGGGCAATCGTTAGCGTCCTATGCAACACGCCGGAAAGGATGCGCCATGGCTGACAATGAAGTGAAGATGCAGAGCATTTCCGGGCACAGCGAAGATCGCTTCCTGGGGTCCGACGTGTTCGAAAGCAGCGGCCGCAGCCTGCCGCCGCCGCGCCGGGGTGGCACCGTGCGCGAGGATGCACGCGACATCGACATCTATCACCAGTGCGACGTGGCCGTGATCGGCGGTGGCCCCGCAGGGTGCGCGGCGGCTTGGGCGGCGGCGCAGGCCGGGGCCGACGTGACGCTGGTGGAACGCTACAATTGCCTCGGCGGCCTTTCCACCGGCGGCGTGGTCATGTGGATCGACCGCATGACCGACTGGAGCGGCAACCATGTGATCCAAGGCTTTGCCCGCCATTTCATCGACCGTATGCCGCCCGAAGCCGTGGCCGGCCCGCCGCGCGCGGACTGGGGCAGCAAGGATCCGGCCAAAGTGGGATACTGGGGCAATCGCACCACGGCGTTCCACGGCATCGTGCAATGGGCGCCCACGCTCGATCCTGAACGGATGAAGCTCAACAATCAGGAAATGCTGCTGGAAGCAGGCGTGCGGATCGTTTTCCACGCATGGGCCGCACGCCCACTGGTGGAAAACGGCGCGGCGAAGGGCGTGATCTTCGAATCGAAGATGGGCCGGCACGCGCTGATGGCCAAGGTGGTGGTGGACACCACCGGCGATGGCGACATGTTCGCCCGTGCCGGCGCCGATTTCGATACCGATATCGAGGAAGGCGACGTTCACCATTCGATGAACACCGGGTGGACCGTGGGCGGCGTGGATATGGACCGGTGGATCGACTGGAAAGTCCACAATCCCGATCAGCTGCGCGACCTGATGGACCGCGGGCGGCACGAACTGGGATTTTTCCAGACGCCTTATGTCAGCTGGCGCAAGGATATCGCGCTGTTTCTTGGGCCGCGCCAGTCCGGCCTTTCCGCGCTGGACGTGGATGACATGACCGAAGTGGAAATCCGCAGCCACCGGCTGATGGAAGGGCACGTGCAGTTCTTCAAGCGCAACGCGCCGGGGTTCGAAGCGGCCTACAGCCTCTATTCCGGCAGCCAGCTGGGCGTGCGCCACACGCGGCGGCTGGCGGGGCTGGACCGGATCGAACGCAAGGATTGGGGCCTGGGTGGCGCAGTGGCGAGCGAGGTGGGCGTTTCCCCTTCCATCAGCCCGAAATTCCCGAGTGTTTCCGTGCCTTATGGCGCGCTGGTGCCACGGGGGCTGGATGGCTTGCTGGCAGCGGGGCGGCATGTCAGCTGCGATGCCAACAGCCACGGCTTCATGCGCGAAATTCCGCAATGCTGGCTGACTGGCCACGCGGCAGGGGTGGGTGCGGCGGTCGCCGCCAATCGCGGGGTGCAACCGCGCGATGTGGACGTTGCCGAAGTTCGCGCCGTGCTGCGCGCGCAAGGGGCGCACCTGCATGACGATGCGCTGCTGGGCGTGGGACGCGAACAAGCGGTGGCGGCGGAATAGGGCCGCCGCGCTGCTGCCCTTATTCGGGCAGCAGCACCCCGCCGGTATCCAGCGGACGGGCGGTTTCGCGGAAAGTGGCGAGATAGCCGGTCGCGGGCTGGACGTATCCGGGGCCGGTGCGGGCGGCCAGTTCCTCGGCGTTCAGCGCCACGTCGATGCTGCGGTTGGCCACGCTGATCGTCACCGTGTCACCGTCGCGGACCTTGCCGATGGGGCCGCCGCGCGCGGATTCGGGTTCCACTTCGGCTACGGTCAACCCTTTCAGGCACAGACCCGAAAGCTGGCCGTCGGTGACGAAGGCAGTGGTCTTGGCAAGGCCCGCCGCGTCCAGCGCGAACAGGATCAGGCTGGCGCTGCCGCCCATTGCTGGGCCGCCCTTCAATCCCTGATTGCGGCTGATGACGACATCGCCGGGCTTCACCACGCCATCTTCGATCGCCTGCATGCAATCGTTCACGTCTTCGAACACGCGGGCGGGGCCGGTGAATTCTTCCGGTCGCGATCCGTCGCGGATGCCCAGCCGCACCACGGCGCTGGTGGCGAAATTGCCGTGCAGGATGGCGATGGCCGGGCCGGGGCCGATCGGCTGTTCAACGGGTTTGATGATATCCGGGCCGGGGATGGCGTATCCGGCAAGGTTTTCGGCCAGCGTCTTGCCCGAGCAGGTCATCACCGAGGTATCGATCCGGCCTTCCAGCCGTTTCAGCACGGCCCGTGCGCCGCCGGCATCTTCGAACCCTTCGATCCGCACGTCCCCGGTGGGGCGCACGGCTGAAATCACCGGCACATCTGCCATTTCTTCCCACAGGGCGAAGATATCGAGATCCATTTCCGCTTCCACCGCGGTGGCCTGCAGGTGCTTGATCGCGTTGATCGAACCCGAAACGGCCAGCACCGTGGCGATGGCGTTGCGGAAGGCACCCGGCGTCATGATCGTGCGCGGGCGCAGGTCTTCGGCCACCATTTCCACGATCCGCCGCCCGGCGGCGCGGGCGTTGGCCTGCATCTTGGCACTGTTGCCGCGCACCGGGGCGTGGCCGGGCAGGGCCATGCCCAATGCCTCCACCACGCAATGCATGGTGTTGGCCGTGGCCATCCCCGCGCAGACGCCGGGGCCGCGAATGGCGTTTTCGGCCATGTCGGCAACCGGGAATTTCAGCTTCGCGCCGAACCGCTGGCCGACGCTGCCCGACCAGACGTCCTCCACATCGATCGGCTGGCCATCGATATCGCCTGCCTGCTGATATCCGCCGATGACCAGGATGGTGGGAATGTTCAGCCGGGCGGCGGCCATCAGGTGGCCCGGCGGCGTCTTGTCGCAACTGGTCAGGCAGATCATTCCATCCAGCATCGCCGCTTCCACCTGCACTTCGATGTCGTTGGCGATAATGTCACGCCCGGCAAGGATATAGCTGCCGCGCTTCGCCGCGCCGGTGATGAAATCCGACGGGGCGGCGGTCCGCACTTCGAACGGAATACCGCCCGCGGCGCGGATTTCCTCCTTCACCATGGCGGCGATGCCATCGAGGTGGGCGTAGCAGATTGCCAGTTCGCTGCTGGAATTGACCACCGCGATCTTGGGCTTCAGCATGTCTTCCGCGCTGAGGCCCAGCGCCTTCCAGTTGGCGCGGCGGCCGGGGCTGTTGGCAGCCAGACTGCGGAGCGGCGTGTTGCGGATGGTCATGGCAATCGGCTTTCCGTGAAACAGATCGGGCGATGAAACAGATCGGGCGATGAAAAGGTTCAGGCCCCGGCGGCGACTTCGGTTTCTTCCTCGATCAGGCTGGCGGCACCGTGTTCGGTTGCCAGCCTGCGGGCGAACACCGCCAGCGCCAGCACGCCCAGCACCACGCCGGCAAGGCAGGCGGCGGTGAAGACATATCCGGCCTGCACCGCAGGCTTGTCGGCGATGAACCATGCCGAACCGACGATGGGCGCGGCTACGGCGGCGAACTTGGCCACGAAGCTGGCCCAGCCGCCACCCGTCGCGCGCACGGCACTGGGGTAATAGATGCTGGTCATCGAAATCACCGCCGCGTGGCCGATGCCGACCATGATCGTTCCCAGCATGATGATGGGGATGAACCATGGGCCGCCATCCAGCCCCCAGCCGATCGCCAGCATGGCCGGGATGCCCAGCAGCGGAACCGCGGCAATCCACGCCGGCCCTCGCCGTTCGGTGAACATCAGCACCAGCACGCCGCCCACGGCCCCGATCAGGCCGCCGATGGAACCGATATTGGTCGCTTCCGCGCGGCCCACGCCCAATGCTTCGAGGAACACCACCCCGTAGCTTGACCGCAGGTAAATGGCGAAGGAGGAACAGAAATAGGTCGCCCAGATCAGCGGGGTGATGATGCCCAGCGTGCCCTTGAACAGTTCCGCAGACTTGGCCAGCGGGCTTTCGCTGCTGGTGGTCTTGCGTTCGTCCGACAGCACGAACTGGCTGTATCCGGCGTTCCGGATGCGCGGATCGAAGCGGGCCAGCGCCTTGGTGATGGTGGCGGCCGGTTTCTGCTTGGTCACCAGCCAGCGCGCGGATTCAGGCATGGTGAACAGCAGGATCAGCGCCAGTGCGCCCGTGGCAGCACCGCAGGCGAAGAACACCGCCTGCCAGCCATGTTCAGGCGCCAGCAGGTTGGTGACCTGCCCTGCCGCCGCGCCGCCGGCGCTGAAGCCCAGCATGATGATCGTCACCGCCGTGGCTTTCTTGCCGGCGGGCATGGATTCGATGTTGATCGACCATGCCGGGGCCAGCAGCCCGCCGATCGCCAGCCCGCCAAGGAAGCGCAGGAAGATGATCATCTCTGCACTGCCGGCAAGACCGGTGATGAAGGTGAAGACCGCACCCAGCATGGTGCACCAGATCACCACCGGGCGGCGGCCATAAAGGTCCGCGACATAGGATCCGAACAGCGAGCCGATCATCTGCCCCAGAAAGGCCGCTGCGGTGACATAGCCGGTCATCGTTGCGTCCAGGCTCAACTGTTCGCGCAAATACGGCAGGGTGTAGGAAATCAGCGAGAAATCCAGCCCGTCGAAAAAGGTGACGAAGCAGGACACGACCAGCAAGGTATAATGGAAGCGCGACATCCTGCGCGCATCGAGAAAGCCGCTGACGTCAAGCGTGGTGTCGTTGCCGCTGGCGGCCATTACTTGCTCTCCCCTGCACATTCGCCGGCGTGGCCGGTCTGGCGTACTTAGCTAGGTAACGATACTGTGCGGGTGGCACCTGCGCCAGCGCAATATCGTTCCTGCCGTTGTGCCATGTATCAGCGAAAAAACGCCGTGGCGCAAACGGGGATCAGTCCTTTGAACACACGTGGTGAAGTGGGCCGGGAACAGGGGCCGGGAACAGGGGGGCGCTGGAAGGGGCGGCCCGGTCAGGCCGGCCCCTTCCAGCGCACAGGTCAGCTGCCGGTGGCGTTGACGCCCATGCTTTGCAGGTAACGCTTCACGTTGCGGGCGGCCTGCCGCAGGCGTTGTTCGTTTTCGACCATGGCGATGCGGACGAAACCTTCGCCGTCTTCGCCGTAGCCAACGCCCGGCGCAACCGCGACATCGGCATGGGTCAGCAGTTGCTTGGAAAATTCCAGGCTGCCCATGTGCTTCAGTGCGGGGGGCAGCGGGGCCCAGGCGAACATCGATGCGGGCGGGGCGGGGATGTCCCACCCGGCGCGGCCGAAGCTTTCCACCAATACGTCGCGCCGCTTGTGATACAGCAGGCGGTTCTTTTCGACGATGTCCTGCGGGCCGTTGAGCGCGGCGCAGGCAGCGGCCTGAATCGGGGTGAAGGCGCCATAATCCAGATAGCTTTTCACCCGCGTCAGCGCGGCAATCAGCGTCTGGTTGCCCACTGCGAACCCGATGCGCCAGCCAGCCATCGAATAGGTCTTGGACAGGCTGGTGAATTCCACCGCCACGTCCTTCGCACCCTTGGCCTGCAGGATCGAAACGGTCGGCTTGCCGTCGTAATACAGTTCCGAATAGGCAAGATCGGACAGCACCCACACCTTGTGTTCGCGCGCCCATTCCACCAGCCGTTCGTAAAACGCCAGATCGACCGTTTCGGCCGTGGGGTTGGACGGGTAACTGACGATCAGCACCGTCGGCCGCGGCACGGTGAACTTCATCGCCTTGTCGAGGCTTTCCCAATACCGTTCGTCCGGCGTCGTCGGCACGGCGCGGATGGTGGCCCCGGCAATGATGAAGCCATAGGCGTGGATCGGGTAAGTGGGGTTGGGGGCCAGCACCACGTCGCCCGGTGCGGTGATCGCGGTGGCGAGGCTGGCGAGCCCTTCCTTGGACCCCAGCGTGACGACCACTTCGCGTTCGGCATCCAGCTCCACGCCAAAACGGCGTTCGTAATAGGCTGCCTGCGCGCGGCGCAGGCCGGGGATGCCCTTGGACTGCGAATAGCCGTGCGCGTCGGGCTTCATCGCCACTTCGCACAGCTTGTCGATCACGTGCTGCGGAGGGGGCAGGTCGGGGTTGCCCATGCCAAGATCGATGATGTCCCTACCGGCGGCGCGCGCCGCTGCCCGCATGCCGTTGACTTCGGCGATGACGTAGGGCGGCAGTCGCTTCATGCGGTAGAATTCGTCTTCCATGACCTCGGCTTGTTCCAGATGCCACCGGCACAGCGCGGGTGGCTGCGGCGCTTGTGGCGGAATCGGCGCAGTCGCGCAATGTTGCTGCGCCAAAGGCCCTTCAAATGAAACATGGACCGCCTATGGTATGGGGTATGGACACCCGCCCGCCGCCGCCAGCAGATGCCGCCGATCTGTTCACGCAGATGCTGCGGATACAGGGCGAAGCGGCGCGGCAGGTGATGCAGGCCTTCATGCCGCAGGCGGCAGAGGCGGTGCCGACCGATGCCGACATCGCCGCATGGGGCGAATCCGCGCAGAAGTTGCAGCGGATGTGGCTTGCCGGTGCGGCAGCAGAGGCCAAAAGCGGCCCAACCCCCGAAGCCCAAACTGCCGCTGGCGTTCCGCTGGCGATGTTTGCCGATCCTGCCGAGTGGTTTTCCGCGATGCAGGGCCAGATGCAGGGGCTGTGGCAGCAGGTGCCGCTGCTTGATCCGCAGCGGCAGCAGCAGATTTGGCAGGAAGGCTTCCAGTTGTGGGAAAGCATTCTGGCCCAATACGGCGAGGGGCACGGCGGGGATGCAGCAGGCAGCGGCGCGCCGCCGTCCTTGCCCCGCAGTGATCGCCGCTTTGCCGATCCGGCGTGGCGCGAACAGCCGGTGTTCGCGCTGATTCACCAGACATACCTGCTGCTGGCCGAACGGATTGGCGAAGCGGTGGACGGGATCGACGGGCTGGAACCGTTTCAGCGCGAACAGTTGCGCTTTGCCACCCGCAACGTGCTGGACGCGATGAGCCCGGCCAACTTCCCCCTGATGAACCCGCTGGTGCTGCAACGCACGCTGGAAACCCACGGCGAAAATCTGGTCAAGGGGATGGAACGGCTCACCGCCGATCTGGAACGCGGGCAACTGACGCACACCGATGAAAGCCTGTTCCACATCGGTGAAAACGTCGCGGCCACGCCGGGGCAGGTCGTGTTTGAAACCGAACTGTTCCAGCTGATCCAGTATTCCCCGGCGACGGAGCAGGTTGCCCAAATCCCGCTGGTGATCTTCCCGCCGTGGATCAACCGGTTCTACATCCTCGATCTCAATCCCAAGAAAAGCTTCGTGAAATGGGCGGTGGATCAGGGGCTGACCGTGTTCATGGTCAGCTGGCGCAGCGCGGATGAAAGCCTCGCCCATATCGAATGGGACGATTACGTCCGCGCGCAGATGCAGGCGATCGACCATGTGCGCGAACGGCTTTCCGTTCCGGCGGTTCACGCGGTCGGTTATTGCGTTGCCGGCACCACGCTGGCGGCCACGCTGGCGATCCTCGCCCGGCGCGGACAGGCATCCAAGGTCGCCAGCGCCACTTTCCTGACGGCGCAGGTCGATTTCGAACGTGGCGGCGAACTGAAGCTGTTCATGGATGACGCGCACCTGCAACTGATCCGGCAGGCGAGCCAGGGCGGTTATCTGGACGGGCGCTACATGGCGGCCACCTTCAACATGCTGCGCGGCACGGACCTGATCTGGAACTACGTGGTCAATCATTACCTGCTGGGGCAGGATTATCCGGCGTTCGACCTGCTGTTCTGGAATGGCGATGTCACCAACCTGCCCGCGCGCTGGCACGAATCCTATCTGCGTGATCTCTATCGCGACAACCTGTTGGTGGTGCCCGACGCGCTGGCTGCCGATGGCACCGCGATCGACCTGCGGCTGATCGCCACCCCGGCCTATGTGCAGGCGGGCCGTGAAGACCATATTGCACCGCCCGAAAGCGTGTTTCGCATGGTGCCGTTCCTCCATGGCCCGGTGCGGTTCGTGCTGGCGGGCAGCGGGCATATCGCCGGGGTCGTCAATCCGCCCGCCGCGGCCAAATACCAGTACTGGACCGGCGATTGTGCGGCGCCGTCGCTCGATGCTTTCGTGGCCGGGGCGCAGGAACATCCGGGTAGCTGGTGGACCGACTGGATCGGCTGGCTGGCCACGCAGGCACCGGGCAAGGTACCCACAACCGGCAAGCGGTTACCCGGTGGCGAGGGCGACAGCGTGATCGAACCTGCACCGGGCCGCTACGTCAGGATGCGATAAGTGCCTGTACGAACGGGCTTATGTTGCACTGCACAATAATGGTTGACACTTCGCCCATGCAGCACTAATTGTGCATTGCAGCAAGGGCCTCGTCAGAGGCGTAAGCGAGGTGACATGGCCGATAAACCGATCGTCAAGCCAGGTGTCAAAGCGGGCAAGCCGGCCCTCAAGGCCAAGGCTCCCGTGCCCGGCCTTTCCGTTGACCGGCCCGCAACCACCGCGCCCGTTTCCGCTGTCCCGGTGATGGCCCCGGCAGATGGCCCGAAAACAGAACCGGCAGCCTTTCAGGCAAGCCCGGTCGAACATTCGCAGGCAACGCCAGCTTTGGAAACGCCGCCAGCCCCTGAACGGGAACCCGTTCCGGCACAGGCTGAACCGGCGACACCCAAGGCCAGCATCAAGGATTTGAAGGAAAAGATCATGGCAACCCAGCCCAGCTTCGACGCAGCCAAAGTTACAGAAACCGTCACCGCCGCTTTCAGCGACATGCAGGCGCAGGCCAAGGTCGCCTATGACAAGGGCACCGCAGCCGTGAGTGAACTGACCGATTTCGCCAAGGGCAACGTCGAAGCCGTTGTGGCCAGCGGCAAGATTCTTGCCGGCGGCGTGCAGGAACTCGGCAAGTCGGCAGCGGATGAAACCAAGGCTGCTTACGAAGTCGTCACGGCGGACCTGAAGGAACTGGCCGCGGTCAAGAGCCCGACCGAACTGTTCCAGCTGCAAGGCAAGATCGCCCGCCGCAATTTCGATGCGATGGTGGCTGCCGGCACGAAGAATTCCGAAGCCGTGATGAAGCTGGCGCAGGACATGTTCGCGCCGCTTTCCGGCCGGATGCACATGGCGGTCGAAAAGATTTCCAAGGTCGCCTGATCGCACGACTGCTTCCGCCGGGATCCTCTCCCCGGGCGGAATCTATGGGCCGGATGGCGTTGCGCCGTCCGGCCCGTTTGCATTTTCGACCGCAGCGCGCGCCTGTAACGAACGAATTGCCGCAGGCACCTTGCAGGTTGGCCGTGCGATACGATATTTGGCCCAGACATGACCCGGATTCCCGCCTTCCACACGCAATCGCCCGTTCCCGTCCGCCTGTCGGACGAGGATGAAGGCCCCGGCGCGCCCGGCGGCGGTGATGGTGACAATGGCGGTGACGGCCAGATCGGCCTTGCAACCCGCACCCGTGCCAAGCCGAAGAAGCCCAGCCAGTACAAGGTGCTGATGCTGAACGATGATTACACCCCGATGGAATTCGTGGTGATGGTGCTGAAACGGTTCTTCCGCATGGATCTGGAACAGGCGACGCGGGTGATGCTGCACGTCCACCAGCGCGGCGTCGGGGTTTGCGGCATCTTTCCCTACGAAGTGGCTGAAACCAAGGTTTCGCAGGTGATGGATTTCGCGCGCGAAAATCATCACCCGCTGCAATGCACGCTGGAAAAAGCCTGATTTTGCGGCGCAACTGCGGGCATATTGTCCGCTGTTCGGCCCGTGGCCACTTGACTTGCCTGCCTTTGCCATGACGTAGGGAGTTGCGCGGGTCACCCGTGCGTCCCCGCCTGTCCTGCAATGGTCGAACGCTTGAAACTGATCACTGCCATCGACCGCTACATCCTCCGGCTGGTGCTGGTGCCGATGTTCGCCGTGTTCGTGCTGGCGGCGTCGTTGCTGATGCTCGACAAGATGCTGCGCCTGTTCGAATTCGTGTCCACCGAAGGCGGGCCGATCGGCGTGGTGTTCCAGATGCTGGTGAACCTGATGCCCGAATATGCCGGGCTGGCGATCCCGCTCGGCCTGATGCTGGGCATCCTGCTGGCCTTCCGCAAATTGGCCACGTCCAGCGAACTGGACGTGATGCGCGCCGTGGGGATGAGCTATACCCGGTTGCTGCGCGTGCCGTACCTGATCGCGCTGGTGCTGGTGGTGGTGAACTTCGGCATCGTCGGCTATCTCCAGCCGCTGGCCCGCTACGGCTACGAACAACTGGATTACGAACTGCGTTCCGGCGCGCTGGGCGCGTCGATCAAGGTTGGTGAATTCACCACGCTGGAAGATC
The DNA here is from genome assembly GCA_039804965.1 of Pseudomonadota bacterium. Classification (GTDB taxonomy): domain Bacteria; phylum Pseudomonadota; class Alphaproteobacteria; order Sphingomonadales; family Sphingomonadaceae; genus Croceibacterium_C. The sequence goes on from JBDLVD010000030.1 coordinate 16,753, forward strand.
GCGTGGCCCTGCGGATCGAATCCAGCGAAGACGAAGGCCGCCGCCTGATCGGCATCTTCGCCCGCATTGCCGATCGCAACGGGCAGGTGCTGTCGATCAGCGCGCGCGAAGGCCGCTTCCTCGCCAACCGCGAAAATCGCAATACCATCATCTTCCGGCTGGTGGATGGCACCATCGTGCACGAAGTCGCAGGCAAGGCGCCGCGCGTGCTCAGTTTTTCGCAGCACGATCTGCCGATCGATCTTCCGGCCATCGAACGTTTCCGCGCGCGCGGCAATGAAACGGGCGAATACCTGATCCCCGAACTGTTCCGCCTTGCGT
>JBDLVD010000031.1:0-16698 GCA_039804965.1 Pseudomonadota bacterium
CCCGCAGGCCCGCCTTGCCGCCTATCAGACGCGGGTGGAGCGGCTGGAAGATGCCGATGCGGTGGAAAACCTGCAGGCCTATTTCGGCTATTTCTTCGACAAGGGGCTGTGGCACGACACGGCGGACCTGTTCGCGGACAATGCCACCTTCGAATACGGCCAGCGCGGCGTTTATGTGGGCAAGCCGCATATCGCCCGCGCGCTGCTGCTGTTCGGGCCGGAAGGGTTGGCGGCTGGATACCTCAACAACCATATGCAGTTGCAGCCGGTTATCACCGTCGCGCAGGATGGTCGCACGGCCACCGGGCGGTTTCAGGGCATGATGATGCTGGCGCATCCCGGCGCCAATGGCGTGTGGGGCGTCGGCATTTATGAAAATGCCTATGTGAAGGAACGCGGCGTGTGGAAGATTTCCCGCCTGCATTTCTATGTCACCGCCGCGACCGATTACGATCTGGGTTTCATGAAGTCGGCCTTGCCGATGGACGGGCCAAGTGCGCTGTTCCCGCCAGACCGTCCGCCGAGCGAGGCCTATCGATCGTTCCCGGCGGCCTACATCCCGCCGTTCAGCTATGTCCACCCGGTGACGGGCAAGCCGCTGGATGCCATTCCGCAACCGGCCGATACCGTGGTGGGGCGCAAATGAAACTGACAGCAACCCTGGCCGCCGCGCTGCTCGCGGCCACCTTCGCAGCCCCGCTTCACGCGCAGACCGCCGCAGAAAAGCTCGACCAGCTGGACGCGCGCATCACCCGGCTGGAAGACCTGAACGCGATCGAACGGTTGCAGCGGGCCTATGGCTATTTCGTGGACAAGGGGCAGTGGACGCAATTGTCCGAACTGTTCACGCAGAATGCCACGCTGGAAATCGGCGGCAAGGGCCTGTTTCTGGGCAAGGCGCGGGTGCTGGAATACATGCAGACCGCCTTTGGCCCCGATGGCGCGAAGGAAGGCGTGCTGGCCAACCACATGCAGTTCCAGCCGATCCCCGACATTTCCGCCGATGGCACCACCGGCTGGGTTCGCAGCCGCGCTTTCGTGATGAGCAATGCGGGCTGGGGCCTGCCGCTGTACGAAAACGAATACCGCAAGGAAGGCGGGGTGTGGAAGATCAGCCGCCTGTCCGGCCCCTTCACCATGTATACCAATTGGGACGGCTGGGGCCGCAATGCGCTGAACAACACGTGGCCGGACAAGTTCGAACCCGCGCCGGACCTGCCGCCGTCCACGGTATACCTGACCTACCCCGCTTATTACATCGTACCGTTCCACTTCCCCAACCCGGTGACGGGCCACGCGCTGGTTCCGGACAAGGGCGAAGTGGGCGCCTATGCCGCCCCACCGGGCACACCGCAGCAGGAAGCTGCCCTGAAGACCGGCCGCCTTGTCGATGGCACGCAGGCCATTGCCGAACCGCCGAAGGACTGATCAGACCATGCATTTCGTGAACCGATCCGCAGCCGCTGTGCTGGCTCTTGCGCTGGCATCCTGCACGGCTGCCAGCCCCGGCCCGCAAAGCGCCAGCGCCCAGTTGCGCAGCCCGCAGGCGGGCGAATGGCCCAGCGACGGGCGCGATTATTCGGCGCAGCGGTTCAGCCCGCTGACCCAGATCAGCACCGCCAACGTGGGCCAGCTTGGGCTGGCATGGTTTGCCGATCTGGACACCTATCGCGGGGTGGAAGGCACGCCGATCTATGCCGACGGGGTGATTTACAACATCGCCCCGTTCAACATCGCCACGGCCTATGATGCGAAAACCGGCGCTGTGCTGTGGACCTTTGACCCCAAGGTGCCGCGCGAATGGGCGCGGCTGGCCTGTTGCGAACCCGTGGCGCGCGGGTTGGCCATGTGGGGCGACAAGGTAATCATCGCCACGCTGGACGGTCGGCTGATCGGCATTGATCGCAAGACCGGGCAGCAGGCATGGTCCACCCGCACGTTCGAAGATGACGGCAAGTCATCCTATTCCATCACCGGCGCGCCGCGCGTGTTCGATGGCATGGTGGTGGTGGGGCAATCGGGCGGCGATTTCGGCGTGCGCGGGTTCGTATCCGCCTATGACGCGCAGACCGGGCGCAAGTTGTGGAAGTTCTTCCTGACGCCGGGTGATCCCGCGAATGGCCCCGATGGCGAAGCATCCGATCCCGTCATGGCCATGGTCCGCAAGACATGGTCGGAAGATGGCATGTGGAAGACCCTGGGCGGCGGGGCCAACCCCTGGGATTCCATCGCTTACGATCCAGTCCGCAAGCTGGTCTATGTCGGCACCGGCAACGCATCGCCCCATTCGCAGTTCTATCGCAGCAACAATCAGGGCGATAACCTGTTCGTCTGTTCGATCGTGGCGCTGCATGCCGAAACAGGCGCCTATGCCTGGCATTACCAGATGAACCCGGGTGAAGAATGGGATTGGACCTGCACCAGTTCGATCATCAGCGCCCAGTTGAAGATCGATGGCAAGCCGCGCGACGTGGTGATGCAGGCGCCCAAGAACGGGTATTTCTATGTGCTGGACCGGGGGACCGGCGAATTCATCAGCGCGAAAAACCATGTGATGACCAACTGGAACCTCGGCTTCGATGCCAAGGGCCGGCCGGATGTCAGCCCGGCAGTGCGATATGGCACCGATCCGAAACTGGTGATGCCGGGGCCGGGCGGGGCGCACAACTGGTTCCCGATGGCGTACAGCCCGCGCACGGGCCTTGCCTATTTTCCGGCCTATCAGTCCGCCTTCGTCTATGCCGTGCAGCCCGACTGGAAGCCGCAACCGCGCCGGTCGAACAGTGGATGGGGCGGCTTTTCCGGCGAAACCGGCAAGCAGCGCGCCGCCTTGCAGGCCGAAGGCAACAAGCTGGAAGGCGCATGGCTGACCGCGTGGGATCCCGTGAAGCAGCAGGCAGCGTGGAAAGTTCCGCTGCCGCGCCATGGCAATGGCGGGGTGTTCGTGACTGCCAGCGATCTGGTGTTCGAAGGAACCACCAAGCAGACCTTCGCCGCCTTCGACGCGCGCAGTGGCAAGGTGCTGTGGGAATTCCCCACCCAAAGCGCGCCGGTGGCAGGCGGTATCACCTATATGCTGGATGGCGTGCAGTATGTCGCGGTTAACGCAGGCTGGGGCGGCGGTGCGGCGCAGCAGGAACAGGGCAACGGCACCGAACTGCCGCGCGCCAAGGCCCGGTTGCTGGTGTTCCGCCTTGGCGGCACCGCGCAATTGCCGGCACTGGCCGCGCAGGCCGCCGTGGAACCGCCGCCGCCCATGCGCGGCAGCGAACAGCAGATCGCCGAAGGGGCGCAACTGTTCGCGCAGACCTGCGCCGTGTGCCATGGCCAGAACGCCATCGGCGGGGTCAAGGACTTGCGCCACATGACTGCCGCCACCCGCGCCAAGTTCAGCGATATCGTGCTGCGCGGCATCTACACCGACAAGGGCATGGGCAACTTTTCGGACCTGCTGAAGCAGCCGCAAGTGGATGCGATCAACGCCTGGCTGGTCGCCCGCGCGAACGAGGACTGGGGCCGCTGATACGGGCTTGCGCTTGACACCGGCCGGGCTTGGGCAAATAGATCGCATTCTAACTATCGGTGGGCGATGCCCGCCGCAGGAGCAGGCAGATGGCTGAAAAGATCATCGTGATGGACCCGCGCGGGTATCCGCCCAAGGTGGAAGGCAAACGCCTCGCCACCCGGCCGGAAACGCTGGACGGCAAGGTGCTGTACCTGATCGACTGCCTGTTCGATAATGCCGACGTGTTCATGGAACAGCTGCGGCTGTGGTTTGCCGAACATATGCCAGCGGTGGAAACCCGCACGATTCGGCCTAAGGAAAGCTGGGTCGACGATCCTGAGATGCGGGCAAAAGTCGTGGCCGGAGGCCACGCTGCCATCATCGGCGTTGGCCTCTGAAGCACGTGTTGCCCCACGGTCGTGGGGTTTGCATTGGAACTGGAAAAGGCCGGGATCCCCACGATCCCGGTAAGCACCCACGCGTTTGCGCGGCTGGCCAAGGCGGCCACGCTGGCAGCGGGTATGCCGACCACCCGCAACGCCTTTGTCCCGCAGCCGGTGGTGGGCCTCAACCCCGGTGAACTGCGCGCCTACATCGACGGCACCGACCCCATCAACAAGCGCCCGTTCATGGACGTGGTGCTGGATGGCCTGACCGGCCCGCTGACGGACGAAGATTACAAGGGCGCCACCTTCACCCGCACCACGCCGCGGTTCCTGGAACCCGACACCGAAGACAACCTGCGCCAGCGGTTCATCATGGAAGGGTGGACCGATTACCTGCCGATCATCCTGCCCACCGAAGAACGGGTGGAAGCGATGCTGCGCGGCACCAGCCATGCGGGCGACACCTTCGTCAACCGCATGGCGCCCACGGCATTCCGCGAAAAGTGGGACTTCGACGTGGAGAAGGTCGCCATCAACGCGGTGATGGCGGGCGCGCGACCGGAATACCTGCCGGTGATCCTTGCGCTGGCTTCCAGCGGCTTTTCCGCCCGCAGCAGTTCAACCACCAGCTGGGCCACGATCAGCGTGGTCAACGGCCCGATCCGCCACGAAATCGGCATGAATTGCGGTATCGGTGCGATGGGGCCGTACAACCACGCCAATGCCACCATCGGCCGCGCCTATTGCCTGCTTTCCATGAACGGGCAGGGCGGCAGCGAACCGGGGCTGACCTACATGGGTTCGGTCGGCAGCAACTGGAACACCACCGCCTGCTTTGCCGAAAACGAGGAAGCGAGCCCGTGGGAACCGTTCCACGTTTCCAAGGGCCATGCGGCGGACGAAAGCACCGTCGGCATCTTCTTCGGCGGGTGGTATACCCAGTCCGGCTTCGGTCCGCGCGAAACGTGGCAGGACAAGTTCAAGCGCTGCATCACCGCGACCGACCATTTCAGCCCGCCGTTCATCGTGATGGACCCGCTGGTGGCGAAGGATTTTGCCCGGCTGGGGTATGACAAGCGGTCGCTGGCGCAATGGTGTGCCGACAACGCGAAGATGAAGGCGAAATTCTATTGGGATGACCAGTGGACCACCACGCTGATCAAGCCCCACGCCGAAGCCGGGGTGGAACCATACGCCAGCTGGCTGAAAGCCGATCCCGAAGAAGAAGTGTCGATGTTCCGGCCGGAAGATTTCGAAATCCTTGTCACCGGCGGGGAAACACAAGGGGCGTTCAAGATGATCAGCGGGCGGCTGGTGGGCGGCGCAGGGTTCCGCGCAGGGCCGGTAACGGGCAGTCCGCTGTTCAGCGTGGACAAGTGGCGCTGACTTATTAGCTAGCTAACGACATTGTCAGGCCTTCGCGGGCCGGTTAAGGCTGGTTCCCGAGAGGGAATCATGCCTGCTGACGAACCTGCACCGTTCCGTTTGACTGCGCTCGCCCATGGCGGCGGCTGTGGGTGCAAGCTGTCGCCTGCCGTGCTGCGCGAACTGCTGCACGGGCAATTTGCCGACAGTTTCCCGCAACTGCTGGTGGGTAACGGGCAGGCGGACGATGCCGCGGTGTGGCAGCTGGAGGCCGATGATCCAGATGGCCGCTGCCTGGTCGCCACCACCGATTTCTTCATGCCGATTGTCGATGATCCGCACCATTTCGGGCAGATCGCGGCGACCAACGCCATTTCCGATATCTACGCCATGGGCGCCCGCCCGCTGTTTGCGCTGGCGATCCTGGGCATTCCGCTGGGCAAGGTGGAAGTGCCGGTGGTGCGCGCTATTCTGGCAGGCGGCGCGGCTGCCTGCCGCGCTGCGGGCATCCCGGTTGTGGGCGGTCATTCGATCGACAGTGCCGAACCGATCTATGGCCTGGCGGTGGTGGGCGAAGTGCCACAACGCCAGATGCGGACCAACGCCGGGGCGCAGCCGGGTGACGTGCTGATCCTGACCAAGCCGATCGGCGTGGGTTTCTATTCCGCCATGCTGAAGCGCGGTGAACTGACGGCGCAGGATTACGATGCGCTGATCGCCACCACCACGCGGCTCAACAGCGTGGGCCAGCAGCTGGGGGGCGAAGCGGCGGTTCATGCGCTGACCGATGTGACCGGCTTCGGCCTGATCGGGCATGGGCTGGAAATGGCGCGGGCATCGGGCGTGCAGCTGCATCTCGATGCCGCTGCCGTGCCGCTGTTGCCGCGCACCCGGCAATGGGCGCAGGCGGGCAAGGCAACCGGTGCTTCGGCCCGCAACTGGGCGGCCTGCGCCGATGGCGTCGCCCTGCCGCCGGGCTTGCCCGATTGGCAGCGCGATATCCTGACCGATCCACAGACATCGGGCGGCTTGCTGGCGGCTGTGGCGGCGGACGCAGCAGCGGGCATCCTCGCCCTGATCCACGGTGCCGGCTTCCCTGAAGCTGCCGTGATCGGGCGGGTGGAACAAGGCGCGACGGGGCTGACGGTCAGCGCTGGCGCGGATCAATGAGGGCAGGCATGGAATACGACATCATCGTGATCGGCGGCGGTATCGCCGGGCTTTCCGCAGGGCTGACTGCCGCGCGCGCCGGGCGCAGCGTGGCCATCGTCACAGGCGGGGTGCCGGGCGGAGAATTGCTCAACATCGAAAAGGTCGATGGCGTGCCGGGCCATGAAGATGGCATCGCCGGATATGATCTTGCCCCGATCGCGCAGGAACAGGCCGTCAACGCCGGGGCCGAACTGGCGATGGACGAAGCCGAAAGCCTGTCCGCTGATGGCGAGGGATGGGTGGTCGGCACCGCTTCCGGCCCGATGAAGGCGCGGGGCATCGTTCTGGCCACTGGCGCGCGCCTGAAGAAGCTGGGCGTGCCGGGCGAAGCGGAATTCACCGGGCGCGGGGTCAGCCATTGCGCCACCTGCGACGGGCCTTTGCTGCGCGGCAAGGTGGCGGTGGTGGCAGGCGGCGGCGATTCCGCGATGCAGGAAGCGCTGACGCTGGCGCAGCACTGCGCGCAGGTGGTGATGGTGGAACAGGCCGCTGCCCTGACCGGTCAGCGCGCCTATGCCGATCTGGTGGCGGCTGAACCGAAGATCACCGTTCTTGCGGGGCGCCGCGTGGCCGCGATCGAAGGCGATGCCAAGGTGGAGCGGGTGGTGCTGGACGATGGCACGGCCATCGATGCCGCCGGCACTTTCGCTTTCGTCGGGCTGGATGCGAATGTGGCTCTGGCGCAGGGCGTCGTCGATCTGGCCGACGATGGCCGCATCGCCACCGATGCCGCCTTGCGCACTTCTGCCCGCGGGATCGTGGCTGCTGGCAATTGCCGCAACGGCAACGGTTGGCGCGCCGCCAGCGCGATGGGCGACGGGGCCAGCGCCGTGGCCACGCTGGGCCGTTATCTCGACAGTGGCGAATGGGCCTGATTGCGCTTCGCCATCTTCGTGCCAAGGTGCCGGGATGAACGCCAGTGCATCCCGTCCGCCCGCCGTTTCCCGCGTGCTGGAAACGCCGTTGGGCCGCGATCTGGTGGCGCGGCACGGGCATGGCCCGGCCGTGGCGGCGATCCGCGCGGCGGCTGATGCCGCCCGGTCCGGGCTGGCTGAAGCGACGCCTGACAGCTTGGCCGCGCTCGCAGCGCAGGCGCTGTCGGCAGACCGTCCGGCCTTGCGCCCGGTATGGAACCTGACCGGCACCGTGCTGCACACCAATCTTGGCCGCGCCATCCTGCCGCCTGCCGCGATTGCCGCTGCCAGTGCCGCGATGGCCCGCCCGGTGGCGCTGGAATATGATCTGGCGACCGGCCAGCGCGGCGAACGGGACGATGCCGTGCGGCCCCTGCTGCGTGGCCTGACCGGTGCGGCCGATGCGGTGCTGGTCAACAACAATGCCGCCGCCGTGGTGCTGGTGCTGGATACCCTTGCCAAAGGGGGCGAGGTTATCGTCAGCCGGGGCGAACTGATCGAGATCGGCGGCGCGTTCCGCATGCCCGATATCATGGCGGCGACCGGCGCGGTGTTGCGCGAAGTGGGCGCCACCAACCGCACCCACCTGAAGGATTATGCCGCCGCCATCGGGCCGGAAACACGGGCGATCATGAAGGTGCATCCGTCCAATTTCCGCATCGAAGGCTTCACCAGTGATGTCAGTGCGGCGGAACTGGCCCCGCTGGCCCGCGCGCACGGCATTCCGCTGGTCAACGATCTGGGATCGGGCACGCTGGTGGATCCTGTCCAGTACGGCCTGCCACCGGAACCGACCGTGGCGCAGGCCGTGGCGGAAGGGGCGGACGTGGTCACCTTCAGCGGGGACAAGCTGCTGGGCGGGCCGCAGGCGGGCTTTGCCGTGGGGCGCGCGGACCTGATCGAACGGATGCGCCGCAATCCGCTGAAACGCGCGCTGCGGCTGGACAAGATCCGCCTCGCTGCGCTGGAAGCGGTGCTGCGCGAGATGCGCAAAGGCGTGCAATTGCCCACGCAGCGGCTGCTGGCGCGCGACGTGGCCGATATTGCGGCGGCGGCAGAACGGCTGGCCGCACCCGTCGCGGCCGTGCTGGGTGGTGGATTTACGGTGGAGCCTGCACCCAGCCGCAGCCAGGTGGGATCAGGCGCATCGCCCACGGCCACACAGCCCAGCTTCGCACTGGCGATCCACGCTTCGGGTTCCGCGCTGGACGGGCTGGCGGCGGCGCTGCGGGCCTTGCCTGAACCGGTGATCGGCCGCATCGCGGACGGCGCGCTGTGGCTGGACCTGCGCTGTCTGGAACAGGTGGACGAGGCGGCGTTCCTCGCCAATCTGGCGGTGCTTGCGCTGCCATGATCGTCGGCACTGCCGGGCATATCGATCATGGCAAGACGGCGCTGGTCAAGGTGCTGACCGGCGTGGATGCCGACCGTCTGGCCGAAGAGAAAGCGCGCGGAATTTCGATCGAACTGGGTTTCGCCTATCTGCCTCGAGCCGATGGCAGCGTGATCGGCTTTGTCGATGTGCCGGGCCACGAACGTTTCATGAAGACGATGCTGGCGGGCGCGACCGGGATCGATTTCGTGTTGCTGGTGGTGGCGGCTGACGATGGCGTGATGCCGCAGACGCGCGAACATCTGGCCGTGGTGGAATTGCTTGGCCTGACGCGGGGCGCGGTCGCGATCACCAAGTGCGACATGGTCGATGCGGCACGGGTGGCGGCAGTCGAAGGGGCGGTGCGCGAACTGCTCAGCCATGGGCCTCTGGCGGATGTTCCGGTGTTCCACACCTCTGCCACGCAGGGTACGGGGATGGGTGCGCTGCTGGCCCATCTCGATGCGGCAGCGGCGCAGGAACCGGCGGGCAACGATGCCGGTGCCTTCCGCTTTGCCATTGATCGCAGTTTCTCGCTGCCGGGCGCGGGAACGGTCGTCACGGGCGTGGTCTGGGCCGGAGAACTGGCGGTGGGCGATACGGTAACGGCCAGCCCCGGCGAGCTGACCGCGCGGGTGCGGGCGCTGCACGTGCAAGGCCGCCCGGCTGACAGGGCGCGGCGCGGGGAACGGTGCGGCGTCAATCTGGGCCGGGTCGAGGCAGCGGCACTGCACCGCGGCGATTTCCTGCTGGACGCCGCGCTTCATGCACCCGCTGCGCGGATCGATGCGGAACTGCACCTGCTGTCCAGCGAAGCGCGCCCCTTGCGGCACTGGACGCCGGTGCGCCTGCATCACGGCGCGGCGGAAGTGGCCGGGCGGGCGGCGTTGTTGCAGGATGAACCGCTGGCCCCCGGCGCAACGGGGCTGGTGCAACTGGTGCTGGACGCGCCGATTGCCGCCGCCGTGATGGATCGTTTCGTGCTGCGTGCGGCGGATGGATCACGCACCATCGGCGGGGGGCGCCTGCTGGACCTGCGCGCGCCACATCGCCGCCGCAAGCAGCCGCGCCGACTGGAACAGCTGGCGGCGATGGCGCTGGGCGATCCCGCTGCGTCCCTTACGGCGCAGATGCTCGGCTGGCCGTGGTGCGTCGATGCCGAAACCTTTTTCCGTGACCGGGGGCTGGGTCCGCGCTGCCGGGCCGAAGTGCTGGCAGCCGCCGCGCCGGTGGTGGCCACTGGCCGGGCAGGGCAGGTGCTATTTGCCCAGCCGGTGTGGCATCAACTGGCCCGCAGCGCGCTGGCGGCAGCGGCGCAATTCCACCGCCAATTTCCCCAGCTGCTCGGCCCCAATGCGCAGCGATTGTCCGCCGCGCTCAATCCGCCGCTGGCCAAGGGGGCGGCGCAGGCGGTGCTGGAACAGCTGGTGGCCGATGGCGCGCTGGCGCGGGAAGGCGGGGTCTATCGCCTGCCGGGGCACCGGCTGGGGCTGGACCGGGCCGACGATGTCATCTGGCACAAGGTGCAGCCGCTGCTGGCCGGCCAACACTGTTACCGCCCCATGCGCACCGGCCCCTTGGCGCAAACACTGGCGTTGCGGGAATTTGATCTGCGCCGGGTACTGAAAGCCATGAGTATGCAAGGGCAAGTGATTGAAATTGCGCCCGATCACTTCTTCCTGCGCGCAACCATGGGGGAAGTCGCAGGCATTGTGCGCGAACTGGCGCAGGCGGCGCCAGATGGGCTATTCAACGCCGCGCAGCTGCGTGATCGGACCGACAATGGCCGCAAGGTGGCGATCCAGATGCTCGAATATCTCGATCGGCTGGGGCTGACCTTGCGGCGCGGGGATCAGCGGATTATCGATCCGAAACGGTTGGAGGATTATATCGCCGCCCATGCTGCCAAGGCGGCACCGGAGGCGTCCGGAACGGCCTGAATCGGGGAAGAGAATCGTGCCCGGTGGCACGTCCGGACTTCAAATCCGGGTGGGGCTGTCAGCCAGTCCCGGGTGGGTTCGACACCCACTCTCTTCCGCCAGATGCGTTCCTTAATCGACTTCGGCGGCCACCTGTGCCGGCAAGCCTGCGTCCAGCCGCTGCATCAATCCTGCCATGAAGGCGTTCTGCTGGTCGATCTGTTCCGCCGGGACACCATCCAGCAACCTGTCGCGCAGGACATCGGCAATGGCGAAGATCTGTTCCAGCACCTGTTCGCCTTCATCGGTCAGCCGCAATTGCTTGGTCCGCCGATCGGTGGGATCGGGCAGGCGCTGCACCAGCCCGTCCTTCTCCAGCGTATCCAGCATCCGCGTCATCGTCGGCCCTTCGATCCGCAGGCGCTTGGCAATGTTGACCTGCGCGCTCAGCGTCGGGGAATTCATGATCGCCGCCAGCGCTTCCATCCGCGCGGCGCTTTGCCCGATGGTGCGCAGGTGTTCGTCCAGCAGCGAACGCCAGCGCCGGGCGACCAGCACCAGATTGATGGTGAAGCGGATATCGTCGGTCGTTTCGCCGTCGCGGTAGATGGCATAGCTGGGGCGGGCGTTGCGTGCCTTGCTGCGGCTGCTTTCGCGGGTGGTTTCGGCCATTGTTTCGCGCATTCCGTCCGATGCCTCGCGGCAAGCCTGCACGGCAAGGCGGATGATTTCCGCAGTCCGTGCGTGATCCTAGCGGTCAGGGGGCGCATGTTGTCAAGCGTGGGGGCAAAGCCCTTTGCAGGACGCAGGCAGAACGGCTACTGTGATGCCAAAGGTCGCAGCCGCCAGCGCGACCGTGTGCAAGTGGGAGAATACCATGGCCTTCAAGGTCAATATCAACGGTGAAACGCGCGAACTCGATGTGCCCGGCGAAATGCCGCTGCTGTGGGCGCTGCGCAATGATCTGGGCATGGTCGGCACCAAGTTCGGTTGCGGCGTTGGCCAGTGCGGCGCCTGCACCGTGCATGTCGATGGCGTGGCCCAGCGTTCGTGCTCGGTCCCTGTCGCGTCGCTGGAAGGGGCCAAGGTCACCACGATCGAAGGGCTTGGCGAAAGCGAGCTTGGCCGCGCGTTGCAGCAGGCATGGCTGGAAGAAGACGTGATGCAGTGCGGTTATTGCCAGGCTGGGCAGCTGATGAACGCATCGGCGCTGCTGGCGCGCAACCCGGCGCCCACCGCCCGCCAGATCGACGCGGCGATGAGCGGCAACATCTGCCGCTGCGCCTGCTATACCCGCATCCGCGAAGCAATCGCTCAGGTTGCCGCCAAGGGGGGCAAGGTCGATGCATGATGCAACCGCACTTTCGCGCCGTTCGCTGCTGAAGGCCGGCGCGCTGTCAGGCGGCGGGCTGTTCCTGTCCGCCACCATTCCCGGCATGGCGAAAGCCGCCGCAGCGGGTGGGGCCGATGCAGCGTCCGCGCTCAACGCCTATGTTTCCATCGCGCCCGATGGCCTGATCACCATCGTCGGCAAGAACCCTGAAATCGGGCAGGGCATCAAGACGATGCTGCCGATGCTGGTCGCCGAAGAACTGGATGCCGATTGGGACAAGGTCCGCATCACGCAGGCCGATGTCGATATGGCCAAGTTCGGCCCGCAGCTGGCCGGCGGCAGTTTCGCCACGCCGATGAACTGGTTCCCCATGCGGCAGGTGGGCGCTGCGGCGCGTGCCATGCTGCTGGAAGCGGCATCGCTGCACATGATGGTGCCGGCTTCCACGCTGAAGACCGCGAAGGGCGTGGTCACCAACCCCGCCAACGGCCAGACGATGACGTATGGCGAACTGGCCAGCGATGCGGCCAAAAGCGCCGTGCCGGACATGCAGACGCTGAAGCTGAAGGACCAGAAGGACTTCACCATCATCGGCCGCGCGATCGGCGGGATCGACAGCCCGCGCATCGTCAAGGGCGAACCGATCTTCGGCATCGATACCAAGCTGCCGGGCATGGTCTACGCCGCGTTTGAACGGTCGCCCGTGTTCGGTGCGAAGCTGAAGTCCGCCAATGTGGCTGCGGCCAAGGCGATGAAGGGCGTGCAGGACGCGTTCGTGATCAAGGGCAATGGCGTTTACGACCAGCTGGTCGATGGCGTTGCCGTGGTGGCGGACAACTGGTGGCTGGCGCAGCAGGCGCGGGCCAAGCTGGAACCGGTGTGGGACAACGGCGAATGGACCGGCCATTCCACCGCCGGATACAACCAGGCTGCGGTAAAGGCGTTTGCCAGCGGCAAGCCGGAAGAAGTGTTCTCCACCCATGGCGATGTCGATGCGGCTTTCGCCTCTGCCGCCAAGGTGGTGGAAGCGGACTATTCCTATCCGTTCCTGGCCCACGTGCCGATGGAACCGATGAACTGCACCGCGCTCAGTCACGCGGACGGCACCATGGAAATGTGGGTGCCTTCGCAGATGCCGCAGGGCGGGCAGGCATCCGTCGCGCAGATGCTGGGCGTGTCGCCTGACAAGGTGAAGGTCCACATCACCCGCATGGGTGGTGGTTTCGGCCGCCGCCTGACCAACGATTACATGCATCAGGCCGCCGCCATCGCGTTGAAGGTGCCGGGCAAGCCGGTGCAGCTGATCTGGAGCCGGGAAGACGACGTTCGCAGCGATTTCTATCGCCCGGCGGGCTATCACCGCTTGCGCGCGGCACTGGATGCCAAGGGCAAGATCACCGGCTTCGAAGATCACTTCGTGACCTTCACTTATCCGGCGGGCGGTGCTTACAACCCGGCGGAAATGGCCAAGGATGAATTCCCGGCCAAGTTCGTGCCCAACCTGCGCTATGGCCAGACCAAGCTGAAAACGGCGGTGCCGATGGGCGCGCTGCGGGCGCCAACGTCCAACGCGCTGGCCTTCGTAATGCAGTCCTTCCTTGATGAAGTGGCGCATTCGCAGGGCAAGGATCTGCCCACGCTGATGCTGGAAATCGTCGACGGGGCACAGGCCGATCCGGCGCAGACCGGGTTCTTCGGCCGCCAGCCCGGCTTCGATCCGGCGCGGCTGCGCGCGGTGACGAAGAAGGCACTGGCCATGTCCGGCTGGGGCAAGGCCGCGCCGGAAGGCCATGCGCTGGGCTTCGGCTTCTATTACAGCCACCTTGGCTATTTTGCCGAAGTGGTGGAAGCCAGCCTGAACGCCCGCGGGCAGGTTGCCGTGCACAATGTGTGGGCAGCAGGCGATGTCGGCAGCCAGATCATCAACCCGTTCGGGGCGATGAATCAGGCGCAGGGCGCGATCATCGACGGGCTGGGGCAGGCGACTGCGCTGGCGGTGGAAATCGAAGGCGGGGCGACGAAGCAGTCCAACTTCCACGATTACGCCGTGCCGCGCATCACCATGGTGCCGCAGATCCACGTTGAATTCGTGAAAAGCGATAATCCCCCCACCGGCCTTGGCGAACCGGCCCTGCCGCCGGTGATCCCGGCGCTGGCCAATGCGCTGTTCAAGCTGACCGGCAAGCGCGTGCGCAAGCTGCCGATCGATCCGAAGCAGTTCGCCTGATTGGGCATCTCCCCATTCGTTATCGGATGGGGAGGGCCAATCGGCACATGTCCTTAAATCCGTGCCGGGCCTTCCGGGGTGATGACGTGTAGTTCGCCCCGGCCTTCCGCCTTGGGCGTGCCTGCGCGTTGCTGGCTGCCGTTCCACAGGCATGCGGGCAAGAGGCGATTGCCGGGCGCGCAAACCCGGCTAAACAGCAGGGCGATAAAACAGGGAGAAACATGATGCGGCTTGGTCGGACTTTGCTGGCAGGATGCGGTGTTGCCTTGGCCATGCTGGCGGCGCACCCCGCCGCTGCGGCCACGGGTGATTGCGCGGCGCTGGCCGGGCTGGCGCTGGATCACGGGCGCGTCACGTCTGCCACGCTGGTCGGCCCGGGTGCTTTCGAACAGCCGGGCTTGCCGGGCAACCTGCCGCCGGGCGTGGCCAACGCCGCTTACCGGGGATTGCCGCAGTTCTGCCGGGTGCAGGCGACCCTGACGCCCAGCGCGGATTCCGATATCAAGGTGGAAGTCTGGCTGCCGGCACAGGGCTGGAACGGCAAGTTCGTGGGCATCGGCAATGGCATCTGGGCCGGGCAGCTCAGCTATTCGCAACTGGCCGATCCGCTGAAGCGCGGCTTTGCCGTGGCCACCACCGACACCGGCCACACCGGCAATGGCATGACGGCGGACTGGGCCGTGGGCCACCCGGAAAAGCTGGTCGATTTCGGCCACCGCGCGGTGCACCAGATGGTGGTGACGGCCAAGGCCGCGATCGGCGCGTTTTATGGCAGCGGGCCGAAACTGTCGTTCTGGAACAGCTGTTCCACCGGCGGGCGGCAGGGCCTGATGGAAGCGCACCGTTATCCGCAGGATTTCGATGTCATTTCCGCCATGGCGCCGGCCAACCCGATGACCGACCTGATGACGCAATCGATGTGGGTCGGCTGGCAACCGCAGCGCGCGCCGGGCGCGGCGCTGTCGATGCCGAAGATGGCGGCGGTCCACCGTGCCGTGGTGGCGCAGTGCGACAAGCTGGACGGCGTGGCCGATGGTATCGTGGGGCGGCCTGATGCCTGCACTTTCGATCCTGCCACGATCCAGTGCGCGGCGCAGGATGGCGACAGCTGCCTGACCGCGCCGCAAGTGCAGACGGTGCGCGCGCTGTATGATGGCATTCCCGATGGGAAGGGCGGCACCCTGCTGCCCGGCTTCCCGCGCGGCAGTGAAATGCAGCTGGGTATCCTGACCGGCGGGCAGCAGCCGTTCCCCGTCGCTTACACCTATTTTTCCATGTTGGTGTTCGGCAACCAGCCCGGCTGGGACTGGAAAAGCTTCGATTACCAGCGCGATACGCTGAAAAGCCGCGAATATGGCGCGTCGTTCCTCAATGTGCCGACCGATGGGCTTGGCCCGTTCTTCGCGCGCGGCGGGCGTCTGTTGATGAGCCATGGGTGGACCGACGGGCTTATCCCCGCGTGGAATTCGATCGCCTTCTATCGCGGTCTGCTCGCCGATTTGCCCGGGCAACAGGCGCAGGATCAGCTGCGGTTGTTCATGGTGCCGGGTATGGATCACTGTTCGGGCGGTGAAGGCGCATCCGATTTCGACACGCTGGGCGTGATGGAAAGCTGGGCCGCCAGCGGCAAGGCGCCGGAACGGATCGCCGCCAGCCGCCCGGCCACGGTGCAGGGTTTCCCCGGCGCGCCCGCTGCCCCGCCGCGGGCGCCGATGGCCCGACCGTTGTGTGCCTATCCGCAATATGCGCAATACAAGGGCGTGGGCGATCCTGCCGACGCGGCCAGCTTCGCCTGCGTCGCGCCCAAGGCCTGAGCCACGGATGCCTGCCACGCCTGCCTGGAATGATGACCGTGCAGCCCTGCGCGCGGCCTGCGCCGATGGTGTGGGCCTGTGCACCATCGTCGGCATCGAAGGCAGCTTTTCCCGCCGGCTAGGGGCGCAACTGGCCGTGGGGCCGGATGGATCGATTACCGGCAGTCTGGCCGACGGCTGTCTGGAACGGCAGCTGGCGCGCGAAGTGCTGGAGGCCGTCGGAACCGACCCTTTCGTGCGCCGGTTCGGGGCCGGATCACCGCTGATCGATTTCCGCCTGCCCTGCGGCAGCGGGCTGGATATCCTGATCGAACCTGCGCCGGATCGCGATCTGTGCGCTGCCGTGGTTGCACGGCTGGATGCGCGGGAAGCGGGCGCGCTCGATCTGCCGGGGCCGGACTGGTTGCTGCTGCAACGCCGCTACATCCCGCCGCTGCGCCTGCTGCTGCTGGGGGAAGGGCCGGAACTGTCCGCGCTTGCAGCCATTGCCGCCGCCGCCGGGGTGACGGTGGAATGTCACGCCATCGGCGATGATGCGGCGCTGGCGTTGGGCCGGCGGCCGCAAGGGCTGGTGGCCGATGCGTGGACGGCGGTGGTGTTGCTGTTCCACGATCACGAATGGGAACAGGCGATCCTGACATGGGCGCTGGA